>JBMNUE010000010.1:0-25459 GCA_050946095.1 Christensenellales bacterium
AGCATATCCGTTTATAAATACAATTCGTTTTTAGTAGTCCAGTTCCTCGCCTGAAATGCCTTTCCATAGGCTGCGTATGGTCTTTTGGTTGGTCACGCCGTAGTTCGGGTCGTTCTTTTTAGTTTCTTCCATATCCCTTAGGAAGTGCACGCAAAGGTGTCCGTCAAAGCCGTTGTCTTTTATGGCGCCGGTAAGGTGCGGCCTATTGTGCATAGACGCTACGGTCCATTGCCCGTTTGGCAGCTTTACATATACGCCCCTTGTGTTCCAGCTTGCAGCGCCCAGGGCTCTGTTCATAAGCGTGGTGTCCTTCAATGTAAGGGGTTCTGAATCCGCGTGATGCCCCGCTGAATACAGCCTTAATGTGAAGCTTATGCCGCTTCCCGGGTGGTATACCGTCATGCGCTGGCCGGCGCGCATGCCGGGCTTAATATCCTTATACCAGTGCAGCAGTTTCACCTGAGATTTTGAAACGCTTATATCCCTGCCCTCGCTTTCGGAAACCCCTGCATAGCTGGAGTCGTATTTTTTGGCCGCATTGGAAAACAGCAGCTGCTGCATGGCCACTTCCGCCCTGCCCGTTTCCGGCAGGCCGTTTATGCTCTGGAACGCCACAACCGCCTGGTGGGTGCGCATATCGAACACATCGTTTACATTTACCGTATAGCCAAGCTCCTGCAGCCTTTTTTGCATGGCGCCTACGGCTGCGTTTTTATCGTCTATTTTTAAAAGAGCGTAGACGTTTTCTTTTTCTGAATATTTAAGCGCCGCATCTGAATACAGCATGGTTTTAGTTTGCTTTCCCGCAACGCCGTCCTGCTTTAAGCCGTTCTTGCGCTGAAACTCTCTTACGGCGGATAGGGTTTTGCTGTCGTAGATGGAATTTACATTGACGGAATAGCCGAGCGCATTTAGCCTTTCCTGAAGCAGGCGCACCTGCGCGCCTTTGGCATTTAGCCTAAGTATTATATCTATATCGGGCTGTTCTGCGCCAGAAGACGGGTCTGTGGGCGCCGGTGCATCCGGCGCCGCCGTTTCATTAGGAGTAGAAGGCTTGCTGAAATTAAGGAATTTGCTCATTACATAGCCCCTGCGGCCGTCATAGAAAATCTCCGTCCAGCCGTTTGATGAATTTATAACGCTTATAGCAGTGCCGTTTGGTATGGTTTTTATTAAACCTGAATATTGCTTAGGCACGCTCCTAAAGTTAAGGCTGCCTTTGTTTGGCGTATCCACAAAGGCGGACGAAAAGCCTCCGGAAATCGGGGGAGCGGGTTTTGTTCCGCCCTGGTCTTGCCCAGGGTTTATTGGAGGTATTGGCGTTGCCTGCGGAACAGGCGTTTCTTGAGGAATGGCGGTAGCCAAAGCCCTTGGCGCATCGTTTGAAAAAAGCACATCAAATGTATTCTGATTCGCCCTTCCGTTTGCTGCAAGCCCTGCGTTTAGCTGAAACTGCTTTAAGGCGTTGAGAGTTTTTCTGCCGAACACGGCGTCCGCTCTTCCGGCATCATAGCCCAAACTGTTAAGGCGATCCTGCAAAAGCCTTATATTGGCGGATTCATCGCCCATGCGGTAAAACCCGCCGCCTATGTTGGGAACAGAGCCGCTGTTTTGCGGTAAGCTTGGTATATTGCTTCCCAAATTGTTTGAGCCGGAATTTGCTCCGCCTTCAAACTGCGGCGCAAGCGCATAAAGCCTGCTCAGCGTCTTGCTGCCGGCAAGGCCGTCCACATAAAGCTTTTGCGACAGCTGAAAGGCTTTTACAGCGTCTTCGGTTAAGGGGCCGTATTTGCCGTCCGCCTTGATGGGGTAGCGCAAAAAAACGAGCGCTTCCTGCATATTTTTAATTTCGTTTCCGCTTTGCCCGGGGCGCAGGGTTTCGTACCTTTTGGCAAAGGCCGCAGGAACTATAAGCAAAAAACATAATGTTATTGCGACAAAACGACGCATATTAAAAATACTGTGCATAATACATCCTCCTTGATGAGCGCATTGTAGCACAGTATTTCTTATTTGTAAAGTATTTGTTACAGATTTGTTATATTTAGCCTTTCGGCAATCTCTAAAAACTTTTCCAAAGGAAGCGATTCCGCGCGTATATCCCGCCTTAAGCCTAAAGATTCAAGCATGCTTTCTATATCTTCTTTAGCGGCAATACCCGTTAAGTTGTTGGCTAAGGTTTTGCGCCTTTTTGAAAAGCACAGCTTAAAAAAGCCGTAAAGCTTTTTAACTTCCGTTTTAGGCACAGGCAGCTCTTCTTTCATTGCAAAGTGCAAAAACACGCTGTCTACTTTTGGGGAAGGCGTAAAGCAGCCGGCGGGAACATGCACGCAATCTTCATAAATTGCAACAAGGGAAGCTAAAAGAGCAAGAGGGCCCCGTTTTTTGCTGCCTTCATGCGCGGTAAGCCTTTCGCCCGCTTCCTTTTGCACCATAACGCTTACGGAATGTATGGGCAGATTAAGCATAAATATGCGCTCCATTATTTCCGTAGTTAAGTAATAAGGCAGGTTGGCCGCTATCTGTATGCTGCTTTCGTTTTTTAAAAGCTCTTCTAAATCGCATCGCAATATATCGCCTTCTATTATTTGGGCGTCGCAATTTTTTAGCGCAAGCTGCAAAAAGGGCAGCATGTCCTTATCTTTTTCTATTACGAAAAGCTTTTTGCAAAGCGGCGCTATTTTGCGGCTTAAATCTCCCATGCCGCCGCCTATTTCAAGCACGGAAGAGTTTTTCTGTATTTTAGACAGCGCCGTTATTTCGTTAAGCACGGCTTCATCGCGCAAAAAATGCTGGCCTAAGGATTTTTTTGCACGTACGCCGCCTTTGTAATGTTTCTTCAAAGCTTCTCCATATTAAAGCATCTGCAGTTTTTCTATTGTTTTTTGCAAATTTTCAGACTTAAACACCGCAGTACCCATAACAAGCCTGTCCGCGCCGTTTTTTACCGCCGTTTCGGCGTTTTCTTCGTTTATGCCGCCGTCTATAGAAAGCGCGTTTTTGTATCCGACGTTTCTTAATTTTTTAAGCTTGCCTAAGGTTTCCGGCATCATTTTTTGACCGCCGAAGCCGGGTTCCACACTCATTATGAGTATAAGGTCCAGCTTATCTAAATACGGCTCAAGCGCTTCAGCTGGCGTTTTCGGCTTTATTGAAAGCCCCGCCTTTGCGCCTAATGAGCGGATCTTTGTTAAAATATCCTGTATGTTTTCTTCTATTTCAGCGTGAACGGTAATTTCGTCAGAACCCGCGCTAAAAAAAGCATCTATATATTTATAGGGGTTATCCATCATAAGGTGGGTGTCCAGCCTTACATTTGGAAACTTCTGCCTTATCGCCTTAACTATTGCAGGCCCGTAGCTTAGATTCGGCACGAAATGCGCGTCCATAACGTCTATATGAAGCGTGTCTATGCCGCAAGACAGCACGCGCCTTATGTCTTCTTCCATGTTGAGCGGGTCTGCCGCTAATATCGACGGTGCGATGGTAATCATTTTGCCTCCTTAATTGTACCGGTTTCTCCAGTTTTCATGTATTTGGTTTTTTATAAGTATATAGCGCTCGTAGCGCTGCTTATCCATTATGCCTTTTTCCACCATGCATTTAACCGCGCACTGCGGTTCGCTGTCGTGGTAGCACGGGGAAAACCTGCAGGCTTCTTCCGCTTTTAAAAATTCGGGGTAGTATTTCAGCAGCTCCTGAGGCTCTATTTGCGGAACATCAAGCAGGCTGAAACCCGGAGTATCGAGCAGCATGAAGTCCCCGTCTATAAAAAGGGCAGTATGCCTTGTGGTCTGCCGCCCTCTTGATGTTTTGCGGCTTAATTTTCCCGTTTCAAGCGGCATATTTAACAGCCCCGACAGTATAGTGCTTTTGCCCACACCGGATTGACCGGCTAAGCACGAAACAGCGCCCGAAAGGACATGGCGCAGGCTGTCCAAAGAAGCATCGCTTATTGCGGACACGCCGCAAACTTTAATTCCCGCGCCTTTATAGCTTTTTATTGCTTCGTCAAGCGCTTTTTCGCCTAAATCCACCTTGTTTACTATTATAACAGGCTCTATTTTTTGCATGAATGCGTTTAATAGTATCTTATCCACGAGCAAAAAATCGGGTATGGGCTTTTCCGCTATTACTATGCCCAAGCGGTCTATGTTTGCAACGGGCGGGCGCAGCAGGCTGTTTTTCCTAGGCAAAATTTCATCTATCCAGCCGTGCTGGCCGTTTTCCCCGGGAGTGCAGCGCACTATATCCCCTACCATGGGCGTCATCTTGTTGTAACGGAATTTGTTTCCAACACGCAGAACGTACTTTTGGTTTTTACTGTCCTGCACAGAATATATGCCGCCCCTGCCTTCTACAATGCGCGCTGTTACGATGCGGGTTCCGCCTCCTTTTCTACATATATTGCTAAAACTATTTCAAGCGAGTTGTCAGACAGCATAACCTTAGTGCCGCCAGCGGGCAGCTGGTCCGCTATCTCGCCGTAGCGGCTGCTGTCTTCCACGGCGACTTCGGTCGTTTTGATTCTCGTTAGGGGGATCCCTGCGTTTTGCAGCTTCTGCACGCCTTCTTCCTTTGCAAGGCCTTTAACGTTCGGCAGGGTGAGCTGGCCCCCTGATACGCTTACCTGAACGACTCCCCCCGAAGAAAGAGTGCTTCCGGCCTTTGGAAGCTGCGTTAGCACCGTGCCGCTCGGGCTTGAATCCATAACGAGTTCTATTACGAGCATGTTAAGCCCTATGGTGTTAAGGCGCGCTTTAGCTTCTTCTTCGCTTAGGCCTATTAAATCGGGTACGGGTTTTTCTATGGGGCCGGTGCTTACAGTAAGCAGAATAGTATCGTTTTTCCACATGGGATAGCCAAAATCGTGCGACTGGAGTATAACGGTTCCCGCTGCGTGAGAGCTTGGCTGCCTTACTATTTCAGGCTTAAGCCATGCGTTTATGGCGGCTCTTACGGCTTCGTCCTCCGTTTCGCCTATAAGATACGGGGCAGATGTGCGGTTGGTTACAAAATTATATATAAAATAGCTGCCTAAAACAAGCGCCGCAATTACAGCCAACGATAAAACCGCAACGCCGAGCTTTCTTTTGCTGCGCGCTGAGCGCTTTTTAGTTTTAGGCCTTTCGCTTTTAAAAACGGGCACATCGTGCGTGGCTTCTTTTTCCGGGTATTTTAGCGCCTGCTTTATAGCGTGCGCCATGGCAAGGGCGGATTCAAACCTGTCCTTAGGGTCCTTGCTTAAAGCCTTCATTACAACGCTTTCTATTGCGGCGGATACTTCCGGCGAAAGCTCGCGCACCGGCCTTGGCGCTTCGTTTATCTGTTTCATGGCGACAGCAACCGGCGTATCCCCGTCAAAAGGCACTTTGCCTGTAAGGAGTTCGTAATATACTACGCCTACTGCATATATGTCGCTTGCGAATGTGGCGCTTTCGCCCTTTGCCTGCTCAGGCGAAAAATAATGCACAGAACCCATAACGGTATCGGTTTTGCTGCCTATTTCGGTATTGCTGTCCACCATTTTGGCTATGCCGAAGTCCGACACTTTTATGTATCCGTTTTGGTCGACCAAAATGTTCTGCGGCTTTATGTCTCTGTGTATTATGTTCGCTTCGTGCGCGTGCTGGAGCGCTGCCAATATGCGCGTTATAATCTGCGAAGCAAGGCTTTCGTTAAGCTTGCCCCTGTCTTTTATAATGTCCTTAAGGGTTTTGCCGTGCACATATTCTATTACTATGTACAGGTTGTTTTCGCCTTCGCCCACATCCAAAAGGTTTACTATGTTGTGGTGGCTCATACGGCTTGCGGCCTTGGCTTCGCGCTTAAAAGACTCTATGAATTCCGGGTTGTCGTGAACCTCCGGCTTTAAAAATTTGACCGCCACATCATGCCCGGTGCGGCTGTCCTTGGCCCTATATACAATGGCCATGCCGCCTTCGCCTATTTTTTCTTCAATGCGGTAGCGTCCCGCGAGCAGCTGGCCAGTCATTTCGGCGCTCCCAATATAAGCAGGGTTATGTTGTCCCGGCCGCCTCTATCCAACGCCAGCTTAATAAGCCTGTCCGCCGCTTCTTCAAGCTTAAAATTTTCCACTATGGAAAGGAGCTCGTCCCCTTTAACGTATTCTGTTAAGCCGTCTGAGCACAGCATCCATATGTCTTTTTCGCGCTTTTCAAGCACAGATATATCGGTATTGACATTTCTTTCAGTGCCTACCGCGCGCGTTATTACATTTCTGTACGGATAGCTTTCCGCTTTTTCAGGCGGTATTACGCCGCTTTTTACAAGCTCCGCAACGAGGGAATGATCCCTTGACATTTGGTACAGCCTGCTTTCGCGTATCAAATAGCAGCGCGAATCCCCAACGTGGCCTAAAATAAAGCTGCCGCCGTTTTCCCAAAGCACGGTTAAGGTCGTGCCCATGCCGGAAAGATTTTTATCCTCCAGCTGTTTTAAATAAATTTCGGAATTAACTATATCTATGCCGTGTTTAAGGGCGGTTTCTGTCGGCTCTGCCCCGGAAAGCTCGCGCGCTATTATTTCCACCGCCATCTTGCTTGCTACGTTGCCGCCCTTATGGCCTCCCATGCCGTCCGCAACAGCGTATATGGGGTGGTTTCCTGCAAGCGCAAGATAGCTGTCTTGGTTGTTCTGCATTACATTGCCTATATGCATCCTTATTATAGCGTTCAAGAAAACTCTCCTTTTTTTAGCTTAACAGCCTAAATAGTATCTGCTTACAGCTCTTCGCCTTTTAAATAGTCGCTTCTAAGCTGGCCGCAGGCGCCGTTTATATCCTGCCCCATGGTGCGGCGTATGCTTGCCGCTGTATGTTCTTTTAAAAGCGTTTCGTAAAACAGCTGCACGCTTTTTCGGCTTGAAGCCTTAAAAACGCTCTCCTTTACATCGTTAAGCGGTATAAGGTTCACATGGCATTGGAAGCCCCGCAGGAGATTTGCCAGTTCTTCCGCGTGCTCTTTTCTGTCGTTAAAGCCTTTTATAAGGGCATATTCAAAGCTTACGCGCCTGCCCGTAGTTTTTACATAATGCCTGCAGGATTCTATAAGCTTATCCAGCGAAAAGGCGTTTGCAATGGGCATTATCCGCTTTCTCAATGTGTCGTTTGGGGCATGGAGCGACACGCTCAAGGTTATGGGCAGGTTTTCCTTTGCAAGGTCATAAATTTTTGGCACTATGCCGCAGGTGGAAAGCGTTATGCGCCTTGGGCTTATATTTAAATTTTCCGCCGCCAGATGTATGAAGCGCAATACATTTATGTAATTATCCAGCGGCTCGCCGCTACCCATAAGGACTATGTTGCGCACCTTGTCATCTTTTAATACATTGTTTGCGCATATGATTTGAGAAAGCATCTCCGCGGCGCTAAGGTCTTTCTTTTTGCCTTTTACGGTGCTTGCGCAGAACCTGCAGCCCATGGCGCAGCCCGCCTGCGTGGATATGCACAGCGTGCAGCCGTATGAGTAGCGCATAAGGGCGCCTTCTATAACATTGCCGTCTTTAAGCGCATAAAGAAGTTTCTGCGTGCCGTCCTGCTTGGATACGAGGTTTTTAATTATTTCAGCGCTTAATGAAACGCAGTTTTCCTTTAAAAAGCTTATCAGGTCTTTGGGCAGGTTGCGCATTTCATCAAAGGGCGCGCCCTTAATAAGCCAGGACATAAGCTGCTTTGCGCGAAATTTTTGAAAGCCGTTTGCCTTAACAAAGCCTTCCAGTTCTTCAAGGGATAGGTTAAGCAGTTCTATTTTATCATTCATCGCTTGTTTTTTCCATAGCGGCTATGAAAAATCCTTCCTGCATGCCGTCTTCTCCGGGCATAAGCTGCAAGCCGCAGGGCGTAGCTTTATTTCTTAAAATTTCAGGAAAATCTTCATCGAAAGGCAGTATTTTAAATTCCTTGTGGCGGCTTAAAAAGCTTTCAATCTGCCTTGTGTTTTCTTCCGGCAATATGCTGCAGGTCGAGTACACAAGCCTGCCGCCCGTTTTAAGGTAGGCGCTTACGGTATCCAGCATATCCCTTTGTATTTTGCAAAGCTCTTTAAGGCTTTCCGAATTAAAGCGGTACTTGCTTTCAGGCTTTGAAGCCATAACGCCGGTACCCGTGCAGGGCGCGTCCAAAAGCACGGCGTCCATGCTTGAAACCAGGTTTTCTCGGAACACCGAGGCATCCCGCACCATGGGCCGCACGTTATAGAGCCTTAGCCTTTCAGACGAAGCCCTTATAAGCTGCACCCTTTTTTCGTGTATGTCCCACGCCTGCACGCGCCCCGTGCCCTGCATCCTTTCCGCCATGAACATGGATTTTCCGCCGGGGGCTGCGCAGCAGTCCAAAACATTCATGCCAAGGTCCGCCTTTACTGCCAGGGCCGCAAGCATGCTGCCCTCCCCCTGTATGCTGAAAAGGCCGTTTCTAAAGTCCGGATCCTGCGAAATGTCGTCGGTGCCTGAAACTCTGTACACATAAGGCAGCACGCCGTTTTCTTTTTTCCACGGCTTTGATTTGACGAGTTCTTCAAACTCTATGCGCGTTAAGCGCATCATATTGCGGCGCACCGTCATTGAAAAGCCCCGGTCGCTGAACATGATTATTTTTTCTGCTGTGTCTTCGCCGAAGTTTGCTATCAGGGTATCCACAAGCTCTAAAGAAGCGGAGCCGCATATGCTGAGGTATTCGCGCAGATTATCCGTTTTTTTAGGGAAAACTATTTCGTCCTTTTTTCTTATGAGCGACCTTAAAACGCCGTTTACAAGCGAAGTAAGCTCTTCAAAGCCTTTTTTGCGCGCTAAGTTTACCGCTTCGTCGACAACTGCGCTTGCGGGCACCCTGTCTAAAAAGAACAGCTGCGCTGCGCTTATGCGCAAAAGGTTTATAAGAGTCGGCGGCAGTTTTTCCGGTTCTTTTATAACGTAGCCTAAGGCAAAATCTATATAGTTTAGCTTTTCAAGCGTTAAATACACTATTCTCGTGCAAAGGCGCTTGTCCCTTTCGTCGATATTTAAATCGTTCAGCACATCTGAAAGCGTTATAGCTGAATACCCGCCGTCTATAAGGACCCTATCCGCAGCGTCCCAGGCGGCTTCGCGCGCCTTGCCTTTTAAGGGCTGCCTAAAAGGCTTGCGTTCATGCGCAAAAGCCTTTCCGTTCTTTCTATGTCCGCCGTTTTCATGCGGCCTGCGCCCTTTGAAATCCCCGCTAAAGGGTCTGTCGAAAGATTTTTTAAAGCCGTCTTTGCTGTTAGGCTTTTGCGCTTTTCTTCCGGCATTTGACTTAAAAGGCTTATTAAAATCCTTGTCTTTTTTAAAATCGTCTTCTTTTTGCGAGTTGTGCTTTTGAGCTTGTCTGTTAAAGGGCTTTGCAAAGCTTTTGCTGTCATGCGGTTTGCTGCCCGCTTTTTTAAAGCCGCCGTTGCGAAAAGCTTTTTTTGAGTCGCCGCGCTTTGGCGCACCTTGCCTTTTGGGCGTTTTATTATTCTGTCTGGGTTTCCCCTTGAACTCGCCCTGCCCTGCTTTGTTTTTAGAAAAGCTCTTTTCGCCCTTGCTTTTATCCCGCATATGCGCTCTCCTCCAATATGTTTTTGCCTTCGTTTATACTGTTGCCGCGCAAATATGCGGATGCTTCCATGGCCCTTTTGCTAGGCGCCTGAAGCTCAAGTATTTTAAGAGCGCCGTCCTTTGCCTTTATTACAAGGCCTTCCTTGGGGCTTGCTAACAGCACGGTGCCCGGGCTTTCATTGCCTGCAATGTCCAAGGCTTCCGCTCTGTGTATTTTTATTTTGCCGACGGGCGCATTTATATAGGCGCCGGGCCAAGGGTTAAGCCCCAGCACAAGGTTTTGTAATTTTTCCGCAGGCATATTAAAGTCCATCTCCCCCATGGCTTTATTTAGCATGGGGTAATACGAGGCCTTTGCTTCATCCTGGGCTATAGGGCTTATTTTTCCATCAAACAGTTTTTCAAGCGTTTCAATAAGAAGCTCCGCTCCTAAATCTGCAAGCCTTAGGCTAAGCTCCCCTGCCGTTTCCTGCTTTTTTATTTGAGTTTCCGCTTTTAGCAGTATATCTCCAGTATCTATGCCGGCGTCTGTAAGCATGGTGGTGACGCCGGTTGTTTTTTCGCCGTTTATTATGCACCAGTTTATAGGAGAAGAACCCCTGTATTCAGGCAAGAGCGAAGCGTGCACATTTACCGTGCCAAGGGGCGGTATGTCCAGTATTTCCTGGGACAGTATCTGCCCGAAGGCTGCGGTAACGCAGATGTCCGGCTTAAGGGAGCCAAGCGCTTTAACGCCTTCCGCCGCCCTTATTCTTCTCGGCTGAAAAACGGGAATGCCGTGTTCAAGCGCCAGTTCTTTAACCGGGCTTATGGCTATCTTTTTGCCGCGGCCCTTGGGCCTATCCGGCTGGGTGAACACGCCCGCAACATTGTAGTTTTCCTGTATAAGCGCATTAAGGCTTTTGCGCGCGTAATCGGGAGTGCCCATAAACACTATGCGCCTGCTGTTTTTACTGTTTTTCATCGTCAAATATTTCTTCCGTCATCTTGTCAACATACAGTATTCCTTCAAGATGGTCTATCTCATGCTGTATGCAGCGGGCGAGCAGCTCGTCCGCCTCTATTTGAAATTCTTCCCCGAAGCGGTCCTGCGCCTTTACCGTGATTTGCTTTGGCCTTACAACATATCCTCTTCTTCCCGGCACGCTTAGGCAGCCTTCCGCCATTTCAACGGTTTCATCGCTTAATTTTACTATTTCGGGGTTTATAAGCTCTATCAGTCCATCCCCTACATCTACAACAATAATGCGGCGCTTTATGCCTATCTGCGGCGCTGCAAGCCCTACGCCGTTTGCATCGTACATGGTTTCCGCCATGTCCCTTAAGCGCATAAAAAGTTGCGGGGTGTTAAAGTTATTAACATTGCGGCTTTTGCCTCTTAGGCTTTTGTTGCCTATTTTTTTAATGGGTTTTATCATCTTTCCTCCTAAAAAAGCGTGGACGGGTTTATTTCAAGCTCCGCGCTGCCTTTTTCTCTTTGTTCCTGCGCCAATTCGCTTAAAAAGGCGAGCATGGGTTCTATGTCTTTATTGTCTATGGTTTTTATAAACAGCTGCGCGCGGTATTTGCCCTGTATGCGTTTTATCGGCGCATCGTCCTCCCTGTAAAACAGCACTCTTTTTTTCCAAAGGGGGTGCTTTTGCAGCTCTTCTTTAAAGCGGCTGAACATATGCCCGCTTAATTGCCGCGCTTCCTGCTGCGTATCGGCAGAACAGAGTATTCTTACAATAAGCGTAAAGGGCGGGTATAAATCCCTTTTCCTGCGGCTGAACTCCTTGTCAAAAAAGCTTCTGAAGTCCTGCGACTTGGCCGCCTGTATGGCGTAATGCTCCGGCTTATAGGTCTGTATTACAACTTCGCCTGCATCTTCCCCGCGGCCTGCCCTGCCTGCTACCTGCGTTAAGAGCTGAAAGGTGCGTTCGCTCGAGCGGTAGTCCGGCAAGTTTAAGGATAAATCCGCAAGGACAGCTCCAACAAGCGTTACCTGCGGAAAATCAAGCCCTTTTGCTATCATCTGCGTGCCTATCATAACGCGCGCTTCGCCGCTTCTGAAGCGGTTTAATAGTTTGCGGTGCCCGTTTTTACCCCTGGTGGTGTCTATATCTATCCTGACAGTGCTTACATTAGGAAAAAGCCTTTTCACTTCTTCTTCCACCTTTTGAGTGCCTACGCCGCATGTTTTAAGGTATTTGCTGCCGCAGTTAGGGCATACCTTAGGGAAAGCTATGCTTAAGCCGCAGTAGTGGCAGTGCAGCCTGCCGTCTGAAGCGTGGTAGGTAAGCGCCACATCGCACTGCTTGCAGTGCAGCCTTTCGCCGCATTTTCTGCATACAACGCTCGGCGCATAGCCGCGCCTGTTTACAAATAGCATAGCCTGCTTGCCGCTTTCAATGCAGCTTGAAAGCTTTTCTATGAGCAGGTTTGAAAACATGCCCGTGTTTCCTAAGCGCAGCTCATCTCTCATATCGACTATATGCACTTTTGGCAAAGGGTGCATATTTACCCTTTCCGGCATTTCCAAAAGCATATAATCCCCCCGCCCTGCCTTTGCAAAAGACGTTATAGACGGCGTGGCGCTTGCAAGCAAAAGCACGGCGCCCTCCCTTTTGCAGCGGCTCAGAGCCACATCCCTTGCATCGTATCGTGGGTTGTTTTCTGAAATATAGGTTTGCTCGTGTTCTTCGTCCACTATTATTATGCCTAAGTTTTTAAGCGGGGCGAACACGGCAGAGCGCGCACCTATTGCAACTTTAGCGTCCCCCAGGCGCAGCCTGCGCCATTCGTCATAGCGTTCGCCAGCTGAAAGCCCCGAATGCAGCACCGCCGCAACATCCCCAAAGCGGGACATGAACCAAGAAACTATCTGCGGGGTCAATATGATTTCCGGCACTAAAACTATAGCGGTTTTGTTGAGCTTAAGAGCGTACTTTACAGCCCTTATATATACCTCTGTTTTGCCGCTTCCGGTAACTCCGTGCAGCAAAAATGCGCCGCTGCCTTTTGCAATTGCCGGAACTATTTCAGACATAGCTTCCTGCTGCTGCGGAGTAAGCTCAGGGTCTTCGGTTTTTTCCGGCATATGAAGAAGCGGGCTTCTGTATACTTCTTTTTCAAATATAGAAGCTATGCCGTCCTGCTCAAGCCTTTTAAGGGCCGGCATAGGGTTTGAAACAAGCATTTTAAGGTCTTTTACGAAATGGACTTCGCCGTCTGAAAGCAGGTCCATTAGCAGCTCCCTTTTTGGGGCGCGTCTTTGCGCTTCGCGCGCCTTAAAAAAATCCGCGCCCGAAACGAGTATCTGCGCCGCTTTAAGCTTTTTAGGCTTTATCCTGCCTTTTCGCATCTGAGCAGGCGCCATAAGCCTTAAAACCAAAGACAGAGTGCTGTGCGATTTTTCGGCTATTTCTTTGGCTAATTCCAAAATATGCGGAAGTATTATGGGGTAGTCTTCTAAAGGGCGTATAACGCTTTTTATTTTGCTTGCGTCTATGCCAGCTTCGTCCTTTAAATTTATTACTATGCCTTCGACATTTCTGCTGCCAAAAGGCACCAAAACCCTGGTGCCGGGAGAAATATCCGTATTTTTAGGCAATGCATAGGTATAAAGGCGGTCCGTCGCTTCAACGGCTATGTCTACGCATACATCACAATAGGCGCTCATTTACCCGCCTTGTTTATTTTAGCAAGCGCTCTATCTATTATCCTCTTGGCGACATCGCGCTTGGACATTAGCGGCAGCGTTTCAAAGGAATTTTTATCTATTATGGTAACTATATTGCTGTCCACTTGAAAGCCTGCATTTTCCTGGGCAATATTGTTCATTACAATAATATCCAAATTCTTTTTAGCAAGCTTGTTTCTGGCGTTTTCAATGCCGTTTTCGGTTTCTGCGGCAAAGCCTATAAATATCTGCCCTTTTTTCTTATGCTCGCCTATGGCTTTTGCAACATCTACCGTCGGCACAAGCCTTAGGTTCATTTCTTCCCTGCCCTGCTTTTTTATTTTCTGCTCGGAGTATTTATCTATTTTAAAGTCCGCAGGGGCGGCCGCCTGTATTACTATGTCGTAAAGGGGGGCTTCTTTTATCATTATGCCGTATAAATCTTCGGTGGTTGTAAAGTTAAGCACATTGGCGCCAATTGGCTTATCCAAATTTGTTTTCCCCGCTGCAAGACTTACTTCAGCGCCCCGGCTTAGGGCTTCCTGCGCTATCGCATAGCCCATCTTGCCTGAAGAATGGTTGCTTATAAAGCGCACAGGGTCTATGCTTTCCTGCGCCGGCCCCGCCGTTACAAGAACCTTAAGGCCCTTCATGTCCTGCTGCGCGGTTAAAATTTTAACCACGCTGCTGGTTATTTCGTCAGGCTCCGCCATTCTCCCTGCGCCCATTTCGCCGCAGGCTAAAAGGCCGCTTGCCGGCCCTGTAAAAAGCACGCCGCGCTTTTTTAAAACATCTATGTTGCTTTGTACGGCGGCATGGTTCCACATAACTGTATTCATGGCAGGCGCTAAAAGCACGGGCGCCTTGGTTGCAAGCACCGTGGTAGACAGCATATCGTCTGCTATGCCGTTTGCGTATTTGCCTATGAAATTTGCGGTGGCAGGCGCCACCAAAAAAACATCCGCCTTTCTTGCAAGGGAAATATGCTGTATCTCCCAAAAGGCAGGTTCTTTGAACATATCTACAACAACGGGCCTTCCGCTTATGCTTTGAAAGCTCAAGGGTGCAACAAACTTGCAGGAATGCTCCGTCTGTATAACATCCACCGCGGCGCCAAGCTTTTTTAAGTTTGATACTATCTGTACGCTTTTATAGGCGGCTATGCCAGCCGTTACGCCAAGCACTACATTTTTACCTTCTAAAGGCAGCATATTATTCTTCCTGATCCAGCTTTCTGTGCGCCGTTATAAGGCCCTTGTTTATTTCTTCTATGGCTATGGAAAGCGGTTTTTTATCGCCTGGATCTATAAGCGGCTGCGCTCCGTCAACCAGTTCCCTTGCGCGCTTTGACGCTTCAACTACGAGCGTATAGGTGCTGGGCGTTTTTTTGAGAAGTTCTTCTATTCCGGGTTTGTTTATTGCCATGTTTCCTCCTAATAAGATTCTATAACGGGAAAATAGCGTGTTGTGCGCTGCTTTTCCGCAGAAATTATGTGGCTTAGCTTTTCATAAGCCATCTGCAAGTCATCGTTTACAACGGCATACTGGTACTCAGTAAGCTTTTCCACTTCGCCCCTGGCATTGTTAAGCCGTCTTTGTATTTCTTCGGGGTCGTCGGTGTTCCTTGTGTGCAGCCTTACCCTAAGCGCGTCATAGCTCGGAGGCAAAATGAAAATCGAAACGCAGTCCTGCCTTTTCGCCATAACCTTAAGCGCTCCCTGAGGGTCTATGTCAAGCAGCACATTGCGCCCTTTTGCTATGCATTCGTCAACGGGCGCTTCCAAGGTGCCGTAGCGGTGGCCGTGCACCGTGGCGTTTTCCAAAAACTTGTTCTGCCCAAGCAAGGCATCGTACTGGGCGTCCGATATGAAGTGGTAATGCACTCCGTCTATCTCGCCCTCTCTTTTCTTGCGCGTAGTGCAGCTTACCGAAAAGCACAGGCTTGTATCCTCATGCAGAAGCCTGCTGCACAGCGTTCCCTTGCCCGTGCCCGAGGGGCCCGAAATAACTATAAGCATGCCCTTGCGAGTTTCTTTCAAATTTTACCTCCCTTATCGTCCTGTATGCGGCTTGTAAGCGTTTCTGGCTGAAGGCCGGATAAAACAACATGCCCCGAATCCATTATAACAACGGCCCTTGTGCGGCGCCCGCTTGTAGCGTCCACAAGCATCTTTCTGTCGCGCGCATCCTGCACCATGCGGCGCGTAGGCGCGGCATCCGGCCCTATTATGGATATTATCCTTTCCGAGGCAACGGAATTGCCAAAGCCTATATTAAGCATTTTCAATATAAGCGCCCCCAATCCAAAAACAAATACGGCAAATAAAATGGCAACACCATTTCAGGGTTATTATACCATAGCTTAAGCAGGAATAAAACTCAAAACTTGCTTTTATGTTGAAAAATATAATAAATCGGACGAAACATATGCAAGGCGCAAAAACGGTGCGACGCAAAAACCACAAGTCAAAGGCCCGCTAAATGCGGCCCTTTCAGAGTGCAGGCAAAGTATTGTTTAGGGGTTTCAGGGGCTAAGCCTAATTAGCGCAGCCGCGAAAAGCTTCCAGTGCTAAGGCCGCGGGGCATTTAAAAGCTGCGCATTCATTTTATTTCGTCTTTTTATAAATCGCTAGCCCAAACATAAGATGGCATGCATTTCCTGCGTTTTGGCTTTTTATAAATCGCTAACCAAACATGAGACGGCGCGCATCCCCTGCGTTTCGGCTTTTTATAAATCGCTATCCCAAACATGAGACAGCGTGCATTCCCTGCGTTTTGGGTTTTTATAAATCGCTATCCCAAACATGAGACAGCGCGCATCCGCTGCATTTCGGCTTTTTATAAATCGCTATCCCAAACATGAGACAGCGTGCATTTCCTGCGTTTTGGGTTTTTGTAAATCGCTAACTAAAACATGAGATAGCGTGCATTTCCCGCATTTTGGGTTTTTGTAAATCGCTAACTAAAACATGAGACGGCGTGCATTCCATGCATTTTGGGTTTAGTAAATTGCTAGCCCAAACATGAGACAGCGCGCATCCGCTGCATTTCGGCTTTTAGTAAATTGCTAGCCCAAACATGAGATGGCGTGCATTACCTGCGTTTTGGGTTTTTATAAATCGCTAACCAAACGTGAGACAGCGCGCATTCCCTGCATTTTTGGACTTGAAGGTGCAAAAGCTCTCAAGAAAAAGACACACGGCAATAGCTCTTATACATATTATTGACAGTCAAAGAGCCGCTAAATGCGGCCCTTTGATGTAAAGGAAAAATATGAGGGAGGAATATTATCAAATGCGAAAGACTAAAACGCATTCGATAAGAAACGAGTTTAAAAAAGCATTGCAAAAGCCAGAAGCATTAAGCGGCTCAATGTCTATTATTTCTTGGTAAGGTATTTCCTCATATCTATAATGCAGGCTATAAGTATTACAGCGCCTTTAATAATATAGGTGGTGTTGCCTGAAATGCCTATGAACGTCATGCCGTTTATTATAAGCTGCATAAGGAAGACGCCAAGCAGCACGCCGGATATTTTACCTATGCCGCCTACGAACGAAACGCCGCCTATAACGCAGGCTGCAATGGCGTCAAGCTCGTAGTTAAGGCCTAAGGAACCCGTTGAAGCGCCAAGGCGCGCGGCTTCTATAAAGCCGGTGTAGCCGTAGCACACGCCCGCAAGCGTAAACACGCCTATTATTGTAGCGGTAACATTTACGCCTGAAACCCTTGCGGCTTCCTCGTTTGAGCCTACGGCAAACATGTTTTTGCCAAAGCGCGTCTTGTTCCAAATTACCCACATTATAATGGTTACTATAATTGCAAGCAGCACATAGGTGTTTACGGAGTTTGTGCCCACCTTAAAAAGAGGCGCGGTCACAAAGGACGTGGTGTAGCTTGG
Source organism: Christensenellales bacterium (assembly GCA_050946095.1). Lineage (GTDB taxonomy): Bacteria > Bacillota > Clostridia > Christensenellales > Aristaeellaceae > DTU024. Next base: position 17,139 of record JBMNUE010000010.1, read on the forward strand.
GTCAAGAGAAGATATCTGCTTTGCATTTGACGTGGTGAGATACACGCCGTACACAATAAGCTGGGTGGACAGCGTAACTATAAACGGGTGAACTTTAAACTTTGCAACGCAAAAGCCGTTTATAAGGCCTATAACAGCGCCTATGCCCATAGCCATAAGCAGTATAAGGAATACCGGCTGCGGGCCGACACCCTCTAAAAATTTGCCCATGATGTCGGTTTTCTGCAGGAATATGGCGCTTGTAAACGCCGTCAAGCCTACTACGCGCCCGGCTGAAAGGTCGGTTCCCGCAAGCACAATACAGCCCGCAACGCCTAATGCTATGGGAAGCCTTGCCGCAGTAAGGGTTAATATGTTTATTATGGACGCCGGCTTTAAAAAGGCGGGACGCCGAACCTGTATGTAGATGACGAGCAAAATGATTATGATAATCATCGCCCTGTCCAAGAACCAGTTGCCTATATAGCGCTGTTTATCTTTTTTTGAAAGGGCGTTGAACTCGTCCCTTCTTGTCGCAAAGCGGCCTTTGTTCGGCGAATTACTATTTGTACTCAAAGTATACCTCCAAAATTAAACGTATTTTGCAGCAAGCTTCATTATGTCTTCCTGGCTTGCCGTCTGCGGATCGACTTCGCCTGCAAGGCGTCCGCCGCTCATAACGAGAATTCTGTCGCAAATTCCAAGCAGCTCCGGCATTTCGGAAGATACCATTATAATAGAATCGCCCTCTTTTGCCATATTAATAATAAGCTGATAAATTTCGTACTTGGCTCCCACGTCTATGCCGCGGGTAGGCTCGTCCAGCAAAAATATATCCGGGCGCGTTAGCATCCAGCGGCCGAACACCACTTTCTGCTGGTTTCCGCCCGAAAGCGACCTTATGCGCGTTTCCTGCGACGGGGTCTTGATGTTAAGCTTTTCTATGCTTTTGCTCGTCGCCGCGCGCATTTTGCGGTTGCTCAAAAATACTTTGCCGCTTTTTAGCGCTTTAAGGCTTGAAATAACGGTATTTTCTTTAACGGTTAAAATATTGAATATGCCGGTCGCCCTGCGCTCTTCCGTAACCATGGCAAAACCGTTTTTAAGGCTTTCTTTGGGGGATTTGTTATAAATCTCCTTGCCGTTTTTATAAAGCCTGCCTTCTTTTCTAGTAGCTGCGCCGAATATGTTCTCCAAAAGCTCCGTTCTGCCCGAGCCGTCAAGCCCTGCAACGCCAAGTATCTCGCCTTTTTTAAGCTCAAAGCTTACGTCTTTAACGCTGGAATACATGGCGCTCACATTATCGACCTTTAAAATGGCTTCGTCGGATACCGGATGCTCTTTAGGCGGGAAGCGGTTGGTAAGCTCGCGCCCCACCATAAGCTTTATAATTTCATCTATGGTTATATCCTTAGCAGGCTTGGTAGCAACCCACCTGCCGTCCCGCATAACGGTTACTTCGTCTGAAATGCGCAGTATCTCTTCCATTTTGTGGGATATGTATATAATGCCGCAGCCTCTGTCGCGCAGCATATTTATTATTTTAAACAGATGCTCAACTTCAATTTCCGTAAGGGAAGAGGTCGGCTCGTCTAAAACTATAATTTTCGCATTGTAAGAAACGGCCTTGGCTATTTCAACCATCTGCCGCTGTGAAACGGGCATGGTGCCCATTTTGCGTTTAGGGTCTATATCGATATTGAGTTTATCCAATATCTCTTTAGTCGCATTGTACATTTTTTTCTCGGACAAAAAAGGCGAATGTTCGCCAGCGCGCATAGTTGCGTACCTGCCGAGCCAAATATTATCCATAACGTTACGCGTCAGAGCCTGATTAAGTTCCTGGTGAACCATGGCGACGCCGTTATCCAAAGCTTCGCGCGGGGTTTTAAAGTCTACCGGTTTATCGTCCAAATAGATTTGGCCCTCGTCTTTTGAATAAATGCCAAAAAGGCACTTCATGAGAGTGGACTTGCCTGCCCCGTTTTCTCCCATAAGCGCGTGCACCGTGCCGGGCTTTAAGGTAAAGCTTACATCGTCTAAAGCCTTTACGCCCGGGAAGGACTTGCTGATATGCTCCATGCGCAAAAGCGCCGTTTCAGCCATATAGAAATTCCTCCTTAAAAAATACAGGCGGAGGGCTTGCGCCCTCCGCAAAAAGCCTTAATTATTCTTCGCCGGTATATACTGCGTAGGGGATATCCACGCGCCAGCCTTCAACCTGAACGTAGTTTTCGTTAAGGTTTTCAAACTTGTCCTTGCCGTCCAGCATGTTTTTAATGAGGGTGGCAACAGCATCTGCCATGCCTACGGCGTCCTGCTTGATAGTTCCAGTCATGCGGCCGGAAGCTATGAGTTCTTTTGCCGTATCGGTTGCGTCTACGCCAAATACAGGTATGACCTTGGCGCCTTCTTCGCCGGTATTGTAGCCTGCGTTTGTAAGTGCGTTTATGGCGCCTAAAGCCATATCGTCGTTGTTGGCGATAACGAGCTCTACCATATTGCCGTTTTCTTCGTTGTACTGGGAAAGTATGGTGCTCATGTAGTCAAAGGCCGCGCCGTTTGACCATGCGCCGTTCTGGTCCACCAAGTACATGTCTTTGTTGGATTCGTCATAGAACTTAAGCTCCGGCTTGCCTGCTGCAACGAGCGCTTCGTTCGCCTTGCCCGCGCCGTGCTTGGTGCGGAATATGGCTTCCTGGTTGGCTTCGTCGCCCTTGAACATTACATAGCTTATTACGCCGTCTTTGTTAAGGTCTACTTCGTCATAGTTGTCAAGCAGATACTGGCCGATAAGCTCGCCCTGCATTATGCCCGCCTGCTCAAAGTTGGTGCCTACAAAAGCTGCTTTGTCGTAGGAAAGAATAAGCTCTTTCGCTTCGTTGTCGTCTGTTGAAACTGCGCGGTTAAAGAATACTACCGGCACATCTGCGTCTTTTGCAAGGTCAATAAGGTTCTGCGTAATGCCCGCCGCTCCGCTTTCAACCTGATTGATTGCAAGAGCTGAAGCTTTTGAGCTTATGGCAGTTGTGATCTGGTCTGTCTGTGTAGCCTGAACGTTGCCGCCGTCGTTGTCTATATAGGCTACGCCCATTTCGTCAAAGGCTTTGTTCAGCGCTTCGCGCACGCTTGAAATGTACACGTCTGCAAAGTTGTACCAGAATACATGCACTTCGCCTTCGGCGCTTGCGCCTACAAGGCCAAATGCCATTACAAGTACAAGTAACAGAGAAAGAAGTTTTTTCATTAAAACTCTCCTTTTAATTTATTTGGCGGAAAACCGCCCGTTTAGCTTATTATACGACATTGCTCCAAACAAATCAATGATAAAACAACAAAAAAATATGAAATTCCTACTATAAGGGGCATTTAATGGTATTTTTCATTAGTTTATATGGCAACGGATATATATAATATCTTATTGCAGAGCATTTATACTGTTATGCATTTTCGATAAATAAACGCGTTTCGACAAATAAACAGCAACGCGACAAAAAATCCCCCGTTTTATAGGGGGATTTTAGGCGGGTGAAAGCCTTTTCAGTTTATAAACTTAGCTATGGCTTCTTGTATGTGTTTTGCTGTTTGTTCCGCTACTGCCAAGTCTGCTTTAGACAGCGGGGTGAGCGGGGCGCGCACGCTTCCGCAGGAAAAGCCTTCGTTAATTTCGATTATTTTTTTGGCTACGGCGTACATATTGGCGCGGGATGAGCACATTTCTTCGATGATTCGGTTTACTTCGTGCTGTATTTCTTCCGCCTTTAGCATATCGCCTTTATAAATCAGCTCGTCCATCTTAAGGAAAAGTTCTGGCATAACTGCGTAGGTGCCGCCTATGCCGCCCGATGCGCCTATAACTCTGCCTGCAACGAACTGTTCGTCAGGCCCGTTAAATATTACGCAGTTTTTTCCGCCAAGCCTTTTCCAAAGTTCCAAATCATAAGCAGGCATGGAGGAGTTCTTTACCCCTATTACTCTGGGGTTTTTCCGCATTTCCTTAAAAAGCGAAGGCGTAAGCGCCACTCCTGCAAGCTGCGGGATGTTGTATATAACAAAGTCCGTATTCGGCGCCGCTTCGCTTATGGCGTTCCAGTAAGCGGCGATGGAATATTCCGGCAGACGGAAATAAATGGGCGGTATGCTCGCTATTGCGTCCACCCCAAGGCTTTCAGCATGGGCCGCCAGTTCGCAAGAATCCTGCGTGTTGTTGCAGGCTACATGCGCTATAACTGTGCACTCTCCTTTAATTTCTTCCATTACCGCTTCCAAAGCGGCCTTGCGCTCTTCTTTATTAAGGTAGATGCATTCTCCCGATGAGCCGCCTACATACAAGCCTTTAACACCCTTATCTATCAAGTGCCGCGCAAGTTTTTTGCTTCTTTCAAGGCTCACGCTCCCGTCATCTTCGTAGCAGGCATAAAACGCGGGAAACACGCCGTGGTATTTCTGCAGATTCAATTAAAAACTCTCCTTTTCACATATTACAGTATAAAAACTGTTAAAACAGCCATGCTTGACAGCCAAAGGCCGTCAAACGGCAAATAATATCTTCAGCCCTTTACAGCGCCCATGGTGATGCCGCGCGTAAAGAACTTTTGGAAAATCAGGAATATTATAATAATAGGCACGGAAGCGAGCGCAGCCCCTGCCATTATAAGGCCAAAGTCCGTGCTTAGTTCCGCCTGAAGCTTGGCTATGCCCAGGGAAATCGTCAAAACTTCAGTGCTGTTAAGCATTATAAGCTGAAGGAAGTAGTCGTTCCAGGCGCTTATAAAGGTAAATATCGCAAGCGCTCCAATGCCGGGGCTTATTAGCGGCAGCACGATCTGAGTGAATGTGCGTATTTCTCCGGCGCCGTCTATCTTGGTAGCTTCAAGCAGCTCATCGGGGATATTTTCCGAAAACTGCTTCATAAGGAAAACGCCGAAGGGCCAGCCGACAGTTGGGAATATTACAGCCCATAAGCTGTTATGCAGCTTAAGCCAGGCCATTTCTTTTAGCAGAGGGATCAAAATGACCTGCTTTGGAAGGGCCATTGCCATGACGAAGATAGAGAATATTAAAGTTCTGCCCGTAAACTTCTTTTTTGCAAGAGCGTAGCCGCCCATGGAAGCGGAAACGCAGGTCAAAAGCATGGACATGCCGCATAAAAACACCGTGTTCCAAAGCCATTTTAGGGCGGGTTTTTGCATAAGCCTAAAATAGTTGTCAAAGGTGGGTTCCAGCGGGAACCACTGTGGCGTTGCGGCGTTAATTACCTGCTGGCTCTTGAATGAGCCTGTTACAATCCAGTACAGAGGAAAAATAAAAAATAAGGACAATAAAATAAGCACTATCACGCCTATAATGCGGTACGGCGTAGTATGCTGCACCGAGCGGTCCATATTGTCGTCTTCGCGAAAGGCTCGCATCTTTTTGTTAGCTGACAAAGTTTTTTCCATTTTCTTATTCCTCCTCAGCCGTTATCTGTTTTAGCCAGCTTGAATTGAACCGCGCTAAACGCCGCTATAATTATGGCTAAAATAATACCCATGGCGCTTCCGTAGCCGTAACGGGAAAGCTTAAAGGCATTGTAGTAGATATAATACATAATAGTCTGAGTGGAGTTGTTTGGCCCCCCGCTTGTAAGCAGCTGTATAAGCGCAAAGCACTGGAAGCTGTTTATCGTTGTGATAACGAGTATATAAAGCGTGGTAGGCATTATCTGCGGCCATTTGATTTTCCAAAACGTCTGCAAGTTTGTGGCCCCGTCAACCGATGCCGCTTCAACCAGCGAATGGTCTACATTATTAAGCGCTGACACATACAGCACAATAGGCTGGCCTACGGAAGTGGTAAGCAATATCATTATGATGCAGCCAAGCGCCGTATCCACAGAACCCAGCCAGTTATGGTTTTTTGCTATAAGGCCCAAGGCTTTTAAAACGTAATTTAATATGCCGTAATAATTGTTGAAAATCCATTTCCATACAACTGTTACAGCTACCGAGCCCGTAACAACAGGCAGGTAAAAGACGCATCTAAAAAAGGATGTATGCACATTTCGCATTTTGTAGATAAGAGAAGCCACCCACAGCGAGAACACACAGGTTATGGGCACTGAAACCAGAACAATTACCAGCGTATTCACAAGCGCCTTGTTCATGAAAATGCTGTCTCTAAAAAGCTCCGCGTAGTTTTGGAAGCCGACGAAGCTGAAGTCCGTCATGGTGTAGTTAAAAAAGCTGGTTACTAAGCACATGCCCATCGGAAAAATAACAAATCCGATAAAAAACAACAGGCTCGGCGCCATAAACAGATAGCCGGAGATATTCTCCCGCCTATGCTCGGCTTTGCGGGCTTTGCTTACGGCGGCCGAGGAAATAGCTTTGCTTGCCATGCAACATTCCTCCTAAAAAAAAGAGGCGTCCCCGCCTCCGGGGAGGAAACCGGGACACCTCGTTAGCCTTAAAGGTATTTATAGTCAGTCCGCATTCGCATTCTGCATGTAGACAGCCACTTCGGCTTCCACATCGCCGCTTTCAAATATGCGCTGCAGCAGGTTCCACCACTCGGTGCGCTGGCGCGCCCACTGCGGGGTTACCTGATAGTAGTCGCCAAGGTAGGGCATGAAAATCGCATACTCTGCGTTCTCGGCCTTTTCGGTTCCTTCGTACACATCGCCTAAGGAAGCGCGGGTCGGGAAGAAGCCGGTTGCATAGACGCTGTCTTTCGCCTGGGAAGGATCGTCGCAGACGAACTTAACAAATGTGCGGGCAGCCTCTGCGCGTTTTTCATCGCCGTTGTCAAACAGGCCGAAGCCCCATATGCCGCCCTGCAGTTCCGGCACGCCGTCATCGCTCGGGAATGCCATCGGGAAAACCTTGACATCATCGGCAAGGCTCGCCTTGTTGGAAACCGCAGCGGAAGCGTTCCAGCAGAAGCTCATAGAAGCGGTGGAGTTGCAGAACATCGCTATTTCATCGCCAGCCACAATGCCGGGGTCTGCGGCGAGAACGCCTTCGTCAACAAGCTGTTTGATAAGCTTAAGCGCCTTGATGTTTTCTTCGCTGTCCATGGTGTAGGCGCTGTGGTCTTCGTTGGTGAACTGTCCTGAATAGAGGTTTGTAACCAGCGCGCGCGTGCCCTGGTCGCCGCCCTGGCCGCCGCAGTATACTATGCCGACGGGGTCAAAGCCTGCTTCGTGCAGCGCTCTGCAGGCGTTTACAAAGCCTTCAGTAGTCCATGTGCGGGTTTCTTCGTCCAAATACTTAAGCGCATCCGCTTTTTCAAAATCGTTGTAGTTTATGGCCATGCAGTGCGTGGTCATGCAAAGCGGGTACTCGTAGTAAACGCCTTCTGCGTTTTTGCACGCAGCTTCAACAGCGGGGCTTGCAGCAACGATGTCTTCCTTGGTGTCTTCCCAAAGGTCTGTTATGTCCAGCATTTTGCCGGCAGCGCCCCAGTTTGCGACCAGGCGTTCCGGGCCTTCTAAAATTATGTCCGGAGTGGTTTTAGCTTCAATAGCGGAAATCACGGAATCGTCGCCGGACTGATAATCAAGGTACTGAACCGTAACGCGGATATTGGGATGCACGGAGTTGAAGTTTTCGATGATTCCGTTCACCGTTTCTTCGTTGCCCCAGTTGCCTACGGGATAGGTCCACAGAGTAATATCGATGTCTTCTTCCGCAAAAACACCGGCTGATGGTATCAGCAGCATCATACAGAGCATTATTGCCAAGATTTTCTTCATGGAAAACCCTCCTTTTTTATTCGCGGGTAAATAGTGTGCTCCCGCTTGTCAGGCATAATGTACTACATTTGCTTTTTGTTGTCAATACCGTTAATTAATTTTTGTCTTTTTTGTCAATATTTCATGCTGTTTTCTACCTTTTTTGGTTGACAAAGCATGAAATAACCGCTATAATTTCATTGAAAATAAGATATGTACTACATTTAGATAGAGAGGTTGCTGTGAACGATAAAAAAAATACGGAAAAGCTTTTTCTTTCCACCTTCAGACAGATACGAGCCCATATAATAAAAAACAAGCTTCAGCCGGGCGATCTTTTGCCGACCGAACAATCCATGGCAAATCACCTTAACGTAAGCCGCAACGTTGTGCGGGAGGCTATAAAAAGCATGGAGCTTATGGGCATGGTAAAGGCTGTGCCGGGGCGCGGAACAGAAGTTTGCTCATTCAATTTGGATTTTATATTCCAAAACGTGCTTTTTTTTCATATGGACGGCAGCGACAACGAAGCCGTCCACCAGATGTTCGGCATAAGGCGAAGCTTGGAGCTTGCCTATATGCGCCAGGCATTTGACGCCCTCAGCAGGGAAGACATTGTCCATATAAG
>JBMNUE010000011.1:0-24944 GCA_050946095.1 Christensenellales bacterium
AATACTCAGAAGATTGGTCGGTTACTAAAGCTTACCTGAGCAAGGCCTTGCTCAATTCATTAATAAACCAGGCAGCATAACATGGACTGCGGAGTTGAAAGTTGCGAACTTGGGTTGACAGGACCTAATTTATCCTTTGAAATGTAGTGCATGCATGTGCCGTCTATACTCACGGCAAAGTGTAGAGGATCAAACGGGAAAAAATCTATTATTCTTTCGCCGCGGTCATATTTAAGTATTATTGAAGCCGATGCTTTTCCTGTGGGATTACTAAAGCCTTCAGGCAGCTGCCCGTCAATTTCCATTTTGCTAAGCTCCGTATACTTTGTGATAAAAGTTTGCTCATCAAACTCTATGCCGTTTTTTAGTACGGATAAATTGTATACCGTGTTGCCATGCTTATCTTTTTCTATTTCGTTGTTTTCAAGCACATTTTCGGTGAATTGAAGACTATATTCTGCAATTTGATTATCTTTAACAAACGTTAAGCTTTCAAGACGGTCTATGGATATATTTACAGGGTTTAAAAGCAGCATGTCATGTATATGCATATCAAGCAGAAACCCTAATGAAAGCTTGGTTGCCTTATATATATCGCCTTCATAAAGGCAGTAAAAGCCCACGCCTTCTATTTCCTTTCCAAGGCTTAATTCAACTTTATGCTTTGGAATACTTATTTTTTCGCCGCCAGGAGCAGATACATAGCTTGCAGCTATATCAAATGCTATATTAACTTTAGTATCGTAAAAGCCATATTTTTCTATATTTTGCTTATTTGCCGGCGCTTCATATGCGGCAAGGCGCATTTTTCCTATATTTTGTGCCAGCTGTTCGCTGCTTGTTTTATTCATCGGGTATTTTATGGGGCTTTCAAATCTCCAAAGGTCTTCCTGTCTTGTAATAATAATTTTTTTACCTTTTTCAGCTATTGTTATTTTATCTATTAAATCTGATGAAAAATTAATTTCAGGCACCGTGTGTATTTCCTTTAGAGTAAAGTTATACACATCGGTATAGTTTATCTTGGTGGCGTAAAGCGTTTTATCATGCTGCGCATAAATATATTGCAGAAAGTTGTCTGTGTTTATTTTATCTCCAAAAACGAAAGTGTATTTTTTGTTTTTGGATAGATTTACGCTTACAGTAAGCGAACTAATACTTATTCCAAATTCGCCTAATTTTTCATCTGAAAAGTTTTCGCCTATTTTATAATGCGCTTCCCAAAAGCACGCAGTATCGAAAATGGAAGATACCATGTTTTTGTCAAACAAAAAATCCTGCTCGCCGCTTATTGCATATTCATCATTTGATGTTTGCTCTATACTGTATTCCTTTCCATTTTTAGGTTTTATTGAAACATATAAAATGTCTTCTTTATTAGCATTCAAAAGCGTAAAAACGGTTTCTTCTGAAACAATGGGTTTTTTTTCTTTGGGCTTGGATAAGATCACAAAAATCAGCGCTAAAGCAATCAGCAGCAGTATAATTATTATTTTAGCCTTTTTATTAAGGCTTTTTTGCGGTTTTCTTTGTACAGGCTGCATTATAGTTTTCTTCTCTTTATAAGCACAACTGCCCCAGTGATTGCTACTGCTAAAGGAGGCAATAAAATCATAATTACGGGCAAAACAATGCTGTTAAATTCCATTGGCTTCCTGAATGCTGTTTTTGGCTTAATCTCTATTTCTGAAGGGTTTTCGCGGTAAATACCCTGCACGGCGGACAATAAAAACTCGCTGCTGTATGAATTGGCATAAAGCCATTCATCAATGAACGCAGAAGAGTTTCCGCTTATAAAGGCTTTGGAGCGCACGCCCGTTTCGCCTGCTCTATCTGACAGCACAGCTAAGGTATATTTGCTGCTTTCCTGCAAGTCTTTATCAATTACCCTGCCGTCGTCCGTTAGCTGTTTTAAATAAGCTTCACCGCTTATAAGCAAAGGCGTAACCTGCAGGGCATTGCTGCTGCTTTGCGTTGAAAAAGCTCTTGAGCCTGCAAAAATAAGCCTGTCCTGCGAAAGAGAAATAAGCGCAGAAGTTATTTCGCTCTGCTGCATATAAGGCATAATATAAAGCGGGTTTTCATAGTAAGAAGCCCTGTCTGAAGGCTCTGCAGAAACAATGCCTGGAAGTATTTCTACGCCGTAGTACCTTAAAAGCGCGTTGAAATTAGGCAGATCATGCGGGTCGTTATAATCCGTTGTAATAAATAAAGGACCGCCTTTTGAAGAGAAATCCGTGATGCTTTTAAGCTCTGCTTCAGATAGGTCTTTCATAGGCGAAAGTATCATAAGCAGGCCATCTTCAGGAACAGAAAGGTTTTCACGCAAATCAAGCTCTTCAACAGCGTAGTTGTTATCCTTCAAAAAATCTATAAGCGGCAGCGCATCGGCGATGCTTATTTCGCCATGACCCTTAAGCATATATATAGTAGGCAGTTTTCCGCCCGACACATATGCGATGGCTTTGGTAAGGCTACTTTCGTAAGTTGCGCCGTCTATAACAAAGCTGCCCGATTCAGCATCAAAAGACTGCGAAACATAGTCCTGCGTGTTTAAAATTCTTGTTCTATCGTTAAACTCGCTGTGCACGATAAGGCAGTCTGAAGATACGGCGCCGTCATACAAGCTGTCGGAAACTGAATGCACAAGCGTGGGGTTATCCGCAAGGTTTTCAACGGAAAAAGTAAAATACGGGCTTTTAGCGGCATAGCGCTCCAAAAGGGTAATTAGGTTGTAGTCTTCTTCGCCGGGTGTAAACAGGGCATATACTCTAACAGGATGCTTTAAATTTTCAAGCACTTCCTCGGTAACGGTGGAATAGCTTGTAATATTGTTAAACGAAAAATCTTTTTTCAAAGCGTATTTTTTTTCCATGCTTTGAGACGCTGCTGTAAACAAGGCAAAAACAGCAATCAATATTAAAAAAAGTATTGTATTATAAAGAGTTTTTTTTGTTTTTTTATTTAAAGCTTTCATATTAACCTGTCCTTCTGTTTTTAACGGACATATTGGTAAATGCCATATTTAAAATAATGAACAGTAAAAAGTACAGCACAGAGGCAAAGCTTAATTGCCCGTAAAGAAACGGTTCAAAATGCATTTCTATATCAAAAAGGCTTATAAAATAAGATGGCGCCGTCCATGCAACGCTGTTTGCAAAAAGGCCGGCAAATCGAAGCAGCATATTAGCGCCTAAGGATAAGACAAATGCCGTTGCTGCATTCTTGGCAAACGAGGAAACAAACATATCGACCGCTATTAAAACGGCTCCATATAAGAAAATGCCTAAAAACCCGGTAAGCGTTTCAGGAAGATAGAGCGGGCCGAAAGCCGCAATAGTTAAAGGGTATATACCGCCCAGCAAAAGTGCAAAAACCATTAAACTTAAAGCTGCGAGATATTTTGCAAATATAATTTGCTCTGCGCTTACGGGAGAGTAGAGTAAAAGAAGGTCGGTGCCATTTTTCCTTTCCTCCGTTATAAGTCTCATGGTTAGCATAGGAATAATTAAAATCCAAATATAAGCTGTCATCGCATAGAAAGGGCTTAGGTCGGAATATCTTGTTAATATATTGCCGAAATAAAATAATAGCCCGGTAAGAAAAGAAAAGGCGAATAAAAACGCATATCCGTTTCCGGTTATAAAAAAGCTTTTAAGCTCTCTTTTATAAATCGTTGTCATGATGTCAAAGCACCTTGTTTTATGGTGTCTATATACAGACTTTCTAGGGTATTTTCTGCTTTTTGCAGCCTAAGTATGGCAATTTGCTTTCCGGAAGCAAGCTTAAAAAGCTCGCGAGGGAAGCGTTCCGCATCTGCGGTCTCTACTAAAGCATCGGTGCGATTAGGATTTTTTTCCGATGTGTGTATTTTTGACACGGAAGGCAGCAAACGCAAATAAGCTATGGTTTTATTTTTGGGCGCGTCAAGGCTTATTAAAAAGCTGTCTTGAGAGCTTTTGTTTACAAATTGGTCCGTCATTATTTTTCCTTGGCCGAGTATTATAACCCTTTCGCAAGTTGACTGGATAACGCTCAATATATGCGAGGACAGTATAATTATATGATTTTTTGAAAGCGTGCGCACAGTCTTTTTAAACGCTATGATCTGATTGGGATCCATGCCGCTTGTGGGTTCGTCAAGCAGTATGATTTTAGGCAAAGCGCATAGGGCGGAGGCGAAGCCGACTCGCTGTTTAAACCCATGGCTTAAATTTGCTATTTTTCTTGAAGCTACGGCTTCTAACTGCGTTATATTAAGCACTTCTTCAAGGTGGTTTTTTGCCTGCGCTTTTATTACTCCCTTTAAATTTACGCAAAAGCTCAAGTATTCAAAAACAGTCATTTCCGGGTACAGAGGCGGTTTTTCCGGCAAAAAACCTATGTTATGCTTAGCTTCCTTAGGATTTTTTTCCATAGAAATATTTTCTATAAGCACTTTGCCGCTGCTTGGTTCAAGGCAGCCGGATATGATTTTTAGCAGGGTGGACTTGCCTGCTCCGTTTTCTCCAAGCAGACCCACCGCCTGGTTTTCACATACACAAAAAGAAACATCTTCAAGCGCGCGGTGCTTTCCGTAGTATTTGCTTATGTTTTTAAGCTCCAGCATTGTTTCTCCTTTCCGTGTATCACACATGCAAATTATATCAGACAATATTCACCATTTGATGAACGATTTGTAAACGCATGCGGAAATGCTTTATTGCCTTAATACGATAAGGCGGAAGCGGCAATCAAAAAGCGATTGAAACTGTGATTTTAACTCTAAAATGACAGTCAATCGCTTTTTTAAACTTGCCGGCTTAAGTTTGCTGTATATAAAAATTTTAAATATTAAAGGATTTCAATTTATAAATTATATTAAAAAAATATTACACCTGCCTTGTCCAGAATTTTTTTAGAGGTTTGTAGCTCACCAATGCTATTAAAACTGAAAGCAGGGTTTCAGGAAGCATATAGGAACCGTTATATATTAGGGAATAGTACCATCCGGACATGCCTTGATCGTTTGGCCAGAGCGCATCCCATATGAACCATCCGGAAAAGAAATGGCACATGAAGCGCATGAAATAGCTTACTATTATACCCATTACAATAGCGGTAAGAGTGTTTTTAATTTTGCCCTGAAACATATTGCCAAGCCCTAAAACACCGTAAGCTATTATGTAGTCAAGCAATATAATTGCTATTGCATATCCTGCGCTTGGGGCATAGTTTACATTGTTCAGCCCCATTAAAAGCTGTATTATAGACAGCACAAAGCTTGAAAACATCCCCCATTTTGTGCCCCAGCGGAAGCTTATAAGTATTAGGGGCAGCATGCTTCCAAAAGTAACGCTTCCGCCCATAAGCCATGGAGAGTGAACTGTTAAAAACGGGAGCGACAGCACGATAGACAGCGCCATAAGCAGGCTTGTTTCGACAAGCTTAGTTGTTTTTTGGTTGTTTTGAATTTTTTGCATGATTTCTTCTCCTTTTTTTATTGGAAAGAAAAAAGCTTTGCGGAAAGCAAAGCTTGAATCGTCTTTTCTTTCCTACGCCGGCATTACCCGGATCAGGTGTAAGGGTTCTAAGAAACTCTTAATCTCAGCCGAAAGATTCAGCACCCCTGCTTGTTAAAGCAAATACATTATACAGTGTCGTTTGATATTGTCAAGGTTTGAATGTTTGTGCGTTTATGGTAAAATATCCAGGGGAGGGATTTAAATGCCTAACATCTTTGGGAAAAAACGCTTAAAAGAAGTTCCTATGGACGCCGATGTAAACGCTTTGCTCGATATGTCCAGAAAAGAAACGGACCCCGTGTTCCGGCATAAGCTGCTTATGCGCGCAAAGGATATTAATCCTGACGATATTGCTGTGCAAAGAGCCATTTTAATGCTCGGAAAACTGCATGAAAAAAGCAATAAAGGCGTCGATTTTACTAAGATAAAGTGCTATATATTGCATGTATTTGAGCATCCTGAAAAACACAACGAGGACGATATAAAGTCCTACGCAATGGAATTGTTTAACGATCCGCAGCTTTTGCTGTGCCTGCGCTTGGCAAACGACAGCAAAGATTTTCTGGAAAAATATCTGCTTGAAATATTCAGCGACTATATACGCATCTTCGTAGCTGGAGATTCAAGCAATGTTCCATCGGTTTTTGGCATTCGTCCAAAACACAGCATGGGCAGGTACCTTGCTAAACCCATGGCAGATATAATAAGCAATATGATGAGCTGCCCCTATTTTACAAAGGAGCAGCAGCAGCTGGCGTCAGGGCTTTTTTACCGCAGATGTTTTCAGTTTTTAGGCGGAGATATTAAATGGCTGGATGAAGAACTTGGTACCGAAATACTGCGCCGTTTGGAGTAAAGCTTAAAATATGAAACGCATATTATCGGCGCTTTTGTCCCTTTTGCTTATGGCCATGTTTTATGTGTATGCGGTTTTACAGAAAGACTCGGAACCGCAGGCAAATATGCGCTGGCTTGTGCAGGAAGAAGAACGGTTTATTGAACCTATTGGTGAAATAAAAAGCGCGGACGCGCAAACGCTTGCAAACGCATTTGGAGTCAGCATGCCTGCCCCCAGCAATATTTTGTCAGGGCTCTGCTTTGATGCAAAATATAAAGGGCAGAAGGCTCATATGCTGCAGATTGCTGGAGAAAAAATAACAATTCAAGGCGTTACGCCTAATTTTGCAGCTCCTCTAATACGCAGCGACAGCATCAAGTTTTCTGAAAGCAAATCCGCATTGCTCGGATACCCGCTTTTTAAGGCGGATGGCACAGAATATAACGAATATTATGTTATTACTCAGGACGCTGCTTTCCACTTTAAGCTCGAAGACGAAGATATCTCTCCGCTTCAAAATTTGCGTTTAGTCCATCCGGAAAATTAAAAGAAAGGATATTATGAACAAAAAAACATCAACACCGCCTAAGCATCTCATACGCCGCTTTTTACCTTATTATAAGAAATATATAGGGATACTCATATTCGACCTTTTTTGCGCGGTTATGTCGACCGTGTGCGCTCTTGCGTTCCCGCTTCTTATAAGAGAAATTACAAACAGAGCCGCAGAAGACATTGCTTCCGTTACTGCTGGATGGCTGCTTGGCGCAGGCGGCATATATATGCTGCTTGTAATAGTAGAAGCCCTTGCTACTTACTATATGCAGTCGCGCGGACATATCATGGGCGCCATGATGGAAACGGATATGCGCTCCGACTTGTTCAATCATTTGCAGCAGCTGTCTTTTTCCTATTACAGCAACACAAAGGTTGGGCAGATTATGTCCCGCATTACAACAGACCTGTTTGATATTACGGAGTTTGCCCACCACGGGCCTGAAGAATTAACGGTATCCGTAGCTAAAATAATAGCGGCGTTTATTATATTGTTAAATGTTAATGTCGAGTTAACACTTATAATATTTGCTTTTTTGCCTTTGCTGCTTATAGCCACCGTTTATTTTAATAAAAAACTCCGTTCTGACTTCCGCGCCTATCGCCATCAAGTGGGCGAAATAAATGCTCAAGTGGAAGACACTCTCCTTGGCATGCGAGTTGTGCAGTCGTTCACTAACGAAGAACTGGAAAATGCCAAATTCGACAAGGCAAATCAGCGCTTTTTGGGCATAAAGAAAAACCAGTACCATGCTATGGCGGGCTTCAACAGCACATCGCGCTTTTTAGAAGGGCTTATGCGTATAGTGGTAGTTGTAGCGGGCGCTTTTTTCCTAATAAAAAACCAGATTACAGCTGGCGATTATGCTTCTTATCTTTTGTATATTAACACGCTGCTTGTGAGCGTAAGGCAGCTTGTAATGTTTTCTGAGCAGTTTCAAAGAGGCGTAACCGGGCTTGAACGTTTCTTTATCATAATGGATGAGCCGTTTGAAATTAAAAATGCCAAGAACCCTGTAAGGCTTGACAATATCAAAGGCGATATACGCTTTGAAAACGTTTCTTTCTCATATTCCGATGACGAAGGCAAAAAGGTGCTGGATAACCTGTCTTTGCACATACCGCCGGGCAAAAACGTTGCGCTTGTAGGCCCTTCAGGGTCAGGCAAAACAACGCTTTGCAATTTGATACCTCGCTTTTATGATGCTACAAAAGGAAAGGTTATGGTTGACGGTGTTGATGTAAAGACAATAGAACTTAAAAACCTGCGCGGCAACATAGGCATGGTTCAGCAGGATGTGTATCTTTTCTCCGGCACAATATATGAAAACATAGCTTACGGCAAGCCCGGCGCTTCTTTGGAAGAAGTGATAAGCGCCGCCAAAAAGTCTGGAGCGCATGAATTTATAGCGGAGCTTCCCAACCAATACGATACATATGTTGGAGAGCGCGGGGTAAAGCTTTCCGGCGGACAGAAGCAGCGCATAAGCATAGCGCGCGTATTTCTTAAAAACCCGCCTATTCTGCTGCTTGATGAAGCCACGAGTTCCCTTGATAACGAGAGCGAATACCTGGTGCAAAAATCTTTGGCTGAACTTGCTAAAAACCGCACGACGCTTACAATTGCACACAGGCTTACTACAATACAAGGGGCGGATATTATATGGGTGCTTACGGACGACGGCATTACAGAGCAAGGCACGCATGATGAGCTTATGGAAAAAAACGGCATGTATGCTGCGCTTTATACTCGCTACAACAATCAGCAATATACTGCTTAAGGAGATGCTACAATGGAACTATTGTTTTTAGGCGCCGCAAGAGAAGTTACGGGTTCGTGTTTTTTGCTTTGCGCAAACGGCAAACATGTGCTTATAGACTGCGGCATGGAACAGGGCGGGGATACCTATGAAAACCAAAGCCTGCCAATCAGCCCAAGCGAAATAGACGCAGTTGTTCTGACGCATGCCCATATAGACCATTCCGGCATGCTGCCTGCGCTTTATAAAAACGGCTTCAGGGGCGATATTTACGCAACGCACGCTACTATAGATTTATGCGATATTATGCTAAAAGACTCGGCCTTTATACAAGAAAGCGAAGCGGAGTGGCGAAACCGCCGCGCAGAACGCAGCGGCGAAGAAAAATATGTGCCGCTTTACACGCAGGAAGATGCCGTGAGCACAGTAGCGCTTATGAAAGAAGCTTCATATACCGATGAAATAGAAATACTGCCCGGAATATATATAAAAATGACAGATGCCGGCCACCTTTTAGGCTCTGCCAGTGTAAGCTTTCTTATAAACGAAAACGGCATAAGCCGCCGCATTGTTTTTTCGGGCGACATAGGCAACACTAACCAGCCAATAATAAAAGATCCGCAATATTTAAAGGATGCGGATGTGGTGGTTATGGAATCCACCTACGGCGACCGCCTGCATTCTAAGGGTAAAGTGGACTATGTTGCGGACCTTGTCGACACGCTTCAAACCACATTCGATAGAGGCGGAAATGTGGTAATACCTTCGTTTGCCGTAGGGCGCAGCCAAGACATACTGTATTTTCTAAGGGAGATAAAACAGAGAAAGCTTATACAAGGGCATAGCGGTTTCCCTGTTTACATGGACAGCCCGCTTGCCATACGCGCAACAAACATATTCGATATGAGCAGTTCGCAGTTCTTTGATGACGAGATGAATGCGCTTTTAAGGCAGGGCATAAACCCTATTTCTTTTGAAGATCTTAAACTCTGCCTGACCACTGAAGAATCCAAGCAAATCAATTTTGAAAAAAGACCCTGCGTTATTATATCCGCAAGCGGCATGTGCGAAGCGGGAAGAATACGCCACCACCTGAAACACAATATTTGGAAAGAAAATTCAACAATTTTATTCGTAGGCTATCAAAGCGTGGGAACGCTTGGCAGGCGCATTGTAGACGGCGCTAAAAAAATAAAACTTTTTGGCGAGGAGATACAGGTCAATGCAGAAATTAGAACCTTGCGCGCCAAAAGCGGCCACGCTGACAGGGAGGGATTAAAAAAATGGGTGGACAGCTTTGACCCTAAACCTTCATGCGTATACATAGTACACGGTTCAGAAGAAAGCGCCCTTTCTTTTGCCGAGCTTCTTAAAGAAGATGAATATGAAGT
Source organism: Christensenellales bacterium (assembly GCA_050946095.1). GTDB lineage: Bacteria > Bacillota > Clostridia > Christensenellales > Aristaeellaceae > DTU024. The sequence continues at coordinate 10,049 of JBMNUE010000011.1, forward strand.
GCAGGTTCCTTTTTCCGGAGACTGCTTTGATATAGTATCTGGCGAAAAGCTAAAAGACGGACCAAGGACATATGCAAAGAAACCAGCACATATAGACCCCAAAAAACGGGATGCGGACAGACAGCTTGAAAAGGCTCTTGCAAACTTGCAAAGAGTTGTAGACAGCGGCAGCGGCTGGAGCAACGGCATAAAGCGGGAAATCGCTAAACAAATTGAAGAACTTGTTAAAAAATGGGAGTGAAATATGATTAAATCACATGTTTTAAGCGGTATAGACAGACAGGAACTGTACCATTCCAGTTTGAACGGTAAAAAAATAGGTCTTATGACCAACCAAACCGGAATTGACAGAAGCTTTAGGCAAAGCGTGGATATTTTGCACAAAAACTACAACCTCACCGCATTGCTCGCTGTGGAGCATGGAGTTAGGGGCGATGTGCAGGCAGGGGAAAAAGTAAGCAATTTTTTAGATCCCAAAACCAAGGTGCCTGTATATTCGCTTTACGGGGATACAAGGCGCCCGAGCGAAGAAATAATGCGCGGGATGGATGTAGCCGTATACGATATGCAGGATGTCGGCGCAAGGTTTTACACTTACCTTTATTCATTAAGCTACCTTATGCAAGCATGCGCAGAGTACGATGTGCCCCTTGTTATATTTGACCGCGTAAACCCTCTGGGCGGAGAAAAAACAGAGGGCATATTGCTTGATAAAGAAGTGCGTTCCTTTGTAGGCGAACATCCTATGCCAACGCGCTACGGCTTAACGGTGGGCGAGTATTCTTTATATGTAAGAAAAATACTGGAGCTTGATATAGACCTAACTATAATACCCTTAGACGGCTGGCGCAGAAACATGTATCTTGATGAAATAGATTTGCCTTGGGTTGCGCCCTCGCCAAACTGTCCTACGCTTAGCGCCATTGAGTGCTATATAGGCACATGCATATTTGAAGGCACAAATGTGTCGGAAGGAAGAGGCACTACGCTTCCTTTTGAAATTATAGGCGCACCGTGGATAGATTCGGATGAACTTGCAAAGCTCATGAAAAAATATAAACTGCCAGGGGTTCACTTTAGGCCGTGCTCCTTTGTGCCTACATTTTCAAAGCATCAAGGCAAAATATGCTACGGCGTGCAGCTTCATATTACAAACAGAAATAAAGCCAATGTGTTTGCGGCGGGTATCTACCTTTTGGATGCTATACGTTCGCTTTATCCTGACCGCTTTGAGTTCTTGAAGCCTGAATCGGGCGAAATATACTTTTTCGATAAGCTTCTTGGAAGCACAAAATATCGTCTCGACTTGTTAAATGCAGATGACATTGTTCAAATGCAAAAACAATCCGCAGAGCAATTTGAGCAAATAACAGAAAGCATAAAATTATACCAATAGACTTGCCAAAAACGGCAATAGTTTGTATAATTCAATCGCAATGACGGGGAAAAAAGCGTTCAAGCTTTTAAGAGAGCCGGGGGCAGGTGCGACTCGGCAGGCAAAAACGCGGTTCCATTCCCGGAGCGGCCGGCGAAGAGCCGGCAGGTTAGCAGCCTTTATACTGCGATAAGTGGCTTAATCAGCAATTTGGGTGGCAACGCGGAGCAATTCGTCCCATGGAGGGCGGGTTGCTTTTTATTTTAGGAGGTAAATATGATAGACATTCAACTAATCAGGGATAACCCGGAACTGGTAAAGGAAAACATAAGGAAAAAATTTCAAGACAGCAAGCTGCCGCTGGTAGATGAAGTTGCGGAGCTCGATAAAGAAAATCGAGCAACTATTCAGCGGGCGGATTATTTGCGCAGCAGGCGCAATTCCATAAGCAAGCAGATAGGCGCTTTTCTTTCAAAAGGCGAAAAAGAAAAGGCGCAGCAGGCGCGCGAAGAAGTTAAATCCATGCAGGAAGAGTTAGCGGAGCTTCAGCAAAAAGAGAGTTCTTTACAGGAAGAAATTAATACGCGGATGATGCAGATACCGCAGATTATAGACGCCTCCGTGCCTATAGGCAGAGACGATACCGAAAATAAAGAGATAGAACGCTTTGGCGAACCCATCGTTCCCGACTATGAAATACCGTACCATATAGACATTATGGAATCTATCGACGGCATAGATTTAGACAGTGCGCGCAAAACAAGCGGCGCCGGCTTTTACTACCTAAAAGGCGATATTGCAAGGCTGCACTCTGCCATACTAAGCTATGCAAGAGATTTTATGATAAACAGAGGATTTACATACTACATACCGCCGTTTATGATAAGGTCCAATGTTGTAACCGGCGTTATGAGTTTTGAAGAAATGGAAAACATGATGTACAAAATAGAAGGCGAAGACCTCTATTTGATAGGCACATCAGAGCACAGCATGATAGGCATGTTTATAGATAGCATTCTGAAAGAAGAAAGCCTGCCTAGAACTCTTACAAGCTACTCCCCCTGCTTTAGAAAGGAAGTGGGCGCGCACGGCATAGAAGAGCGCGGCGTATACCGCATACACCAGTTTGAAAAACAGGAAATGGTTGTAGTGTGCAAGCCGGAAGAAAGCATGCGCTGGTACAATCAGCTTTGGCAAAACGCTGTTGATTTTTTCAGAACTCTCGATATACCTGTAAGAACCCTTGAATGCTGCAGCGGCGACCTGGCGGACCTTAAAGTAAAATCCTGCGACGTTGAAGCTTGGAGCCCAAGGCAGCAGAAATATTTTGAAGTTGGAAGCTGCTCTAATTTGGGAGACGCGCAGGCAAGACGCCTGGGGATAAGGGTAAGGGCCGAGGGGAAAAAGAATTATTTCCCGCATACGCTTAACAATACTGTTGTAGCGCCGCCAAGGATGCTTATTGCCTTCCTTGAAAACAATTTGCAGGAAGACGGCAGCATACTTATACCAAAGGCGCTTTCGCCGTACATGGGCGGTATGGAAAAAATAACTAAATGAACAAAGTGCTAATAATTGACGGCCAGGGCGGAAGAATAGGAAGGCAGCTGATATCTTCAATTAAGCAAAATATACCCAACATAGGCATTACCGCAATAGGCACAAACAGTTTAGCTACACAGGCCATGCTTAAAGCAGGCGCCGATGAAGCTGCCACAGGAGAAAACGCACTCATAGTTGTGTGCAGGAAGGCGGAATATATATTAGGCCCAGTAGGCATAGTTATTGCAGACAGCCTTATGGGCGAAATAAGCCCAGCCATGGCTGTGGCCGTAGGGCAAAGCTTAGCTTCCCGCATACTTATACCGAGCAATCGCTGCGGCAGCTTTATTGTGGGCATTAAAGAGCAGAATATTGCCCTATATATTGAAGAAGCTGTACAGATATTAAAAGAAAATATTATTTATTAATTTTTTAATAGGAGGCACCTGTGAATATTCAAGAACAATCTTTAAAAAAGCATGAAGAGTGGCAGGGGAAAATAGAGGTTATTTCAAGAGCGCCAATTACCAACAAAGAAGAACTTTCTTTAGCCTATACCCCCGGGGTAGCGGCGCCATGCCTTGCCATACATGACGACCCTAAAAAGTCTTTCACTTTGACAAGGCGCGGCAATCTGGTTGCGGTTATTACTGACGGAAGCGCCGTTTTGGGGCTTGGCAACATAGGTCCCAAGGCGGGAATGCCGGTAATGGAAGGCAAATGCGCGTTGTTTAAAACATTTGCCGATGTAGACGCATTCCCTATATGCATATCTTCGCAGGATACGGATACGATAGTAGAAACAATAATAAACATAGCCGATAGCTTTGGCGGCATAAACCTTGAAGACATTGCCGCTCCGCGCTGCTTTGAAGTAGAAAAGAGGCTTAAGGAAAGGCTCAATATACCGGTATTTCATGATGATCAGCATGGCACTGCCATAGTCGCAGGCGCAGCGCTTGTTAATGCGCTTAAAATTGTGGAAAAAAAATTAGAAGATATAAAGATTGTAATAAACGGCGCTGGAGCGGCAGGCATTGCGATTGCAAAGCATCTGCTTGCTATGGGCGCTAAAAATATTCTTTTGGCGGACAAAAAAGGGCTTATATGCAGCGGATGCGAAAGCAATAATCCGGCTAAGGAAGAAATTTCACATGTAACCAATCTTAATAGACAAAAAGGGACTTTGGCCGACGGTATAAAAAATGCAGATGTGTTTTTGGGCGTATCCGCAGCTGGAGCTGTAAGTCAGGAAATGGTCCGCTCCATGGCGGAAAACGCAATACTGTTCCCCATGGCAAACCCCACACCTGAAATTTTCCCTGATGAAGCATTAGCCGCAGGGGCAAAAGTGGTGGGAACGGGCCGCAGCGATTTTCCCAACCAAATAAACAATGTGCTTGCCTTCCCCGGCATATTTAAAGGAGCCCTTTCCGTAAGGGCAACGCAGATTAACGACGCCATGTGCATGGCTGCGACATATGCTATCGCCGAATGCGTAAGCGAAAAAGAACTGTCTCCCGAATACATAATTCCTGCTCCTTTTAATAAAAGCGTAACCGAAAAAGTGGCCGAAGCCGTAGCCAAAGCGGCAGTTGAATCCGGAGTAGCAATAGAGTAAATTTTATAAAACAATAAATATTTAAACTTTTATATGGTCAGCGCTTATAAATTTAGATATTTCTATTCTATAATTTTTAAGGCGGATTAACGCTGTATTGATTGACATTTTTTTCGGCTTTGATTATAATACAAGTAATAAATTGAGCGCAGCTCAAAATATAAGGAGGATACACTCGATGAAAAAAACAATTTCACTGTTGCTTGCTTTATCAATGGTGCTGGCCTTGGGCCTAAGCCTTGCTGAAGGCGTAAAAATAGGCATTGTAACGCCGGATGCGGATCATGGCTTTACGGGAGAATCCGTTGCACACGCAAGGGCAGAAGCGGAAGCTCTTAAAGAATCAGGCGCTATCGCAGACTACCGTATGGCGGTAGGCAACGAGGCTGCAAAGCAGATTCAAGGGCTCGATGAAATAATGGCTTGGGGTCCTGATGCCATAATGCTTTGGCCTATGGAAGGCGACCAGCTTAGGAGCGCTGCACAGAGCATAGCGGATGAAGGCATACCGCTTATAATTTACGATAGGCTCATCGAAAACTTTGATGGCATGGCAGCCGAAATAATGGGCGATAACTATGCTATAGGAAATATGATGGGTGAATACCTGCTTAAATATTTTGCAGATGACCTTAAAAACGGCGAAACTATAAGCTACCTGCTGTTCATTGGCGACAGCTCAACCGTTTCAAAGCAGCGCACTGAAGGCATGGAAGAAGTCCTTGGCAAAAGCGAATACAAGGATCAGTTTAAGCAATTGCAGGAAGGCTTCCAAACGGATTGGTCAAATGCGAAATCCCAGGAGCTTATGGAAAACTGGCTAAACACCGCAGATCCAAAAGTCGTAGAAGACTTAGACCTTATCGTCACCCATGATGATGAAATAATAGACGGTATTATGACTGTCATAAGGGATACGGATGAGCTTAAAAACCTGCGCCTTTTGACTTCCGTTGGCGGAAGACGCGAAACCTTGGCCACTTTTGACAATATAGATAAACCGGAGCTTGTTACATATTTCTTTAGCCCCTCAATGGTCCGCGACGCCATACGCCTTGCAGTAGCAGCAGCTAAGGGCGAAACCTATCAGGGCGAAGAAATAAAAGGCCAGCTTTTCCTTATACCCACAATAGAGATTGACAAAAACACTGTTGAAGAATATCGCAACAGCAAAGACTATATTGACCGCTACTCTATTTTTGAAAACTAATTTTTCTTTGGGCAGCCCCGAATTTACGGGGCTGCCATAATAATGAGGGGATATTTTGCTCGCATATTTACAGGACATAGTTGTAGACTTTGGAGCAGTGCGCGCCGTAAACCATGTTAATTTTTCTCTTGAATCGGGAGAAATTAAAGCTCTTCTTGGAGAAAACGGCGCCGGAAAATCCACACTGATGAATGTTTTTGCAGGCACATTCAAACCGGACAGCGGCAAAATATTCATCAAAGATGAAGAAGTCAGCTTTTCAAATACTATACAGGCGATGCAGAAAGGCATACGCCTTATTCATCAGGAGCTTAATCTCTGCGAAGATTTAAAAGTATATGAAAATCTGTTCCTTGCTCAGGAGATACCCGCTGCCTTTGGCTTGCTGAACGAAAAAGGCATGATAAAAAAAGCCGAAGAAGTGTTTAAGCGCATGGGCGCTGATATAGATCCTACGGCTTTAACGTCAAAGCTGCAGACTGCGGAAAAGCAGCTGGTTGAAATCGCGCGCGCGCTTCTTTTCAAGTGCGACATAATAATTATGGATGAGCCTACTACAGCGCTTGGCGGAAAGGAAATAGACAAGCTGTTTTCCATCATGCGCACATTGCAGAAACAGGGCGTTGGCTTTGTGTATATTTCGCATAAAATGCCTGAAATTTTTGAAATATGCGAAAGCTATACGGTGCTGCGTGACGGGAAATGGATAGCTGACGGAAAGATAAAAGAGACAAACGAAAAACAAATTGCCGATATGATGACCGGCCGCGCTCTCCTTAATGAAGACTTTGCTGAACGCTTATCGCATAAAAAAGAAGATGTTATATTAAGCGTCAAAAACCTATCTTGCGAAGGCTGCAGCAATATTTCGTTTGATTTATATAAAGGTGAAATACTCGCGGTTACCGGTTTGCAGGGCTCAGGCAGGGACCAGCTTGCTGACGCGCTTTTTGGAGTTATACCGCATAGCGGCAGCATTACAAAGCAAGGCAAATTAGTAAAAGGCAATGTAAAGCAGTTTCTAAAAAGCGGCATTGCCATGGTTCCGCGCAACAGGAAGGAACGCGGCATATTAAACGATTTAAACATTTTAGATAATTTATCAATGGGGTATATAAATACCCGCTTTAAAGGGCTATTGATAAGCTTAAAAAACGAAAAGCTGCGTTTTAAAAAGCAGCAGGAGCAGTTAAGCATTAAAGCGGAAAATCCCAACCTGCCTATAACTTCTCTTTCAGGCGGCAACCAGCAGAAGGTTATTTTGGGCCGCTGGCTTGAAGCGGATGCAGATATTTTGCTTTTTGATAACCCCACGCAAGGAATAGATATAGGTACAAAATATGAAATTTATAAGCTTATGCTTTCACTTGCAGAACAAGGCAAATCAATAATTATGTTTTCATCTGAGTTTGCTGAAATATTAAAAGTAGCGGATCGCTGCCTTATAATGTACCGCGGGCAGGAAAATGTTATTTTGCCAAGAGAAAGCATTACAGAAGAAGCCCTTATGTATTATTCGACAGGGACTAGTATAGAGGTAAAAGCCAATGCCTGAACAAAACAAAAACTCAACTTCTTTTTTAAAAAAACTTTTTACAGAGTACAGCTATGTAGTGTCCTTTGTGCTGATACTATTAATAGCCATCTCGGTAAACCCATACTTTTTCCGCTGGAGAAATATTTCCAACATTTTTACACAGTCCGCAACTACAACGGGGCTTATTGCCCTTGGGATGACCATGGTAATATGCGCCGGGCAGATAGATATTTCAGTAGGAGCGCAGGTTGCGCTTATTTCAGGCTTCGGCATAGAGATATTAAACGCAACGCAGAGCATATGGCTCATGCTTCTTTTCTGTATGGGTTTAGGCTTAGGCATAGGCGCTTTTAACGGCGTTTTAGTTGCAAAGGGCAAAATGCCGGCTATGATTGCAACATTGGCAGTGCAAACTTCTGCGCGGGCGATTATAAACCACTTTGGACAGGGCGGGCCTTTTACGGTTGCAGGCGGCAACGCCAATGAGCCTTTTTACGAAAGCTTTCGCCAAGTTGCAGCGGGTGGCATAAACATAGGAGTAAAGATAAGCTACCCTATGATAATATTTATTTTGCTTAGCATTATTTTTGGAATTATCATGCGCCGCACTAAGCTGGGCAAACACATATACGCCGTCGGAAGCAATGAAGTTTCAGCTAAAATGGCGGGCGTAAATGTGGACAACACAAAAATTGCGGTTTTTGCTATCATAGGCCTTATGTGCGGCATTACGAGCTGGCTTTATTCTTCAAGGCTTATGGCAGTGGCGGCGGCAAATGCAGGAAATCAGTTTGAAATGGACGCCATTGCAGCTGTCGCAATAGGCGGAGCGAGCATGTCAGGCGGGCGCGGCAAAATAATCGGCACATTTTTAGGCGTGTTGATGTTTAAAATTATTAACAACACATTGGTTGCCGCAAATGTGCCTACTTTCTTAACTGGCGCCATATCGGGAGCAATTATAATTGTAGCGGTGCTGCTGCAGAGCAAAAGAGGAAAATAAAAGGAGGAATACAATGTATTACGCAGGAATAATAGGCTGCGGAAAAATTGCAGAATTAAGACATGCGCCTGAATACCTTGAAACGCAAGGTGTAAAAATTGCGGGCTTTTACGATAAAAGTTTTGACAGAGCCAAAAGGCTCGCTCATATGTTTGGCGGCAAGGCATTTAAAAGCGCTGACGAGCTTCTTAACGACAGCCGCATAAACCTTGTAAGCGTATGCACCGCGAACACAAGCCATGCGGAAGATACGCTGCGCGCGCTTAAAGCCGGCAAGCATGTAATAGTCGAAAAACCTATGGCTGTAAGCCTTAAGGAATGCGAAGACATGGTTTTAACTGCTCGGCAATTAAACAAGCACCTGCTTTTAGGGCATAATCAGCTGTTTGCGGGCGGACATGTAAGGGCAAAAAAGCTCATTGATTTGGGCGTTATAGGAAAGCCTTTAGTATTCCGCACGGTATTTGGACACCCGGGCCCTGAATGCTGGACGGCTAATCCAAACAGCTGGTTTATATCCAAAGAACACGCTTTTTTTGGCGTTTTAGGGGACTTAGGCATACATAAAATAGATTTAATGCACTATTTGCTTGACGATGTAATAGTTTCCGTAAGCGCAAATACATCTACGTTAGATAAGAAAAACCCCGACGGCTCTTTTATAAACGTTGAAGACAACGCGCAGGCTCTGTTTAAAACAGCAAAAGGCGTTCAGGGCGCATTGCAGGTTAGCTGGACATATTATGCGGGCGAAGAAAACTCGACGCGCATTTACGGCACAAAAGGGCTTATACGCCTTTATGATGACCCGGAATACTCGGTTATAGTGCAAGAGAAAAACGGCAGCATCACAAAGATGAAAATTGATGCGCTTACTTCAAACGAAGATCAAAATGCGGGTAAACGCACAAGCACAGGCATAATACAGGAATTTGTAGACGCCGTGCATGAAGACAGGCCTTCGCGCGCTGATGGCGTGCAGGCGCTCAAGGCTATGCGTGTGGTGTTTGCTGCAATAGAATCGGCAAATACGGGCAAAGAAATATCTGTCCTGCAAAACAAATAAATTTCGCCAGCGCATAAATTACTTGATTTTACTATAAAGATATTAAAATAGTCTTATAAGCTATAGCTGCTATTTTCATACTGATGCTTAACCATATTGTCAAGTATTATTCCGTTTTTTATTATTATAGCCTTTTTTAGTGTGCCGCTGAGCTTACCGCTCATCAATTGCTCAAGGTATGGCAGAATCAGTTTTGAAGTATCGCTTGTAAAGCTTTTATAAAAAATGCTTGGCGTATGGTCAACAGCGTAGTGCATTATGCCGTCTACCATGTAGACAGGGTTGTTCATATTAGTCGGACGGCTGGTTTCTATAGCTCCCGCCTCGTCGCAGCTTACGTCAATTATCATAGAGCCTTTTTTCATTCTATTTAGATCTTTTTTTGAAATAATATGTTTGCCTGTGCTCATATCCCATAACACGCAGTTGCATATTATGTCGTAACTTTGTATTGTTTTTAAAAGATGCGGAAGGGAGCGGCGGCTGTACTGCATAACTTTAGTGCCTAAACGGTTAAAAATTTTAATTGCTCCCCTTGCGGTGTTGCCCCTGCCTATTACGGCAGCCTTTGTTTCGCAGGGAAGACGACCAAAAAGCAAATATGCATGCATAACGGCAGCTTCGCCGGCGAGTTCATTGTTGCGCCAAAATACGTTCCGATTGTACTTTTCCATGTTTTCCCATGCAATAGCATCAATGTTGTTTTTAACTAAAGTGTTTGTGAGTTCGAGGTTTTGCGCAGCATGCACCCATCCGAACACGGTTTGGTTTTTAAGTTTATTTATGTGTGCGGAATCGCCTATTTTTGGATCGCATATTATATCCTGCCTTAGAACGATATCTAAAGGGCTTACATTGCAGCCGGCTTTTTTGTATTCTTCATCATCTATGCCGAGCACTTTCCCATAGCCTGTCTCTATGTAAACGTTTTTCGGGCTTGAAAGCTTAGCAGCGTCTTCCGGCAGGAGAACTCTCCTTTTTTCAAATTCCTTTGTACTTATAATAAAACCTAAAGTCGGCATATCAATACTCCTTTCTTATTTTATGTATATTATAAGTAATCGGTGTGCTTTGCGTCAATTTATACAGTGCAACAATATATAAACCTAACAAAAACGCTCCCGATTCGCAAACGGGAGCGTTTTTATTAAGTAAAATAATGGTTACTGTTTGGGACTTCTTTTGCTGCTTTTATATAGTATGCCGTTTTTTTCAAGCGTAGGCTTAAGCGCATGATAAGCAAGCGGAGCTACAAGAATTGCAAAAAGCCCGTTGACTATAGAAGCTAAGAAAGAAGCTAAAAGCGTTGGGCCTATTGTGTCTATGGGAACGCTGCTTATAAAGCGCAGCTGGATAAACTTTTTAAATATATAAAGCGCAATATAGGTGATAGCGCCTATGGAACAAGAAAAATATGCCCATTTTTTGCTATCTTCCGCTTTTCTATGCACCAGCCAGCCGCAAACAATAGCCATGGCAGCCTTGTTTATAAAAGTAATCCACCATTCTGCCGCGTATGCGGGGAAGGTAAGGTCAAACAGCGCGGAACCGAGCCCCGCCGCAACGCCGCCGTTAATGGGCCCAAGAAGCATGCCGGACAGCAAACATACAGCATTTGCAATATGTATGCGGCTTGGCCCAACGGGAAAACTTACATAATTAGAAGCAAATACCAGTGCCGTCAGCAATGCGGTAAACACTAGCTTGCTTGTATTGCTTTGTCTTTGTACCATTTTTTACCCCCTCGTAGTTTATCGCCACCAGTGCCTATATTACCACAAACGGAAAGATTGTAAAGTGCCTTAGTCGTTTTATGCGCCCAAAAAATAATATAAAAATAATAACTGTTAAAGAAAGACTCCCGAAATAAATGCTATTGTTTGCCGCTGCTTTTTACCTTTGAACAGAAAAATAAGAGTCAAACCATTGACAGTTTTCTGTACTTGTGCTACACTACAATTACTTTTTGATTTAAATTTTGCAATTTGATCGATTTTCATTATTTGGATTATTAGTTGCTTTATTTGTTGTTTATCGGCATTTAAGCCGTAATAATTTTAAAGGAGGATTTCAGTAATGAAAAAAACATTGGCTGTATTATTGATGCTTTCAATAATGCTAACTATGTCTGCAGCTTTCGCTAGCGAAAAGCCGTATGAAGGCACAGAACTTCGTGTTTTGCTTGCAAATCATATGTGGGCAGATGCATTGATACCTCATCTTAATGAATTTGAAGAAATGACCGGTATCAAGATAAACTATGAGCAGTACTCAGAGGATCAGCTTAGCCAGAAATTATCAATAGAGCTTGCTGCAAAAGGCGAAGATGTGGATGTCATGATGACAAGACCGCTTCAAGAAGTAAAGCAGATGATAGAAAACGGCTGGCTCTACGATGTTTCAGATCTTGTTGCGGAGCCTGAAATGGACGGAGAAGACTTCTTTTCCGCGGCACTCAACATGTATGAAAAAGAAGGCAAATATTTTGGCATTCCGCTTGTAACGGAGCGTGAAATACTTTATTACAGAAAAGACCTGTTTGAAGATGCTGGAATAGAAGTGCCCACAACATTGGAAGAGCTTTGGGATGCAGCCGAAGCTTTAACAGATGTCGATGCCGGCGTATATGGCATAGTTTCACGCGGCTTAACGGCAGCGGCTGTTACGCAATTTTCAAGCTACCTGTATTCAATGGGCGGAGATTTTTTAGACGAAAATGGAAATGCTAACCTGGATACTCCGGAAGCTATAAAGGCCTTTAAATTCTATGGCGATATGCTTCGCGAATTTGGCCCTCCTGGCGTAGCGAGCATGCACTGGCAGCAATGTGCAGCTCTGTATGCATCAGGCAAAGCTGCCATGTATACGGAAGCAGACGCTATATTCAACAATGCGGTTAACGCAAAGGAATCCGTTGTTGCAGATAAAACCGGTTACGCTCTTTTCCCAGGAAACAGCTTCTACAACATACCATCCTGGGGTCTTGCAATGGGCGCATTTACTGCAAAAGCCGAAGCTGCAAAGGAATTTATAAGATGGGCTGCAGGTAAAGATATGACAGCCAAACTTCAGGCGGCGGGCATACCAGGTGCGCGTAAATCAGTATATGCTTTACCTGAGGCAAATGTTGCATTCCCCGAAGACTTGGTTAAAGTAATATCTGACGCAGAAACTAAAGATACAAAAGGATATGATCGTCCTGTTATAACATCCGTTTCAAAAGCGCGTGACTATATAGGTCAAGCCATAGTGGTTGCTATAGAAGGCGGAGATGTAGAGGCTGCAGCAAAAGAAGCAAATGCGGGATTCCAATCCGTTATAGAAGAAGATAGAGAAGCTGCAACTAAAGCCGAATAATTTATTTTTCCAAGGAATTGCCGGAAAAATCCGGCAATTCCTGTAGTTTAATATCTAATTTTAAAAAGGAGTTAATATGAGCGACTGGGTAGATAAACATCTAAAGACAATATTTATTTTACCTTGTATCCTTTTTATCTTGTTTATGATATTGTTTCCTCTTGGATACAATGTTTATATGAGTGTCTGCAAATGGAGCATGTCTGCGCTTTCCGCTCCGACATTTGTAGCTTTTGAAAATTATAGCTTTTTACTTAATTCGAGCAGATTTTGGAACGCCGTTTGGCGCACCATATACTTTGCGTTTATAGCAGTTTTTTTCGAAACGCTATTTGGAATTGCAATAGCACAGATGTTGAATAGGACATTTGTAGGGAAAAATGTGACAAAAACGCTTTTTTTATTGCCCGTGGTTGCAACACCGGTTGCTGTAGGGATGGTTTGGCTGTTAATTTACGAACCAACAATAGGTTTAGCCAATGCCATATTAACAGGCCTTGGCTTCGCTCCAAAACTTTTTTTGGGCTCATCTGCTACAGCCTTGAATTCTCTTATTATTATGGATATTTGGGAATGGACTCCAATGGTAATGCTTATGATTTTAGCAGGTATGGTGGCTATACCACAAGAGCCGTACGAATCTGCCATTGTAGATGGCGCTACAGCTTTTCAGAGATTTAGGTATATAACACTGCCTTTAGCTAGCCCTGCTATTTTGGTAGCAGTATTACTACGGCTCATAGATGCGATTAAAACCTTTGATATTATTTATGCTACCACAAAGGGCGGTCCTGGGTTTGCCACAGAAACAATTAACATTTACGCTTCGCTTGCAACATTTCAATACTATTCCTTTGGCGAAGGAGCGGCGCTAACGATGTTGTTCTTTGTCATAGTTATGGCGTTGGCGATAATATTTAACGCCATTAGAAAAAAAGCGGTGGTGGATTACTGATGAAAAAATCGCGTGTTATAGATGTTTCTAGCAAAGCATCATCTGCACTTACTGTTATAGGTATAGTACTGTTTATTTTGGGGATTGTGTTTGCATATCAAGGCTTAAATGTGACGGCTGAAAAAAATAAATACATTGATAGATTAGGTGTAGACACTAAAACATTAATAGAAATAAAAAAAGATGTCGAAGAACTTGGTGAAAACTATAAAAAATCAATTATAGAAAAAAAGTACGATATTAAAGTAGGCAAGCTCAGCTTAAAATCCATACCCGAATCAGGCGCCATGCAGTTTGCGCCTTGGAAGCTTGCATTAGGAATTGTATTTATGGTTTTTAGCTTCTTTTTGCCTGATACGCCAAAATACATTTTAATATATCTATGCTTATTTATAGTGTGCTTTCCGTTTTTTTGGATGGTTCTTGCAAGCTTTAAAAACAATGTGGATATTATAGACGCCAGCCGCAGCATATTCGATTCCAAATTTACATTTGATAATTACATAACCGTTTTTGATAAATATAATTTCATTCGGCCTACCATAAACAGTTTTTATGTCGGTTTAATGGCAACGGTGATAGGCCTTATTATAGGTCTTCCAGCAGCGTATTCTATATCAGAATGGAAGATGTATAAAACAAGCTTGGTAATATTAGTAGTCCGGATGATACCAGGCATCACATTCCTTGTGCCTTGGTATATTTTGTTTTTAAAGATGGGCATTACAAACACTTTTACCGCAGTAATAATGAGCCATATGCTTATTACTTTGCCTTTTATAATTTGGGTAATGGTTCCTTTTTTTGACAATGTGCCAAGAACTTTGGAAGAAGCCGCGTGGGTAGACGGAAGCCCTAAATGGAAAAGTTTTTTCAAAATTGTGCTGCCTGTTTCCATTCCTGGTATTATGACATCAGCCCTGCTCGCATTCATTTTTTCGTGGAACAACTTTATGTTTTCACTTGTATTAACAGGCGCAAAAACAACAACATTACCTATAGCAATTTACGGTTTCGTAGGCTATGCAGCGGTTGACTGGGGCGGCCTTATGGCTGCAGCCGTGTTTATTACTTTACCAATAATAGTTTTATCGCTTTTAATGCAGCAATATATAATTTCAGGCCTTACAGCAGGCGCTGTAAAAGGATAATAAATAAGAAAGAGGATAAAATGAAAGCATTAGTACTTGAAAATTACATGAACTTTGTTTACAAAGATGTAGAAAAACC
>JBMNUE010000012.1:0-24138 GCA_050946095.1 Christensenellales bacterium
AAAAAAAGTGTTTGGAATCAATCCTGTTAATAACACGCCCCATATGCCGAATGATGTAGTTGTTCGCATAGACGCACAGACAGGCGAAGTTGTAGGTAAACCTTACATTGAATATCCGCCTGTATTTTCCGGGACCTTCATGGTATTTGTATTATGGGAAAACAGCAGGTTTGAACAATAAATCTGCTGTTTTATTTTTTTCGGTAAAGCCGTACTGGAATAAAAACACAAAAAAGGCCACATAAGAATATATGTTACCAATTTGCAAATTGACATAATTTTATTGTGGCCTGGCGCAGTTTCTGTACAGCAGCAAAGTGATTTACGCAGCTGCTTGGAATACTGCTAAGTTTTGGCGTATGAATTTTAAAATTTGCGCCGAAGAAACTTAACACTTATTATATATATTAAACCGTTGTAAGTCAATATCTTTTTTAGACTGCGTTAATATATTGGAGGTACAGATTATGAAAAAAATATTTTTGCTTATTGCAATTCTTGCAGTAGCTTTAAGTTCGTGCGTTTACGCGGATGATGAATTTGCAGCTGCTGTAAAGCTGTATGACGAAGATTACCTTATGTTTGTAGCGGGGTATGGAGAAGGGCTTTATATGCTCAGGGACAGCGGGATATATCTTCTGGACTGCAATATGGAAGAGAAACAGGTTGTGCCAAAAGAAAAAACTCCGGAAGAAATAGACTATATATTCTGCGACGGCAAAGCGCTTTATTCCTTAAGCGCAAGGGAAAAATTATGCATAACGCAGATAACGGATAATGAAGGAAAAACAGATATAAAAATACTGTTTAATTCAGATGAATATCAGTATGCATATTTTCAAAACCCGATAGTAAAGGACGGCAAACTGTATGCTTTGAACAACAATATGTTTGCGGGAAACATTTTTATAATAGACCTTAAAAGCGGGAAAAAAGATATGCTGGAGCCTGGCTTTGACAATGTTCGCGCCTTTGACTTTGCAGACAAAGATACTATTGTAATGCTTGCGGGAAAAAACACTGCCGAAGGCTATAAGACGACTTTGGAACTGTATAATTTAAATACAAAAAAGGCAGAGCCATACTGCAAAAATACAGGCAATATAAATGCTTCTGCGATAAAATACAACCCTTATAATAAAACGATGTATATGCTTGGTAGGAGCGAAATATATTCTGTAAAACAGGGTGAAGAGCCTGTTTTAAGCGATCGCTTTATATCGGGAGACGTATATTCTGTAACGCTTGTAAAAGGCGCGCTTGCGTTTATAGTTGACGGAATGCTTGTAATACGCCCGTTTAACCCTGCTAAGGGCCCTTCTGTTACCATTGCGGACAGTTACGGAAGAGGCGAAGACTATAAGCAGTTTATAAGCGCTCATCCGGAAACCGACCTTAAATTTAAAAGCTTAGCGGGTAAAGATGTTTCGGAACAATTCATACAGGATATGATCACAAGAAACGACGAAGCGGACATTTATGTTATTGACGATACAAACCTCTTGGGCGCTATTAAGAACAAGGGCTATTTTTACGATCTGGCGCAGGATGAATACATAAAAGACCGCTGTAAACATATGTATGAGCCGTTTAAAAAGGCTTTTATGCAAGGCGAAGAAGTAGCCGCTATGCCTAAGGAAATATACTTTGAATGTATGTATTATGATAAAGATATAATTAAGCAGTTCGGCTTTACTTTGCCAAAAACCTATGAAGAATACCTGGATTTTTGCCTTAACTGGTATGAAAAATATCAGGACGATAACCCTGATATACTGCTTTACCAAAATTTAAGCGCTGAATCCATATTGCTTAAATATACAGATGAAATTGCAAGAAACGGAGGGGATATAAAGTACAGCTCGTCTTACCTTAAAAATATTATGGATAAGTATTTCAAACTTTTAAAAAATCCGCAGAATTCAGCTATACGAATTTTGACCCCAAATATATTTTTTACTCATATGACTTTATGGTTCTTAACAAAGAAAGCAAACACGGGTTTATGCCGCTTGTGTTTATTGATGGAAATACTCCTACGGTAGGACCTGACGGCAATTTAAGCTATTTTGTAATAAACCCTTACAGCAAAAATAAACAGGCGGCCTTGGAACTTTTGCGCCTGTTTGATAAAAACAGCACAGCGCAGTACCGGGCTATGCTTTTTAGCGACATGGCGGAGCCTGTAATAAATGCTGACTATAAAGAGCAGAAAGAAAGATACGAAGAAAAAATTAAAGAACTTGAGGAACTGTTTAAAAGCAGCGAAGAAAAATCAAAGCCGATTGTTGAGGAGCAGATAGCACAATATAAAGATTATTTATCGGAAAACGAAAAATATAAGTGGGCTATAACAAAAGATGCCATAGATAACTACAAAACTTTTGTAAACTATATCTACATAAACCCCTATAATCCGCTTGAAGATTTGATAAAAGGCGACCCGCGCCTTCTTGATAACGCAGCAAACAACAATATGCTTTTGCAGGAGCTGGACAGAAAGACGCAGCTTGTGCTTTTGGAGAACAAATAAGGTTTTTAAAGAAACGATAATCCGCTTTTTACGTTTGTTACTTTTAGCATTTTATGGTAATATTTAGTTGAGATTACAAAAGGAGGGTTTCAAATGCAAAAGCGGATTATCGCTTTATTATGCGTTTTGTTGTTCATACCGGGCATAGCTGTCGCTAAAGATGGCATAAGCTACTCTTTTGACAGCATTTTAGGCTCGCTCACTTTGCCAAACGGCGTTTATGATACTGTTGTAACAAAAGAAAACGCAGCACAGAACGAAGAATTTTTAAAGTCCTTCGGTTTTGATCCGCAGGCGTTTAATTTAGGCAGCCTTTTGCTTGTAGCCCGCGATACAAAAAACGACCGCCTTTTGGTTTTGAGCGCTGAAAAAGACGAAGAGGCAAAACAATATTTTAACATTAACGAACATACCCCAAATACAAGGGCGTCTTACCGCAGGCTGCACAGCGCAAGCGACCGCTTTGAAGCTGTGGGCTACTACTATAATTCCGTAGAGTGGAAAAACTTCCGAAATGCGGGCAGATGGCTTATGCTGCGCTATAATTACAAAGAAGACGGAGACGTTAAATACAGAGGCTTTCAAAGAAGAACCATATACAACGGTTTCACTATAAGCCTTGATATGCGCGTGCTTGGAGGCAAACAGCTTAAAAGTGCGGACAACACGGCGCTCAACAAAGTGTTTAATACTTTTGCTTTCACGGAAACCTTGCCTCTCCCGCCGCTTCCTGTAAGCTTTGATGAAGAAGTAACTGCTCCTTCTGAAACCGCTCAGGATACTTTTACCATGAAAGGCAAAACCGCAGGCGGCGCAAATATCAAAGCCGTGGTAGGCTCATTCAGCACTGCTGAAACCAAAGTGTTTGAAACGACAGCAGCAAAAAACGGCAGATACAGCTTAACAATTACATTGCCAAGGGAAGACCTTTATTTTATGACATTAAGCGTTCAAGCTGAAGGCACGCTTCCGCTTGAAAAACAGTACGGCATCACATACCGCAAGGGCTTAATGCAGGTTACCATAGACAATTATCCGCCTAAGGATTTAACGCAGGACAGCTGCGTATTATCCGGAACGGCGGAAAAAGGCACTTCTTTGGAACTTACGGTAAACGGCAGCACAACAAGCAAAAAAACAGGCAATAACGGCAAGTTTTCGTTTACGATAGACACTTCAAAAGAAGGCCTATACGATATTTCGCTAAAGCTATCTAAAGCAGACTATGAAGACAGAACATTTTCATATCAGAGCGAACGAAAATTAACCGCTGAAGAACGAATAGCTAATATTAAAAAGTCCTCTTTAAGCCCTTCATACAGCACATTGAAGCGCAATATAGATAAGTTTGACGGCAAGATGCTGCGCTTTGAAGGCTATATCATTTCATCGGAAGAAAAAGCCGGCGAATGGATAATGCAGTTTGCAACGCAAAAAAGCGGAGATACCTATAAAAATATAATACTGCTTGCAAGCGACAGCGAAGCAGGCTATCCTTTGAACACCAAGCTTATGGTTTATGGGGTGCTTATAGGCACTACAAGCACGTTGAACGAGCAGAAGCAGGAAATAGAATATCCTAAGCTTCAGCTTGCGCATATCGAATAAGGCAAAGGGGGAAATGTCTTGGAAACTGAAACACAAGATTGGCGCAAAGACCTGACCAATGTTCCAATAGCGCCGCTTGGAATAATTGCAATGGCAGGCTGCGAGGAAATC
Organism: Christensenellales bacterium; assembly: GCA_050946095.1. GTDB lineage: Bacteria > Bacillota > Clostridia > Christensenellales > Aristaeellaceae > DTU024. The sequence goes on from JBMNUE010000012.1 coordinate 4,253, forward strand.
GGCAAGAGCATAAACGATTGGCTTATGCACTGGCGCGATATTAACAACAAAAAGTATTACGATACGCAGTATTTTACCGTGCCTGGGGGCGATAGGGACAGCTTTTTAATAAAAGCTGAATGCCCGCGCTTTGGCACAGGCGAAAGCAAGGGCATGCTGCGGGAAAGCGTGCGCGGCTACGATATTTATATCATTTGCGATGTAACTGCATACGATATCACATACAGCATGTATAACATGGAAGTTCCTATGTCGCCGGACGATCATTTTGCGGATCTTAAACGGATTATTGCGGCTATTGGCGGCAAAGCCAAAAGAGTAAATGTAATTATGCCCTTCCTATATGAGAGCAGACAGCACAGACGCACATCAAGGGAAAGCCTGGACTGCGCCTTAGCTCTGCAGGAGCTTGAAAATATGGGAGTTACAAACATTTTAACCTTTGATGCGCACGACCCGCGTGTGCAAAACGCCATACCGCTGTGCGGCTTTGAAAATATAATGCCCACCTATCAAATGCTCAAGGCGCTTTGCCGAGAGGTAAAAGATCTTCGCATAGACAAAGAATCCATGGCTGTGGTGTCGCCGGACGAAGGCGCCGTTCCAAGAAATATATTTTACTCCACCGTTCTGTCTCTTGAAATGGGAATGTTCTATAAACGCAGAGACTATACAAGAATAGTAAACGGCCGCAACCCTATAATTGCGCATGAATACTTAGGGCCCGATGTCGAAGGCAAAGATATAATAGTTGCGGACGATATTTTGTCCACTGGCGATTCCATAATAGATCTCGCTATGGAGCTTAAAAAACGCAAGGCTGCAAGGGTGTTTGCCATAGTTACTTTTGCGTTTTTCACAAACGGCTGGGCAAATTACCAGGAAGCATACGATAAAGGCTTGATAACAAAGGTTATAACAACAAACCTTACGCGCCACCCTGAAGAACTGCTTCAAAAACCCTGGTTTGCCAGGGCCGATATGAGCAAATACATAGCCTACTTTATTGCGACTTTAAACCACGACAGAAGCTTAAACAAACTCCTGAATCCATACAGCCGTATTAAAAACCTGCTTGAGCGTTATGCTCAGGAACAGGTTGAATCGGGTATAAGGCTTGCATGAACGATCAACAAGACGATAAAAAGGCAATAAAGCCTAAAAACTTTTTTGAAAATGCCCTGTCAAGCATTAAGGGACGCGATCTGCATGAGCAGGTGGACAGGTATACGCAGGAAGTTACCGTTGTGCTGGAGGGCATGAATACAGACCTTGAAAGCCTAATTTCAAAACAGGAAATTAGCTCTGCCGAAATAACCGTGCTTCAAAACACGGTTGAAGAGCAAGGCAAAAAAATAAAGGAACAGGGCAGAGAGATTGAAGCTTTAAAGTCGCAGCTTAGCAAAAGTAAAAAGAGCCGCAAAGCAAATATTTCGGGTATAATAAAGCAGCTTACCATATTGGCTGCCATAGTATGCGCAACGTGGCTTATAACAAGCCTCTTAAATATGTTTGGAGGATGATAGTATGACGAGCTTTAAAGAATTGCTTTCAAAATACAATAAAAAAGATAAAAGCACCTTAACAGATGCGGTTACGGTGGGCTTAAGCTTTGCTGACGAAGCAAGCGCGGAGTTGGGCTTGCTTGATAAGTGCAGCGCGCTTGGCGAAACGCTTGGAACGGTAAGCATTGTATTGCCTTTTGCAAGCGTAGTAATGCAGGAAGGCGCCAAGGTGGTTTTTAAGAAGAAAACATTCACAGCAGGAAAACAGGATGCGGCTTACCGTCTTGTGCGAAACGGCTTATCCGTAGGCGCAGGCGCTGTTGTTTCAGGCCTTGGCGCCGGCGTTGCAGCCATACCTGCTTCATGCGGCGTGCGCATCATGTCGGATAAAATCCGCACAAAACTCATGGCGGGAAATAGAATAGAAAAACGCATAGCGCGCGTAAAGTCCATAAACGATATGCGCGAGAAGCGTTTAAACTCTAAAGACCGTTCTTTGCAGCCAAGACTTAAAGAGCAGGCAAAACTTACAGCGGAAGCCGTGTAAATAATTCCGTGCCTTCATAGCTTAATTGAAGTATGCTTTTAAAACCGGCCTTGTGTATATGCGCAAGGCCTTTTTCATATCCGCCTGCTATGTTTTCGGCGTCATGGCAATCGGAAGACAATATTACATCTCCGCCTAAGCTCTTCCAGTATTTTAAAATTTCAAGCGAGGGGTAAGGAACGGCCGCTTTTGCACGCACTATTCTTCCCGTATTGACTTCCATCAAAGAGCAGGCGTTTATCATTTTATCCATGGCCTTTTTATAAAGCTGTATGTATTCCGGGCTGTTTTCATCAAAAAAATTGTAAATATCGTTGTATTTGCACACTAAATCAAAATGGCCTATTATGTCCGGCTTATAGGAAACGATATATTTTGTGAAGTTATCGTAGTATTCCTTTGCCAAAATATAGCCGTCGCCCTTAAAAAACTCGTTTACAGCTCTGGATAGATTTTCTCTGTTGCCATCGACTGCTAAAAAATCGTTTCCAAACTTAACATAGTGCAAAGAACCTAACACATATTCGTATAAATTTCTTTCGGAAAGCGAATATGCGTCCCGTTCTATGCCTAAGTAAATGCGTATCTGGTTTTTATATTTTTCCTTTAAGCGATTAACTTCGTTTATATACTGTATTTCACGCTCTTTATTTAAAACGCAGTCCGTATTAAAATCCTGCCTGCCGTGTTCTGAAAAGCCAAGGCTTAAAAACCCGTGATTAATTGCAGATAAAACCATTTCTTCCGCTGTGGAACGCGCATCGCCGAATTGAGTGTGCGTGTGTGGGTTGGATTTAATCATTGCTAAACTCCCTTATAATTTTTTTAAGTTTGTCAAAGCATAGCTTGTTGCCTGCTAAAATGCAGGTCTTTTTTGAAAAATCTATATTTTCAAGCAGCGGCATATCAAATACTGCTCCTGCTTCCGTTGCTATAAGTGCGCCTGCCGCATAGTCCCAAGGGGATAGGCTAAGTTCAAAATATGCATCGCATCTGCCGCACGCTACTTCAGTTAAATCAAGCGCGGCAGAGCCGGTTCTCCTAAGGTCGCCCGAAAGGGTGATAATTTTTTTGCAAATATCAAAAGTTATTTGAGATTTTTCAGGATAATATGGCGATGTGCCAAAATTTATTATGGCATTTTTTAAACCGACATTTGAAGCTTTAATGCTTTTGCCGTTAAGCTGTGCGCCTTTTCCTTGCTCTGCCGTAAAGAGTTCATCTGCAAAGGGATTGTATACAAGCGCTAAAACAGGCATTCTGTCTTTTAAGAGCGCTACCGATATGCATGAAAAATTTCTCCCGCGCATAAAGTTTGCGGTGCCGTCTATGGGGTCAACCATAAAGCAAAGCCCGTCACTAAGAGAATTGTTTTCCTGCTCTTCTGCAAAAAAATCTGCCTGGGGCATATATTGCAAAAGCTGTTCTTTTAGGAAACGCTGCACATTTATGTCTGTCTGCGTTACAAAGTTCGCATGGCCCTGCTTTATAAAAACATCAGGGTCGTTTTCATTTAAAACGATCTCTCCTGCTTTGCGTATTATATTAACAAGTTGTTTATCCATAACATCCTCCCATGAAATAATAGCATAAAGATAAACCCCGCGCCATGTCTCAAATGGAAATTATAATATAGCAAGTATCGTTTTATGTTCCAAAGCTAATTTATACGAGTACAGGGATAAAATTTCTTGATGTATCGCTCAAAGTAATCGCTTTTTGACCTCGCCTTTAAAAATTCATTATTGATATGCGCAGGCACACCCCTGTATACATACATTTCACTTCCAAATGATATATACAAACATAGACTTTGCGGATCATATGAAACGCGGGTAGGTTCTGATTGCAGTTCAGGAGTAAAATTCATGAAATCAATATCCATACAAAAATCTCCTTTCTAAAACAAAAATAAACTCATATGAGTAATTATAACATATAATAGGATGTATAAAATGTCAATATAAAAATAAACGCAAGCTTAAATTTAAAAATATTAACATTATTTCAAGCTAAATATTGAATTTTTGGTTCTGAAATGTACGAAAAATTAACAGGAGGTTGTGATTTGCTTTTATATATAAACTTTTTTAAATTTTGAAAATATTAGTACATAATCAAACAAAGCCGTCAAATTAAGCGTCTGTTTAATAAAATACAATACAAAATGCAACACACAAAATAAAAAGCCTTGTAAAACAAAGGCTTTCATGGTACACCCGGCGGGATTCGAACCCACGGCCTTCAGAGTCGGAGTCTGACGCGCTATCCAACTGCGCTACGGGTGCGTAACAATAAAGAAGATTATCATAGCTTGAGCAAGCTGTCAATTGCTTGACACAAAGGAGCCGGCAATATAAAATAAAATATATTAGGAGGGAGTGTATTTATGAAGATTAAAACGATTAATAAACGCACATTGCAGGATACAGTTAAACGCGGCGGCTGCGGCGAATGCCAGACAAGCTGCCAGAGCGCATGCAAAACCAGCTGCGGCGTTTCTAACCAGCCCTGTGAAAACAAAAACAACCGCTAAGTGAGCCGCTGATTTTATTAAATAAAACGCTTGAGTGCTGTTGTTAAAGCGTAAAAGGTGCTGTGAGCACATTTTACGCTTTTAATTTGCAAATTACATGGAGAAATATATGATTCATCAATTTTCGTTATTTGGCGAACATTTTACCTTAGATGTAAACAGTTCAAGTTTGCATATTGCGGATGAAAAAGCAAGCCGCGCAATTGCATTGCTGGAAAATAGCCCTAAAGAAGACTATATAAAAAAAATGACAAGCTTATACCCTAATGACAGCGATATAAGTTCAGACAGCCTTGAAAGCCTTTATAAAGATATTATGGAGCTTAAGCAGCAAGGCAAGCTTTATACTGAGTTTTCTTATAGGGATTATATTAAGGCGCCTGAAACAAAACAGCTTAAAGCATTGTGCCTTAATGTAGCTCATACCTGCAATCTATGCTGCAGCTATTGCTTTGCTGCGGAAGGCAACTTTAAAGACGGCACCGCGCTTATGAGCTTTGATGTAGCTAAACAGGCTGTTGATTTTTTGATAGAAAATTCCGGCTCTCACTATAACCTGGATATAGATTTTTTTGGCGGGGAACCGCTGCTTAACTTTGATGTAGTAAAGCAAACCGTGGCATATGCAAGAAAAATAGAAAAAGAAAAACATAAGAATTTCCGCTTTACATTTACAACAAACGGCATATTGCTTAATGATAATACAATCGATTATTTAAACGAAAATATGCACAATGTTGTTTTAAGCTTGGATGGCAGGAAGGAGGTGCACGATCGTTTTCGTGTAAATGCTAAAGGCCGCGGCAGCTATGATACAGTAGTGCCTAATTTTATTAAATTTGCTGAAAAAAGAAGGCCTAAGGAATTTTACATTAGAGCTACCTTTACACGCCATAATTTAGATTTTTTCAAAGATATATTGCATATGCTGGACTTGGGGTTTACTGAATTAAGCATGGAGCCTGTGGTGGCGCCGCTTAGCAGCCCTGAATCTATACGCGAAGAAGATTTGCCGGAAGTTTTTATTCAATATGAACTATTAGCTAAAGAAATGATAAAGCGATCGCATGAAGGCAACCCGTTTGAGTTTTATCATTTCAACATAGATTTGGAAGAAGGCCCATGCGCTTATAAGCTTATAGCAGGCTGCGGAACAGGCTGCGAATATTTAGCGGTAACGCCTTCCGGCGAACTATACCCTTGCCATCAATTTGTAGGGGACAAACACTTTCTAATGGGCGATGTTTTTAGCGGCATAAAAAACAAAAACCTGCGTATGGAATTTGCTGAAAACAATTTGTATGAGCATAAGGAGTGCGATAACTGCTGGGCAAAATATTTTTGCGCCGGCGGATGCGCTGCAAACAACTTCCATTCATCAGGAAATATAGCAGGGACATATAAAATAGGCTGCGAAATATTTAAAAAGAGATTGGAATGCGCATTAGCCGTAAACGCTCTCAAGTAAAATACAATATAAAAGCATTTTTATTCGCAAAACGCATGAAAACAATGGCATTTCAATGCTTGCAGTGCTATAATGTCTTCCATATTGCAAATTTGGAGGTTTATTTATTATGGATTTCACCGCTTCTAAAATAAGCATAAATATAAAACCGTCTGCCACGCTTAAACTCAATGCGCTTGTGCAGGAACTCCGCGCTAAGGGGCAGGATGTAATAGGGCTTAGCGCAGGCGAGCCGGATTTTGACACGCCTGATCACATAAAAAATGCAGCAATAAATGCTCTAAATAATGGCAAAACGCATTATACGCCGGTGGGCGGCATACCGGAATTAAAAAAAGCCATATCGGATAGGATTTTAAAGGATAAAAATCTTTCTTACGATACTAAAAATATAATAGTTTCCATGGGAGCAAAGCAGGCGTTGTATGAAGCGCTGCATGTGGTTTTAAACCCAGGCGATGAAGTTATGCTGCCAGTCCCTTGCTGGCTTAGCTACCAGGAGATGATAGCTATGTGTTCTGCTAAAGCGGTGCTTATACCGTCATATGCTAAAAACGGATTTATGCCCGACATAAAAGATTTTTATGAAAACTATACAGACAAAACAAAGCTTATTATTATAAACAGCCCAAATAATCCAACAGGCGCGGTGTTTAGCAGGGAGCTTTTAAAACAAATAGCGGAATTTGCAAAGGAAAAAGATATTCTTATCCTAAGCGATGAAATATATGAAAAGCTTGTTTATGATGATTTAAAACATGTTTCCATAGCGCAGATAAGCGATGATGCAAAAAAGCGCAGCATTATAGTGTCTGGCTTTAGCAAGGCCTACGCTATGACAGGGTGGCGCTTGGGATACGCTTCTGCCGATGAAAAGATCATATCAGCTATGAACGCTTACCAAAGCCATGCAGCGGGCAGCCCCAATAGCTTGGCGCAGTACGCCGGTGTGGCAGCGCTTAACGGAACGCAGCAGCCTCTGAATGAAATGCGGGATGTGTTTAACAAACGCAGGGATATTATTGTTAAACTGCTTGAAAATATGCCGTATGTTTCATTTCTAGAGCCGCATGGGGCATTTTATGTGCTGCTTGATATAAGCAAGTGCATAGGCAAGCGCTGCAAGGGCACTGTAATAAACTCTGATGAAGACTTTACATACCTGCTTTTGACGCATGGCAATGTATCCGTTGTGCCGGGAGGCCCGTTTGGAGCGCCAAACAGCGTAAGGATAAGCTATGCCGTAAAAGAAGAGAATATAACAGAAGCAATGAAACGGCTTAAAAGCTTTTTAGAAATCCTCGAATAAACAAATTAAAACAGATTGCAGACAAAGCACTGCTTAATAAATTTTTGAATAGAAAGAGCAAAGCTTCGCAATGCAATCGTCAAAGGTATATCATATTATGTTTAAAATATTTGGTTAATAATCGCACCAGCTGCAATTTAGTTTTTTAAAATAGTTAAGCAATTGAAAAAAAGACGTTCGGCAGAGTGCAAGCGCGCACATTGCCAAACGGCTATATATATTATTGATTCTTTTCTTCTCTTTGCTTTTTTGTAAGCCATACGGAAAGCACAGCTATATCTGCAGGCGATACGCCGGGTATTCTTGATGCCTGGCCTAAAGATACCGGCTTTATTTTATCGAGCTTCTGCCTTGCTTCTATGCGCAGGGATTCAATGCTTAAATACGGTGTGTCTTTTGGGAGCTTTCTTGATTCCATTGCTGCAGCAGACCTTATGTGCGCTTCCTGCTTTTTCAAATAGCCTTCGTATTTTATCTGGATTTGCGCCTGTTCTATGGCATCGGCGCAGAAAGATTCCGCATTGTCAATGCAATCGTAGATTGTGGTATCGGGGCGCCTTAAAAATGCGTCCTTTTTATTTGCTTTTATATTCTGTATAAGCTCCTGCGTCTGCTGTTTTTTTCGGATTAGGCGTTCCATGCGCTTTTCGCTAGCCAAGCCTATTTTATATCCTATTTCGGTAAGCCTTATATCAGCATTATCCTGCCTTAAAAACAGTCTGTGCTCTGCGCGGCTTGTCATCATACGGTATGGTTCATCTGTGCCTTTGCTGGTTAAATCGTCCGTCATAACGCCTATGTAGGCCATATCTCGCGTTAATACAAGCGGATCCTTTCCTTCAACGAAAAGAGCGGCGTTTAAGCCTGCAATTATGCCCTGCGCTGCGGCTTCCTCATAGCCGGATGTACCGTTTACCTGCCCTGCAAAAAACAAACCTTCTATGTGCTTAGTCTGCAAATTGGGGTAAAGCTCGGTAGGGTCTATGCAGTCATACTCTATAGCATATGCAAAGCGTGTAATTTGGCAATTTTCAAGCCCCGGCACTGTGTGGTACATTTCTATCTGCACATTTTCGGGCAGGCTGCTTGACAAGCCCTGCACATACCACTCTAAAGCATTTGCTGTTTCAGGCTCTAAAAAAATCTGATGTCTGTTTTTATCCGCAAACCTGTGCACCTTATCTTCTATGGAAGGGCAGTATCTTGCGCCTGTTCCTTTTATTTCTCCTGAAAACATGGGGGAAAGGTGGATGTTGTTGCGGATTATTTCATGCGTTTTTTCGTTGGTATATGTAAGGTAGCAGCAATCAGTGTTAGAAAGCGCTTTATCCGTCATAAATGAAAACGGCACTACGGGTTCATCTCCGACTTGCTTTTTCATTTTTTCAAAATCTATGCTTTTATAGTGCACTCTTGCGGGCGTTCCGGTTTTAAAGCGCCTTAGAGAAAAACCTAAATCTATAAGGCTTTTTGACATTTCAGAAGCATTTGCAAAGCCCTGCGGACCTATATATTTATAATGGCTGCCTATTATTATGCGGCTGTTAAGATATACGCCGGTAGCTATTATTACGGTTGGCGCGTAGTAGCTTTGCCCGTTTACAAGGCGAACGCCCTTTACTTTGCCGTTTTGCGTCAATATGTCTTTTACTTCGGACTGGAGAAGCGTAAGGTTATCTTGGTTAAACAGTGCGCTCTGCATCCTTTTGTGGTAGGCTATTTTATCAGCCTGGGCGCGCAGAGAATGAACCGCAACGCCCTTTGACGAATTGAGCATGCGCGACTGGAGCATAACATCGTCTATCGCAAGGCCCATTTCTCCGCCTAATGCGTCAACCTCTCTTACAAGGTGGCCTTTGCCCGTGCCGCCTATAGACGGGTTGCACGCCATAAGCGCAATGGCATCTATATTTAATGTAATAAGCAAGGTTTTAAGCCCTAAACGCGCAGCGGCAAGCGAAGCTTCGACTCCCGCATGGCCTGCGCCAACAACAATACAATCGTAAACCATAATACCTCCTGGAGCATTATACCATGTAAATTCAAGCTTGCAATGCAAAATCGCTGCTGGTTGATATGGGACTACAACAAATTGAAAACGGCGCAGTATTTAAATATTTAATGCTTTAAGCCATGCGCTAAAATACAGCCATATAAAAAACCGCCTGCGCATAGCCGCGGCGGTTTAGAATGCTTTTACTTTTTTTATGCGAGTGCGATGTCTTCGCCGTTTTCATTAAATACGCGATAGCTGTTTTTTCTAAAGTCTACTTCCACAGAAACGCCGCAGGCGAACTGCGTTCTTTGGCGCTCAAGGTCGCCGTCTATCCACTCGTGAGAAGTCATTTCGCTTGTTCCTACAAGCTTATTTAAGGCGGATACTTTTAGACATTTTTGAATTTCATCGTCCGTCGGCTCAATAGGCAGGTAGCCAAGCCCGCCGTTTAAAAGCGCATAAAGGAATCCGCTGCGTCCGTTCGGATGAACGGAGGCCTCGCCTTCGCTTAAGTTCCACGGCAACAAAATGCAGTCGTGATAAACCAAGTTTAAAATAGGTACAGGTATGCCGCGCTGCTCGCCCCGCGCAAGGGTAGGAGCGGTGGGATAAGGCCCGTGGTGGCACAGAGTAAGGTGCGGCACATAGAAACCTATAGGTTCCTCGCTGCTGGCAATCCCGTATCGATAGGCAATGAAATCAAAGCACTTAGCGCGGTACGCTGCGCATTCCCTGCGAGTCATGGGATGTGAGGGGTTAAAGCATTCGTCAAGCTGTATTACAGAAAACACATCCAAATACGCGCCGTCTAAATCTACGCCGTATGTATCAAGCTCGTTATAATTGCGCTTTACATAGTCAAATGCCTGCGTGGCGCAAAGATAGCGCTGCTCGCCGCCCGCCCAGGTGCATTCGCGCGGGAGCTTGCCTTTCCTGTCCATGAGCGCGTTTTCTTCCTGAAAGCTTTCGGCATCCACATAATAATCACGGTATTGATCGTGCAGGGCGAAAAGATAGCCTTGCTCTTTTGCTCCTCTAGAAAGGGAACGCAGGCCTTCGGCTCCTCCGGCTTTTTCGCATGGCGGGAGGATATCCGGATGAAGGTGGTCGTAGCCTTCCTTGCCCCAGCCATCCAAATGCACATAGGCGCCGCGAATGCCGCGCGTATACAGCTTTTTAAGCTGCTTAAGGCGTGTTTCGAATGTGGCAAAGCTGTAGTTTTCGCCATCCGGATCATATGTCTGCGCTTCAGGAACGGTGTTATATAAAATAGAGGTGTGAATAACAGGCGCGCCGCAAAGGCGGGCCGCATTTTCATGGACAAGGAATTTTTCTTTTAAGGTTCTTAATTGGCCTCTTTCCTTAAGATACTGCCGGTATATTTTGCACAGCGCTACATAGCCTCCGCCGGAGCTAAAGCGCATCATAATAGAGCGCGTATAGCGAAGCTTGCCTAAAGAGCTGCGCCAGCATATATTAAGGCGCGTAGGACCTCCTGCAGGGTGGCGCAAGTCGTATCCCGCATCCCACGGAGTGTCTACAATCATAATAGCTCCATTTTCGCCTTGCAAAAAGCCCAGCCAATTCATATAGGCAGCACGCTCCATAAAATAAGGCGGTTCAATTGGGAGAACTTCTTTTGGCCATGTGTCAGGCAGCAGCATTCCCTGCATGGAGGGGATAACCGCTGTGCTTTTGCCTTTTTCAAAAGCAAAAGGAGCTGGCCAGCGGACTACGTCCAGCTGTTCTTCATCTCTAAGCGCTTCTACATCAAATCGTATGCTTCCATCGGTTTTTTCAATCCACACAAGCAAGCGAAGCGCTAACTTAAGCGGCGTGCCGTTGCCGCGCTTAAGGTCATTAAGTGTATATCTAAATCCTTCGCCAAGCCCGGTTTTAAAATGTTCCGGTGTGCAAGGCTTATCAAAAAGCGCAACCGGTTCTTCGTCAAGCAAAGTTGCAGTAGCTGTAAAATCACGGTCGCTATTCCAGGAACAGCCGTCACGTTCAATAGAAACAAAGCCGCGGTCATCAGCGTAGAGCGATGTGCCGTTAAGCTTGCAGCAGCATTCCATACCTGCTTTCTCCTTTCAAAAACGGACCGGCGCATAACAGCACCGGTCCATATGCTGCACAGAGCGTTTCTGTGCGTTAGTGCCGCATTTTAAGCGCGTTTATTATATAGACACGTTTTTTTGCGGCGTCGTTGTTACTTATCTAAAGCTTCCATAAAAGCTTTTGCCTGAGCAGACAGCTCCTTATAAACAGCTTCCGCATCCGCAGCTTCTAATTTCTTTTGCATTTTTGCAATATCCGCTTCCGGATCTTCGCTAAAGCCGAGGCAGAGCAGTTTATAATCGTTTTGGAAAATGTCGTTCATCGCCGCAATCTGGTTCTTTACGGATTCGTCGCTGAAGTTAAGGTTGCTAAGCGGTGTGCCCATTGTAGCGGTCTTTGCCCATTCGTCATAAATTTCTACGTAGCTTGGTATGCCGCCTTCAATGCGTTTCCAAATAGCGCTGTTACGAACGCCCCAGTTGCAGTTTGCGTCATAGCCGTAATCGCTGTTCTTTTCAAGCAGCGTTACTGTGCCGTCGCCGTTATCCTTGTAATGTACGCCTTCGATGCCGAAGCAGAACAGGTTGTTTATTTCTTCGTCGTTGCGAAGCAGGTCAAGCGCCATAAGCGCGCGTTCAGGATGCTTGGACTTGCTGAAAATGCTCATGCCGTTGCCCAAGGGGGAAACGAGTGTGGCAGGTACACCGTCCATAGCGTCAAACACCTGGACGTCCCACTCGGGATGTTCCGTGATGATTGCATCGTATTTGCTCATGGCAGTGTTAAGGTTCATTATAGCGCTTGCGCTGCGTCCCGCGGCAAAGCTCTCGGTGTTGTCCATGGTGTTTACAACTGCGCTCTGGCTCCAGAAGCCCTTGTCTTTCCAGGCCTTAAGTTTTTTGACAACAGGCAGGAAGTTCGGGTTTTCCGAATTGTGCCTTGCTGTGTACTCAGGATCATCCAGCATGAAGTATGCAGAAACCTGCCACGGGCCAAGACCCGATGAAACGCCGGTTGTTGCTATTGTCCAAAGACGGTCAAAGAGGAAGAATGCGTCGTAGTCCGAACCGACGTCGATAGGTATCAGCTGCTTTTCATTTTCAGCAACGGCTGTCCAGTATTTTTCCATGTCGTCAATGCCCTTGATGTCTTCAAAGCCGTACTTTTTCATCAAGTCGCCGCGAACCATGTATATGTAGCCGGACATTTCTTTGTAGTTTTGCGGCAGCATATAGACTTTGCCGTTTACTTTCGCAGCTTCCCAAGCTTCAGGGAATATGCTTTCCGCAGTCATTGGAGCATAGGTCTTAAGCGCTTCATCGGTTATTTCCCAAAACCCTTGCTTGGTGGACTGAGAGTTGTAGAAAGCCCAGTCGGCTGAGTAGATAATGTCGAAATCATCGCCCGCAGCAAACAGCAGGGGATATTTTTCTTCGTATTCGCCCCAGCTAAGGAATTTAACCTGCAGCGTTGCGTTGATTTTGTCCTTCATCTTTTCGTTGATTTTGTCAAAAACCATGTCAAAGTCAGGCGTACGATCGCCAAGCAGGTACATCGTAAGTGTAACTTCTTCGGAAGTATCCGGCGTTTCCGCGAATACAGGCAGCGCGAAGACCGTAAGCATTAGCGTTAAGGTCATCACAAGAGAAACAATGCGTTTCATGATAAGTGTCCTCCTTTTTAATAGAAAAATAATTTTTTCCCTTTTTCGGTCAACACCGAAAATAAGAGTCGATAAAATGGGGTGTTAGCCTTTTACAGCGCCGATAGTGACGCCTTTTACAAAGAATTTTTGCAGGAACGGATACAGCAAAATGATGGGGCCTGTTGCAACAACCGTCATTGCAAGCTTCATGGGTTCGCTCGGCAAATCTTTAACTACTATGCCGCTTCTTGCAGCAGCAGCTTTCATTGCGTTAGCTTTAGTTAAAATGTTGTTTAAGAAGTATTGCAAAGGAAACATGCGCTCATTGTCTATAAAGAGCATAGCGTTGTACCAGTCGTTCCAGTAGCCAAGCGCCATAAACAGCGCCACAGTTGCCATGCCTGCCTTGCTGAGCGGGAGGGCAATATGAAAATATATTGTCCAATCGCCGGCGCCGTCCAACTTTGCGCTTTCATAAAGCGCTTCAGGTATGCTGCGCATATAGCTTTTAAGCACCAGCATATAAGTTACATTGACAACTGTCGGCAGAATCATAGACAGCAAGTTGTTCCTAAAATTCAGCGCTTTTATGCAGAAAATGTACCAAGGCACAAGCCCTCCGCCAAAAATAGTTGTAAAGTAGAAGAAAAATGAAACCGAGTTGCGATAGCGGAATTCTTTGCTTGCGAGCACATACGCTCCCATGCTCATGAAAAATAAACTGAAGAAAGTTCCTACCACAGTTACAAATATCGTAACGCCGTACGCATCAATAAGCGACTGCGGGGACTGAAACAGAATTTCATACGCTTTAGTGGAAAATTCCTTTGGGATAAGGCTGTAGCCATGCAAAAGTATGGATTCCTGAGTGGTAAACGAACCGGAAATCATCAGCAAGAACGGGAAAAGACAAAAAGCGGAAAGCAAAGTCAGCACAATTACTGAAACAACATTAAAAATCTTTTCATCGCGCGGAGTTTTTTTCAGTTTACTAGCCATACCGTATATCTCCTTTCCCTATTAAAACAGCGAGTAGTCAGGTTCAACCCTGCGCACCATGCCGTTTGCAAAAAGAACGAGCAGGAAGCTGAAAACCGCTTGATATAGGCCGGCGGCTGCCGTCATGCCGTATTCTTGAAGGCTTAGCATAGAACGGGTTACATAGGTGTCGATAACGTCTGTGGTTTCGCGCACCATAGGGTTGTTTCCCGTAACCTGCCAGAACATTTGGAAATCGCCGCGCATAATATTGCCTATCGCCAGAAGGAAAAGAATTATTATAGTGGGACGAATTGAAGGCAGGGTAATGTGCCAAATTTTCTGCATCATAGTTGCGCCGTCTAAATCTGCGGCTTCAAAAAGCTGCTCGTCGATATTTATGACGCTTGCCAAATACATTACAGTTCCATAGCCTAAGTTTTTAAACAAACTGGCGGCTACCAATATATAAGGCCAGGCGGACGGCTTAGAATAAACATTGATGGGGCTTAAATTAAGATTCTGCAGCATAGTGTTTACCGCGCCGAACTCATAATTAAATAAGTTATATACAAAAGCGCCGACCACAACCCAGGAAATAAAGTAGGGCATAAACATAAACGACTGCGCCATGCGTTTGAATACTTTTCCGTTAAATTCCGAAAGCATAATAGCGCAGGTTATTTGCAGGAAATTATTTACAAGTAAAAAAATTGTATTATAAATGATAGTATTTTTTGTGACGCTCCACGCTTTGCCCGAGAAAAAGAAAAATTCAAAATTTTTAAAGCCTACCCATGGGCTTCTGAAAATACCGTCATGGTAATTATAGTTTTTAAATGCCAGCACAATACCCGTCATAGGGATATAGCACATAAGTATTACTATTATTGCGGCAGGTAAAATCATCAGCCATTTTACACGATTTGTTTTTAAATCACGCAAAAAGGGCGATGAAGTGCGAGCAGCGGACGAGGCGCTTTTCATAAATGACTCCCTCCTTGTATCTGTATTTATTATATTTATACCTTTAGCAGCTGCGCAACGGTAAAAAGCTTTGATTGGGTGAAAAAAATATGCTTTTTTACTGAATTATACATCTTTTTCTTGAAAAGAGACCTGAAGTACGCTATCTTAATATTATTAACGGAGGGATTTAAGTGGGTTTTAAAGCATTAATTGTTGACGATGAGGCGCTTGTTAGAAGCGTGCTTATTAACCACCTGCCGTGGTCTAATTTGGGAGCAGAAGCTGTATACGAAGCGGCGGACGGCAGCTTGGGCCTGGAAGTGGCGCTGGGAAAACAGGTTAATCTAATAATCAGCGATATAAAAATGCCGCGAATGAACGGGCTGGAATTTGCGAGACGGGTTAGAGAAATTCTGCCGGATTGCGCTTTTATTTTTCTGACTGCGTATGCCGACAAGCAATTTATGAAGGAAGCTATAAAAATCAAAGTCGACCGTTTTGTAGAAAAACCCATAGACCCTGAAGAAATAACCCAGGTAATACGAGAAATTATTGCAGACGGCGTTTTGGATGTGCGCGAAGCATTTTTTGGAGAGCCTGTAAACAAAAAGATATACAGGTTTGCCCCTGAGCAGTTAACAAACTTTACAAACGCCGTAAGGCAAAAAGATAGGGATGCAGGCTTTGAAATATTAAGCCGTATGGCAGATAAAATGGCATCCTGCACAGCAACGGAACCGAACTATATACGCCATGTTTTTTCGCAGCTTCTTGGTGTGATGCTTGGAGCAGAGCGGGACCATGGCCTTGATGATATCTACCGGGAAACCGAAGCGCTGTGCTGCAGCCTGTCCCGTTTTCAAAGCTTAAATGAAATAAAAAACGAAGTGCTGCGCGTTGTAAGCCTTTACTTTGATGCGCCCGAAACTCCGGAAACCGATCCGCTGCAGCTTATGAACAGCTATATGGCGCAGCATGCATTGGAAGCGTCCTTTTCTGTTGCGAAAATGGCCGATGTCCTGTGCTTTACTTCAACATACCTGAGTGCTGTGTATAAAAAACGAACCGGAAAAACTATAAACAAAAAAATTACGGAATTGCGGATGCGCAAGGCGAAAGAATTGCTTGTTTCAACAAATATCAAGCTCTATGAAATAGGGCGCCTGGTTGGCTACAACGACGGAAAATATTTTGCGAGAGTTTTCACAAAAGAAATCGGTGTAAACCCGAAGCAATACAGGGAGATGCAAAGCGGCGATGCATAAATTTAAGCGATTCTTTTTAAGCGTACAGGGCAAACTGCTGCTTTCCTTTTTTATACTGCTTGTAATTCCGCTTTCTATTTTTACGTTTTATGCTTCTACGCAAATAAGCTATGTGCTGCAGAATCAGACCTTTGCAGCAGGTCAAAAGGCGTTTACTGAAACTATTTCTAGCCTTGAGCGCCTTCAAGAACGCGTTGAAAACGTTATGGAAATTTTGAGCTATGATCCTTTGGTTTATCGTATGTCTTCTAAAAATCCGCTCGACTATCCTTATATAAGGCAGCTGGAGGACAGCCAGGCGCTGACCGAAACATTTAAAAGCCTAAAGCGCCTGTCGGATGTGGACGGCATACGCCTGTATGTGGATAACGCTTTTTTATATTCCAAGGAATCTGTAAATGTTTGGCACTTCGACGCTTTGATAGGCAAAAAATGGTTTAAGGATTTAGACGGTACGCCACTATGGCTAAGCCCTAGCGATCTTAACGAAAAAGAACCAATGTTTTCTTATGTAAGGCGCATTTATGACCCAAACCATATAAAAGAACCGATCGCCATGCTGCGCGTGGACGTTTTAAGCGAGCAATTCGCTGAATCTTTGGAGCAAACCCAGATTACGCCTAACAGCAGCTTGCTTTTAATGCGCGGCGGGGAGCTTTTGCTTGCTGCCGGAAAAACTATTGATGAAGCCCAGCTGCCCCTTGTTGCCGACAGCGCATATAAAAGCGCTGAAAAAACATGGCATGAAGCGGAAATAGAAAAAGAACAGTTCTATCTACACCACGCAGGTTTGAAAAACACAAATTGGACGCTTATAAGCGTAATTCCCCGTGGCGACATTACGGGGGTATCGTCTGCGCTTAGAACACGGCTTATGAGCGTTATGGTCCTATGCGGCGCAATCGCTTATATTGTTGCCTACTTTGTAATAAGCCGCGGGGCAATGAGCCGCTTGACGCAGCTTGAAGAAACAATGCGACTTGTGGAAACGGGGACAGAGCTTAAGCGTACTACTCCATCGGGCAGGGACGAAATAGGCAGGCTGATGGAACACTATAACACCATGATAGATCGCATAGAACAGCTTCTTGAAGAGCGGTACGAAATGGGCATTCAGATTAAGAACTTGGAGCTTAAAGCCCTGCAAGCTCAAATAAATCCGCATTTTTTATACAATTCGCTTGATCTTATAAGCTGCTTGGCAATATCCCGCGGCATACCGGAAATCACACGCATGGTAAATGCGCTCGTTCGTTTCTATAAGCTTTCTTTAAACCAGGGACGGGATGTGGTGCCGCTACGTGATGAATGGGCGCACGCTAAGACTTATATTGAAATTCAAGCCATGCGCTTCCCCGATTCCTTTACTCTGATTGAAAATATAGATCCCGCCGTGCTTGATAAGCGCATTATAAAGATAGTGCTGCAGCCTATTGTTGAAAATGCGCTTATTCACGGAATATTTGAAAAAGAGAGCAAGCATGGCACTTTATCTGTAAGCATGAAGCTTGTCGATGATACCGTGGTAATTGAAATTGCTGACGATGGTCCCGGCATGGATCCTGAAACGCTTCATCGCCATTTTGACCTGCTTGACGAGCCGGACTACACAACGCCCGGAGGCTACGGCGTTCGCAACATAATCGATAGACTGCGCTTGGCCTATGGCCCAATGTACGGTCTAGAATGCGAAAGCGAATTAGGGAAAGGCACAAGGGTTATAATGCGTATTCCTGCCATAGACAAACATAAAAACTTAAAGCCAGATATTTAATAAGGAGGAACGGTACAATGCGATACGCTCTGTACAGCGCGGACGAATGGATGTTTAACGAGGACTTTCGCGAAAGAAAAATCCCCATGGAAATCGACATGGCGCTGGGGGGACACGGCGGGTTTCAGGTTTTGCTGGAAAAAGAAACCTTGGCGCAAGTGAAGGTGCTATGCGATGCTCCGGAAATCAAGGCGGAAATTTTCGCACTTTTGGATGTGGGCGTTAATGAAAATACTTCTCCCGCTCTTATGACGACTACGGACTATGAAAGCTGCAAAAGCTTCGTTACCAAAAAAGCGCCTTTCCGCGTGTACGATGCGCTTAAGCCGATAGAACGCATGCCTTCATTTAAGGCTCTATATGTGCGCCTGTTTGCACCGCATAATGCAAAAACAGGCACATTTGCAGGCGATTTGGTTTTAACCGATGAAGAGGGTGAAACAAGAATATCGTTTTCTGTTTCCGTCTACGGCGCGCTCGTGCCAAGCATGGAAAAATCCAAACTCGGCTTTCTGAATTTCTGCTCGTACGAAAATATAGCAAAGCAGCACAATGTGCCTATGGACAGCCAAGAATACTGGGATATTTTCAGATCATATGTCAGGCAGCAGCTGTCAATGCGCTCCACGCATATTCTTCTCCCTGAAGGTAAGATGATATATGACAAGGCGGGACATGCTGTGGGCGCGGACTTTTCCTTTTGCGAGCGCGCGGCGCGCATAGCCCTTGACGAAGGCGCCAAATGGGTTTGCGGGGGACATGTCGCTCACTGGCACGAATGGAACGAAGAAAGCTATTATCTTGCTTGGGCGGATGACATTTCCGCAACGGATGCCAAGGGCTACGCCCAGCTGCGAATATATTTTAGCGAATGGGCGCGCGTAATAAAGCGCAACGGCTGGGAAGGGCGTGTGGCGCAGTGCCTTGCGGATGAACCCCAGACTTATAACGATAAAACTTATAGAATGCTTTCGGGAATTTTCCGCAAGTTTCTGCCGGGCGTGCCTATTATAGATGCTGTTGAAACAACCGAACTTTACGGCGGCATAGATGTATGGGTTCCAAAGGAAGATACCTACGAAAAACACCGCGAAGCTTTTGACTCTGTGCATGCGCTTGGCGAAACCATGTGGTTTTACACCTGCGCCTTCCCTGCGGGCCCTTCCATGAACCGCAGCATGGATTTGCCGCTTCTTGTAAGCCGCGAAATACTGTGGCGCGGCGCCGGCTACGGCCTTGAAGGCTATCTGCACTGGGGGCTTAACTACTATTTGGGAGATGATATTATGAACAGCGCCTGCTGTCCGCATAAGGGCGAACTGCTGCCTGCGGGCGATGCGCATATCGTCTACCCCGATGGAAAATATGTGCTTGCGAGCATGCGGCTTGAAGCGCAGCGCGCCGGCATCGAAGACTACGAACTGCTCTGGCAGCTTAGAAAAAAACACCCTCAAAAGGCGGAAGAACTTATTAACCGCGCCTGCCCTTCTTTCAAGGAATACGAGCGAGATGCAAAAGCTTTTGCCGCGATTAGGCGCGAACTGCTTCGCTCTATGGAGGATTAACTATGAGCGATTTAAAGCTTTGGTACAGGCAACCCGCTAACATATGGGAAGAAGCGCTGCCGATTGGCAGCGGACGCATGGGCGCCATGGTGTTTTCCGGCGTTCCGGAAGAACGCATATGCTTAAACGAAGATACGCTTTGGTCCGGCGGCCCTTGGCGGTATGACACTCCGTGCAGAGCGCACTGGGATAAAGCGCAGCGCCTTGTGCAAAAGGGCAGGTATAAGCAGGCGCAAAACGAGCTTGAAAAATATATGCAGTTTCCATATAC
>JBMNUE010000013.1:0-24135 GCA_050946095.1 Christensenellales bacterium
GGCAAAAGCGCATGAGCGGCGAGCCGTATTTTACCCATCCTGCTTTTGTGGCAAGCATTTTAACACAGATTATGCTGGATGTTCCCACAATAGCCGCAGGGCTTTTGCACGATGTGGTTGAAGATGTGGAAAGCGTCACGCTTGATACCATTGTGGAAAACTTTGGCGAAGAAATCGCCATGCTTGTTGACGGCGTAACTAAATTAGGCCGCCTTAATTTCCAAAACCGCGAAGAACAGCAGGCGGAATCCCTGCGCAAGATGATACTTGCCATGGGCAAGGATATACGCGTAATAGTAATTAAGCTGGCAGACAGACTGCATAATATGCTTACCTTGGGCTACCAGCCTGCCGATAAGCAGATTGCAATAGCAAGGGAAACGCTTGATATATACGCCCCTATCGCCCATAGGCTTGGCGTATATACGATTAAGCAGGAGCTTGAAGACCTTGCGCTTAGCTTTATAGACCCTGAAGGCTACCGCAATGTGGCATTGCGCGTTGGCGCTAAACGCATTGAAAGAGAAAAACAGATACAGACCATAATAGACATTTTAAGCGCCAAGCTTAAGGAAAACGGCATACACAACTTTGAAATAGAGGGCAGGCCCAAGCATCTTTACAGCATTTACAGGAAGATGGTGCTTCAAAACAAGCATTTTGACGAAATATACGATTTAATTGCCGTTCGCGTACTCGTCCCCACCATACCGGATTGCTACACTGTGCTTGGCATAGTTCACACGCTGTGGAACCATATGCCAAACCGCTTTAAGGACTACATTTCGGTGCCTAAAAACAATATGTATCAAAGTCTTCATACAACGCTTGTAGGCGGGAGGACCATACCTACGCCCTTTGAAGTGCAGATACGCACATACGAAATGCATAAGGTGGCAGAGTACGGCATAGCGGCGCACTGGAACTATAAAGACGGCGGCAAGGACAAGACGCTGGATAAAAAACTGTACTGGCTAAGGCAGATACTTGACTGGCAGAGCGAAGCCAAAGACTCCAAGGAGTTTTTGGACGGCCTTAAGACAGACCTGTTCAGCGAAGAAGTGTTCTTATTTACCCCTAAGGGGGATATTATTAATATGCAAAAGGGCGCTACGCCAATAGATTTTGCCTACCGCATACATTCAGGCGTTGGCAACTCGTGCGTTGGCGCCAAAGTAAACGGCAAGATGGTTCCCCTGGATACGACGCTGCAAACGGGCGACAGGGTAGAAATAATTACGAGCAAGTCTTCAAAAGGCCCGAGCATGGATTGGCTCAACATTGTTAAGACCCAGCAGGCGCGTTCCAAAATAAAACAATTCTTTAAAAAGGAACTGCGCGGCGAAAACATAACGCGCGGCAAGTCCATGCTTGAACACGAAGCCAAGCGCAGGGGCGCAAAGCTGTCCGACATCAACAAGCCGGAATACTACGGGCCGCTGCTTAAAAAATATTCGTTTTCAGATATGGATTCCCTGTACGGCGCTGTTGGCTACGGCGCTGTAACATCGGTATATGTTATTTCTCAGCTTATTGAAGAACAGAAAAAGCAAACAGAAGCCAGTTCAGAGGAAAAACAGGCCGCCGCGCTGCCCAAGCCGCAGGAAGTTATGCGGCATGGCAAGCCTACAAGCGGCGTGTACGTGGAAGAAGGGGCGGGCATGCTTGTGCGCTTTGCCCACTGCTGCAACCCCGTCCCAGGCGATGAAATAGCGGGCTATGTAACAAGGGGCAGGGGAGTAACTGTGCATAAGGCGGACTGCGCCAACATTATAAACAGCGAACCCGAAAGAAAGATAAATGTTTCATGGGCGGAAGAAGAATTGGGCGAGTTCAATGCTAAGCTGCGCATTATAGCTTACGACCACCCGAGCCTGCTTGGGGAAATAACCGTTTATGTTTCGGACGCCGGCGCCCCTGTTACGGCGGTATCCGTTAAGCTGAATAAAAACGGCACCTGCGTTATAAACATGGTTGTTAAGGTAAGCAGCAGGGAACAGCTTAGCCAGGTGCTTACAAAGATAAGAAAGCGCTCGGATGTAATAGAAGCGCACCGTACTGCAAGCTAAGGAGGCAAAATGCGAAGCGTAGTTCAAAGAGTTAAAAGTGCCAGCGTAAAAACAGAAGGAAGCATAATAAGCAGCATAGATAAAGGCCTGCTTGTTTTGCTTGGAGTTGAAACTGGAGATACCGAAAAGGACGCCTTGTATATGGCGGACAAGATATGCAAACTGCGCATATTTGAAGACCAGAACGGCAAAATGAATATAAACATTAAAGACGCCGGAGGAGAAATAATAGTAGTAAGCCAGTTTACCCTACTTGGCGATACAAGGGGACAAAACCGCCCGAGCTTTATACGAGCAGCTGCGCCTAAAGAAGCGGATGAGCTGTATAAAAAGGTGGTTGAAAGAATAAATGCAAACGGTGTAACAGCAAAGACCGGCAAATTTCAAGCCCATATGGATGTTTCCCTGGTGAATGACGGCCCTGTTACTATACTTATAGACAGCAATAAGGTATTTTGACGAGCGTATGTATATAGAAAAAATAGTTGTAGGCCCTGTTGAAACAAACTGCTACATATTATCTAAAGATGAAAATGCCGAAGATGTAATAGTTGTTGACCCGGGCGGTGAAGCGGAAAAAATAAAAGAAAAAATAGGCGGAAGAAAAATAAAGGCTGTGCTTTTAACGCACGGTCATTTTGACCACACGGGAGCGCTGTATGCCTTTAAAGACTATCCTATTTATATAAATAAAAATGACGAAAAAATGCTGAGCGACCCATCTCTTAACGCGGGATACTTAATTAACGATTCAGCTGCAAGGCCTAACGCCACAAATTTTTATAAGGACGGCGATGTAATCGAAATTGCCGGCTTAAGCATTGCGGTTTTGGAAACGCCGGGGCATACCATGGGAAGCGTGAGCCTTATATGCGGCAAAAATATTTTTACGGGAGACACCCTTTTTGACGGCGATTACGGCAGGGTTGATTTACCCGGCGGCAGCATGGAAATGATGAAACAGTCGCTCAAGCGGCTCTTCGGCTTTGCCGGATACAAGGCCTACCCAGGGCACGGGCCTAACGCGACAATTTAATGCGCATTGTATTTAAAACGCCAGTTCAGGCTTTTTCAAAAGAAGCTCTTGAAATGCTTGAGCTTTTTTATGGAAACTTTGAGTTCTATGTTAATATTGACGATAGGGCCGATATTATTGCTCTGCATGAAGAAAAAATAGAAAATCAGAAAAGATTTTTAAAAGTAACGTTGTTTTGCAATAGCAAAGCTTATGAATCTTCTTCTTTAAAGCCTACATATAGCGATATAATAATAGAAAAGCGCATGCATAAAAGGCAGTTCAAGCTTTGTCTTTACGGCTGCCTTGTTAAAGCCGAAAATTACAAACCGCCATGGGGTTCGCTTACGGGTATACGCCCAACGGCTATGGTGTATAAAAGAATGCGCGAAGGCGAAAGCCTTAAAAATTCCTTAGACTGGTTTAAGAATCAATTCGATGTTTCTGAAGAAAAAACGGAGCTGGTAAGGGAAACCATAATAGAACAGCAAAAATATGCGCTTCCTTTGAAAAATGCAATAGATATATACGTAGGCATACCTTTTTGCGTGTCAAGGTGCCGCTATTGCAGTTTTTTTAGCGGCACGGCAAACAACACGGCGCTAATGGAAGAGTATGCAGACTGCCTTATAAAAGAAATTTCCTATGTTTTGCCAAGAATAAAAAACTATAATATCCGCAGCTTTTATATGGGAGGGGGAACGCCAACAGCGTTAAGCCTTGAGCTGCTTAAAAAAATACTCAATGCTCTTAAACCCGTTTTAGAAAGAACAGACGAAATAAGCGTGGAGGCCGGCAGGCCAGACACCATAGATAAGGACAAACTAAAGCTGTTTTTAGATTTTGGCGTTAACAGGATATCGGTAAACCCTCAAACAAAGCATGAAAAAACTCTAAGCATTATAGGCCGAAGCCACACAAATAAGCAGACCGAGGAAGCTTTTTACCTGGCTAAAGCTATGGGCTTTAAAAATATTAATATGGATATAATAGCAGGGCTGCCGGGCGAAAATGAAAATATGTTTTTGGAAACATTAAATTGGATTGGCAATATGGCCCCTGAAAGCCTCACCATACATACTTTAAGCATAAAAAGATCAAGCCTTATGCACCAGTGGAAAGACACGCTGCCTAAAAATTCCGTGGTAGAAAGCATGGTTAAGGCGGGGCGCGAATTTTGCAAAGAAAAAGACTTAAAACCTTACTATCTTTACAGACAGAAAAGGCAGGCGGGCAACCTTGAAAACATAGGCTATGCTAAATATAACAAGGCCTGCATATACAACATTGATTCCATGGAAGAAATGTGCAGCATAGTAGCGCTTGGCGCTGGCGGGATTTCCAAAGCAGTTAACGCCGGAAACGACAAAATAATACGCAGCGCCAACATGATGGATGCGCGCCGCTATATTGAAAGAATAGATAAAATGCTTGAAAGAAAAAGGAAAATTATAAGCTGTCTTGCCCCTGAAGAGAAAGGTACTCTTCAAGCGTAATATCCGCATCGCGCATATATGTGCTGTGCGGTTTGCCTACATAGCGTATATGCCAAGGCTCATACTTAAAGCCTGTAATTTTTTCCTTGCCTAAGGGGTAGCGCAAAATAAACCCGTAGTCCCAGCAGTTTTGAGCGAGCCATTTAGCCTGCTCCGTATCGCCGAAGGAAACGCCCGGCACCGTAATATCAAACGCAAGACCCGTGTGGTGTTCGCTTGTGCCTACGGGCGCCACTTCTTTTGATGTGGCTTTTTCCGCAGCCTCTTGGCTTAAGGCTTCTCCTGTAACCTCGCCGTCCATATATTGCTTCATGCGCTTGTCAAAAAGCTCTTGCTGTTCTTCTATGGTGCGGTAGCCTTCGCTTACCTGCCATACGCTTATGCCTTGCTGCTTTGCTGCGTTTATCATTTCGCCCAAGGCTATTATGGCTGTTTTGCTCGCTTTTTCGCCGTCTTCTTTTATTATTACTGTGTCTTCGCTAAGCACCGAGCTTATGCTGACCAGGTCTTTTGGAGCATAGCCTTCTTTTACAGGATGTGCGCGGTTTACAAGCATAGGAAGATTTTCTTTTGCAATATTAGGGAGCATAGGCGTTGGCGTGATCACAATTTTGTGCGCCTTATCGCTATACAGCATAGCCAATGTGGCGTCCCCTGCAATGCCGTCCGAATCGAGATTGTGCTGTTTTTGGAAAAGGCGCACGGATTCCTTTGTGCCGCTGCCGAACTGCCCGTCTATTTCGCCGCTGTAATAGCCTAAATCTTTTAATTTCTGCTGTAAATCCTTAACCTCTGTGCTGATTGAGCCCATGCGCATCAAAGGCGCTGTGGCTTTCGCGTAGAGCATGGGCGGGGCGATGCTTGGGCTTGGTGTAATGCTGCTTAAATATGTATATTCCTCGTTTGCATTTTTTGCGGATATTAAAAGCACGGCGCCTGCCGCAACGGCCGCTAAAATTGCAATTAGGATTATGGCGGAAAACAAGCTTATCTGTTTGTTTTTCATATACCCTCCTTAAATCTTTCAAAAGAAAGTATACTGTTGCAAGCTTCAAGTGTCAATAACGGCAATGTTGAATGCTTTTATAAAGCATGGTAAAATTAGGCATAAACCTTGGGAGGTAAACATGAACAAACTGGTTTTTTTTGACTTGGACGGCACTCTGCTTAACACTTTGCCGGATATTGCAAACAGCATGAACCGTTCTCTTAACAAACTCGGGCTTAAAAGCCACCCCATCGAAGCTTATAAGCTTTTTACCGGAAACGGTTCAAAAATACTCACAAAAAGAGCTCTTAATGGCAATAAAAAATACGAAGAGGAGCTTTATAATTTATACAGAGAAGACTACGCTTTAAACAGCCGCGTTGAAACAAAACCCTACGAAGGCATAGAAGACTTGCTTTTAACGCTTAAAAAAGCGGGCTGCGTCCTTATAGTATATACAAATAAAGACAATGCGGACGCGCAGGATGTTATAAAATACTATTTTAAAGATAAATATTTTGATAAAGTGCAGGGACGCATAGACGGTTTCCCCCTAAAGCCGGACCCTTCCCTTGCAAAGCATATGCTTAAAGAGATGGGCATAGGAAAAGAATATACGCTTTATTATATGGGGGACACCGTAACGGATATGCAATGCGCGCATAATATAGGCGCTGTAAGCATTGCATCAACCTGGGGCTTTCAGGATAGGCAAATGCTTGCCAAGGAAAAGCCGGACTTTTTTATAGATACGCCAGAAGAAGCTGTAAATATTATATTAGAAGGAGAAACTAATGATTAAAGCCGTTATTTTCGATATGGATGGTCTGCTGTTTGATACGGAACCCATAGGCGTGAAAGCCACTATGGATGCGGCTAAAAAGCAGGGCTTTAATATGAGCCGCAGCGATGCGCTTAAAACGCTCGGGCAAACGCAGGAGCGCTCTTTAGAAATACTTAAAAACCTTTTGCCGGGCGTTGATTTAGAAAAGTACGATAAAGATTACGCCGAATGCTTAGACGGCGCCACAAGGCACAGTGTGCCGCTTAAGCCCTATGCAAAAGAAGCGCTGGAAAAGGCAAAGGAATACGGCCTTTTGTGCGGCATATGTTCGTCCAACTCAAAAACAAGAATAGACAGGTATTTAAAATTATCAGGCCTTGAAAATTCCTTTGACGCCATAGTTTCAGGGGATGACGGAGCAAAGTCAAAACCTGCGCCCGATATGTTTATTTTATGCGCGGATAAATTAAACGTTGCGCCCAATAGCTGCCTTGTGTTTGAAGATTCGCCGGCGGGCCTTGAAGCGGCGCACAGAGCGGATATGCTTGTATATATGGTTCCCGATTTAGTGCCGTATTCAAAAAAATATGCTTCGTTTATAGACGGAGTGCTGCAAAGCCTAAAAGAAGCGCCGGCTCTGTACGGCAAATTATGAGCATAGTTATTTTATCTGTTGGGAAAATAAAAGAAAAATATTTTATGGACGCTATACGCGAATATGCTAAAAGGCTTTCGCGTTTTGTAAAAATAGAAATGCTGGAAATAAAAGACGAGCCTGAGCCAAAAAACGCTTCCAAAGCTCGAATTGAACAAATAAAGCAAACGGAAGGGAATAGGCTTTTGTCTAAAATAAACCCTAACGACTTTGTTATAGCGCTTGCAATAGACGGCTTGAATATTTCGAGCGAAGACTTTGCAAAGCATATAAAAAAGCTTTTGGACAATTCGCGGCGCATTGTGTTTGTAATAGGCGGTTCGAACGGGCTTTGCGAAAGCGTGCTTAAAAGATCCGACAAGGCTCTTTCTTTTTCAAGCTTTACTTTCCCGCACCAGCTTATGCGCGTAATACTTTTAGAACAGCTTTACCGCGCGTGCAAAATAAACGCAAACGAAAGGTATCACAAGTAGATGCTGCTTACGCAACTGCGCTTACACGATTTTAGAAACTACCATCAGCTTTCGTTCACGCCGCACGAAGGCATTACGGTTATAATGGGCGAAAATGGTGCCGGCAAAACCAATCTTTTGGAAGCTATACACCTTTGCTGCCTTGGCAGGAGCCACCGCACCAATAACGATAGGGATATGATACGCATGGGTTTTGAAACCTGCGGGGTGCATGCTAAGGTTATGCGGAGGTTTGGGCTAAACGAAGTTGGCGTCAGGATTTTTAAAAAGCAGCGCCGCAAAAAGCTTATATATGTAAACGGGAAAATAGTGCCGCGCATAGGCGACATGATGGGCTATGTTACATGCGTTATGTTTGCGCCGGAGGATTTGGATATTATAAAAGGCGGCCCGCAGCTTAGAAGGCGCTACATAGACATGCTGCTTTCAAAGAACGACCCTAAGTATTTTTTCGCCCTGCAAAGCTACAACAATGTGTTAAAACAGCGCAATGCGCTTTTAAAAACCATATACAAGGGCGGAAAGCCGGAAATATTGGATGTTTGGGATGAGCAGCTGAGCTTAAAATGCGCTCCATTGGTCGAAAGCAGGCGAAAAGCGATAGAGTCTCTAAGCCTGCTTGCGACAGAGCAGTATAACAACATTTCAGGCAAAAAAAATGAAGTATTCAAAATAGAATACGACAGCCAGTTGAAAGACAGCGCATCTCCCGCAGAAGAATTTTATAAAATATTAAATAAAAATAGGGATGACGACATACGCCGCCAAAGCACTTCATACGGCCCGCACAGGGACGATATAAGCATGCTTTTGCTGGGGAAAGACATGAAGTCCTTTGCGTCCCAGGGGCAGATACGCACCGCAGCGCTTGCGCTGAGGCTGTCCGAAATGGATGTATTATACAATAGGCATAAGGAAGCGCCCATACTGCTTTTAGACGATGTGTTAAGCGAACTTGACGAAAAACGCCGCGTAAGGCTTATACACAGCTTAAAAACAACGCAGACAGTTATCACCTGCACGGATATGGACGACCTGCGGGGCGCCAAACCGGACTGCATATTGAGAGTCGCTTCCGGCGTTATAAGCTGAAGGGCATGTTTGATATCGCTTCGCGCCAGCTTTTAAGAAAAGCTTCAGCGCTTTGCTGTCTTAAGGCCCTGTTTTCTTTTAATGCCTGCATGGTTATATTATATAAGCTTTTACCGGCTTCCCAGTCTTCAAAGCTTTTTGTAGAAATATTTCCAAGCAGCTGCATAGCAAGAACGCCCATGGCGTAAACCGTGAGCCTTTCATCAAGCAAGGCGAACTGATAAGCTTCAGGCGGCAGATATATGGAGGAACCCTGCAGCCTGCCTGCGTTTTGGCAAGGCATTTTAACAAAGCCGTTTATGCTGCTTAAAACAAGAGAAGCGTTGTTTATATCGAATAAAAATTTTGAGTCGCTCAAGTTCGCTGCTATATAATCCTTGCGCGAAGCCAGAGCAAAAAAATCAAACATATTGTCAAGCATGGCAAGGCGTATAGACAAAGGCACTCTTCTAAGCTGTTTTTTGTAAACGGGCAGGGGGCCTATGGGGAAGGAATATAAAAAATCAAACGCCATTAAAAAGCCGTGCGGGTATTCTTTAGTGTAAAGCAGATTTGCGAGAGCCTTATGCTCGAGCGCTTTATATGCATCTTCAGCGTTTTTAAGGCGCTGTATGGCCTGCTCTGCGCTGCCTATGTAGTTTTTAGGCAATGCGCCCGCGTATTTTAAAAAATACTTTTTGCCGTTTTTTTGCGCGCCAAAGCATATATTGCCGGAGATAAGCTCGTCAAAAACCGCGAAAATCTGATCAAATTCATCTAAAAAGCTAAAATCATGTTCCGATTTTAATAATACTGTTTTTCCGGCTATATTTTTTTGAATCATAATAATTTTTTAATCCCGCATGAAGGAATCGTACAGCATGCTTATGGTTTTTTCTAAGTCTTTTTCGTTTATGCCTATTATAAGGCTTAATTCGTTAGGCGCAAATACTATGGAATTTATCATTATGCCCTGCGCCGATAAAGCTGTAAAAAGCCTTGCCGCTATGCCTATTTTTTTTGACATGCCAACGCCGACTACCGCAACCATGGCTAAATTATCAGTAAAAGTTACGCTGTCTGCCTGTGTCTCATTTATTATATCCTGCCTTATGGTGCTTTTATAAGGCGATAAACTGTCCGTAGGAAGCACTATGCTCATAGAATCTATGCCGGTGGGCATGTGGTCGAAATTCAAATTATTTTTTTCGAGCACCTGCAGTACCCGTCTTCCAAAACCGCTTTCTGCGTTCATGTGAACCTTTTCAATCATAATGGCGGTGAAGCCTTTTTTGCCAGCTATACCTGTAATGAGCGGAGCTTTAGTGGAATACTGCGGCAGGTAGTTTATTATAGTGCCGGGGTGAAGGGGATCGTTTGTGTTTAGTATCTGCGTGGGTATGCCTGCGTTTCTTACCGGGAAAACCGCATCTTCATGCAAAACAGAGGCTCCCATGTAGGAAAGCTCCCTGAGCTCTCTATAAGTCATCTGCTGTATGAACTTGGAGTCAGGCACGATTTTAGGGTCTGCCGCGCGAAAACCGCACACATCGGTCCAGTTTTCATATATGTCCGCATTTATGCCCCTTGCTATAAGGGCGCCCGTAACGTCGCTGCCCCCGCGCGAAAACACATGGCAGTTTCCGTTTTCGTCATAGCCGTAAAAGCCTGGCACAACGGCTCTGCCAAGCGGCAAAAGCTTTTCCTGTATCAAGCTATGCGTTTTATCGTGGTTTAGGCTGCCGTCCTTGTTAAAACGGATAACATCTTTAGCGTCAACAAAGGGAAAGCCTATGTAATCCGACAGCAATATTGCGTTAAGGTATTCGCCGCGGCTTGCAGCGTAGCTGTGCGTTGCGCCTTCGGATATTTTCTTCTCTATATTTTTTAGCTCATTTATAAGCATCTTAGCATCTATGTTGAGCTTTTGCGCTATTTCAATAAAACGGCCGCTTATTTCGCCGAACAAACTGTCAATGCTTTCGCCTTTGCTTGATAAATTAAAGCACTCAATAAGCATATCCGTTATTTTTTTATCTTCAGGGTTTCTTTTCCCGGGCGCGCTCGGCACTATAAAAAGGCGGCCGGGGTCGCTTTCTATTATTTTTTTAACCTTAATAAATTGCTCTGCGTCTGCCAAGGAACTGCCGCCGAACTTTGCAACTTTCAAACAAAACACCGCCTTTCATTTGACAGATATTTTAATGATTGCAGCCATAGCTGTCAACTTTGATGGAAAAAACCATACAAAACTTAAAAATTGTATATTTGCAACATGGCATAACTTACAGTATAATAAACGGAATTGAATATCGCTTATCAAGAGTGGGGGAGGGTCTGGCCCTGTGAACCTCGGCAACCGCCTTATGCAAGGTGCCAATTCCAGCAGCTTTAAGCTGACAGATAAGTTACATAGTTGGCTTATCTGTTGATAAGCCTTTTTCAATGACTATAGAAAGGATGTCGTAATATAATGAAAAGACAGTTTGCTTCAGAATCAGTAACATCGGGGCATCCGGATAAGCTGTGCGATCAGGTATCCGATGCCATATTAGATGCTATATTAATTGACGACCCTTATGCAAGGGTTGCGTGCGAAACCTGCACAACAACGGGCATGATACTCGTTATGGGAGAAATAAGCACAAAGACCTATGTATCCATACCTGACATAGTGCGCAAAGTAGTGCTTGATATAGGCTACAACGATTCGGTTTTAGGCTTTGACGGAAACTCATGTTCTGTGCTTACTGCTATAAAAGAACAGTCTGCCGATATAAGCGCAGGCGTCAGCAATGCGCAGGAAACAAGGGGCAATAAAAATGCAAAGCAAAAGTTAGGAGCCGGGGATCAGGGCATGATGTTTGGCTTTGCGTGCAACGAAACTGAAGAATATATGCCGCTGCCCATAGTATATGCGCATAGGCTCACACGCAGGATGGACGAAATAAGAAAAAGCGGAAGCTTTAGCTGGATGCGCCCTGACGGCAAATCCCAGGTTACGGTAAGCTACGACGGCTACAAACCCGTCAGCATAGACAGCGTTGTTATTTCAACGCAGCATGATCCTGCTATAAGCCAGGAAGACATTAAAAAAGCCATTATGGAAAATGTCATAAAGCCCGTTTTGCCTGAAGAACTGTTGAACTCTGAAACAGCTTACTACGTAAACCCGAGCGGAAGGTTTGTAATAGGCGGGCCTGCGGGCGACAGCGGCCTTACAGGAAGAAAGATTATTGCGGATACCTACGGCGGCTTTGCCCCGCACGGCGGCGGAAGCTTTAGCGGCAAGGACCCCACAAAGGTTGATAGGTCCGCAGCGTACGCAGCGCGCTACATAGCTAAAAACATAGTGGCGGCAGGCCTTGCGGACAGGTGTGAAGTGGCCCTTGCATATGCTATAGGCGTTGCGCAGCCGGTAAGCTACTGCATAGACCTTTTTGGCACGGGCAAGGCTGACGAAGAAAAAATCGCCAAATACATAAGAGACAACTGCGACCTAAGCCCGGACGGCATTATAGACGGCCTTAATTTGCGCAGGCCCATATACAGGCAGACGGCGACATACGGCCACTTCGGCAGGAATGACCTGGATTTGCCCTGGGAAAAGCTTGACTTAGCGGAAGACCTTAAGCGCCTGCATAAGTAATAAGCATTAGCTTATACAGCGGAATTTAAATAAACCCCTGCGCATTTTAGCAGCGCAGGGGTTTATTTTATATGCTTTTTAAGCGGCTTTTGCGCTTTTAAGCTGTTCCAAGATATGCCTTTTTAACGGCTTCGTTTCTTGAAAGCTCTTCAGCAGAGCCTTCAAGCACTATATTGCCCGTTTCAAGCACATAGGCTCTGTCTGCTAAAGAAAGCGCCATAGTGGCGTTTTGCTCCACCAAAAGCACCGTTGTGCCTTCGTTGTTTATTTCATGTATTATGCCGAATATTTCGCTCACCAGTATGGGAGCAAGGCCCATGGAAGGCTCGTCCATTATAATGAGCGACGGGTTGGACATAAGCGCGCGGCCCATTGCAAGCATCTGCTGTTCGCCGCCTGAAAGCGTGCCTGCCATTTGGTTCCGCCGCTCCTTTAAGCGCGGGAAATGCTCGTACACACGCTCTGCATCTCTGTACACATGCCTATCTTTTCTTGAGAAAGCGCCCATTTCAAGGTTTTCCTTAACGCTCATCTTGGCAAAAATTCTTCTGCCTTCAGGCACATGCGCTAAGCCGTGGTATATTCTTTTATGCGCAGGAAGATTAAGCAGGTTTATGCCGTTAAATTCAATAGAACCGCTTTTTACGGGAACCAAGGCGGATATTGCATTGAGCGTGGTTGTTTTCCCTGCGCCGTTTGCGCCTATAAGGGTTACTATTTCGCCCTCGTCAACATGGAAGCTTATGCCTTTTAATGCCTGTATGGCGCCGTAATATACGGATAAATCCGTAACTTTAAGCATTGCACTCATTATTAGCCTCCTTTTTGTCCTGCTCCGGCATGCCAAGATACGCCGTTATAACGTCTTCATTTACGGCTATTTCATTGGGCGTGCCTTCCGCTATAATTTTGCCGTAGTTTAAAACGTATATGCGTTCGCATATGCCCATAACAAGTTTCATGTCGTGCTCTATCAACAAAATGGCTACGGAGAAACGCGTGCGTATCCTTTTTATGGTTTCCATAAGTTCTGCGGTTTCAGTTGCATTCATGCCAGCGGCAGGCTCATCAAGCAGCAGCACCTTGGGGTTTGTGGCCAATGCCCTGCAAATTTCAAGCTTGCGCTGAAGCCCGTAGGGCAGGGATGCAGCGTTGTCGTCGGCGTATTCTTCCATGTCGAAAACGCGAAGAAGCTCTCTTGCGCGTATATCTATGCCGCGCTCTTCGCTTGAAAACTGGCTGTTTCTTATTATGCCGTCCATAGGGGAGTAGCGCATTCTTGTATGAAAGGCTACTTTTATGTTTTCAAGAGCCGTCATGGATTTAAACAGCCGTATGTTTTGGAAAGTCCTCGCTATGCCGTTGTTGGTTATTTCGTATGTAGGCTTGTTTATTATAGAATTACCTAAAAGTATTATATCGCCCTCTGTGGGCGTGTACACGCCGGTTAAAAGGTTAAAAATAGTCGTTTTTCCGGCGCCGTTTGGACCGATTAGCCCTACTATTTCGTTGTCTTTTAAGCTGATGTTTATGTCTTTTGCAGCCACAAGCCCGCCAAAGCAGATGCCTAAATCAACTGTGTTAAGCACCGGCTGGTTTTCCCATACATCATAATGCGGCTGGAAAGGAAGCGTGGGCTTGCTGTCCTTTCTTTTAAAGTGCTTGCGGAAGTAGTCCGCCATGCTATCTACAAAGGCTGTCAAAGAAAATTCGTTTGTGCCCATAAGGCCGGTAGGTCTGAATATCATCATAAGCACAAGCGCCAGGGAGTATATAACCATGCGCCAGGCGGCAAATTCGCGCAAAACTTCTGGCAGCGTTATAAGCACCGTTGCCGATATTATGGACCCGGTAATAGAGCCCATGCCGCCTAATACCACTATTACCAAGTATTCTATGGACTTGTTAAAGTCAAAATACTTAGGCGTGAGCATGCCTATCTGATGCGCGTGCAGTCCTCCTGCAATGCCTGCAAAAAATGCAGCCAGCGTAAAAGCAAGCAGCTTGTAGCGGGTTATGGGTATGCCGGTAGCTTCCGCTGCGACTTCGTTTTCCCTGATGGATATTATCGCCCTGCCGTGGCGGCTCCTGCCCAAAGTAAATATGCTTGTAACGACTACAACCGTTATCCAAAATACTATTGCAAACTGCATTGCAGAAGAGTCCTTGGGCGTTTCAGCAAGCTTGCGCGACATGCGCGGTATGCCCGTGAGCCCTGAAGCTCCGCCTGTAATCTCTAAGTTTTGTATTATAACTCGTATTATTTCGCCAAAACCCAATGTGATTATGGCAAGATAGTCGCCTTTAAGGCGCAGCGCCGGCATGCCTATTAGAAAACCGCATACGGCGGAAAGCAGGCCGCCCGCAAGCAAGGCTATAAACAAAGAAAGCCCGAATGGCATATTTGGAAGCGCCTTTGTAATAATGCCTGCAGTATATGCCCCTACGGACATAAAGCCCGCATGCCCCAAACAAAGCTGCCCCAGAAGGCCTGTTGTAAGGTTTAGGCTTACAGCCATAATTATGGATATAAGTATGCTGATTAAAATGCTGCTGTAATAATTGTTTATTCCGCCGTTTGATATAAGTCCGAAAATTACAAAAAATACTATAAGAAGTGAAAATGTGTTTATTGTGTATGAACGCGCTTTGCTTTTTACCATTTTCACACCTTCTCTCTTGTACTTTTGCCAAGCAGGCCGGCAGGCTTAAAGAGCAATATTACAATCAGTATCCCGTAAACCACAGCATCGCTAAGCTTAGAAGAAATATAGCCTTTCGTAAGGCTTTCGGCTATGCCTAAAAGGAAGCCGCCAAGCATTGCCCCCGGGATTAAGCCTATGCCGCCTAATACCGCTGCAATAAATGCCTTTACCCCTGGAAGAGAACCCATAGTAGGGGATACGGAAGGGTAGGCTATGCAATATAGCACCGAGCCTATGCCTGCCAAGGCACAGCCTATTGCAAAGGTAAGCGTGATGGTGTTGTTAACGTTTATGCCCATAAGAACGGCAGCGTCCATATCTTCAGACACGGCGCGCATGGATTTGCCCGCCTTGCTTGCAGAAACAAAGGCGTGCAGCGCGAGCATCACAAGCAGAGAAACGCCGAATGTAAGCAGGGTTGTAAAGCTTATTTGAACATTGCCTAAAGTTATAGGGGGCAGGCTAAGTGTTATAGGGTATGGCTTAGGCGTCGGCGTAAACAAAAGCAGCGCCACATTTTGCAGCAGTATGCTTACGCCTATAGCCGTTATAAGCGAAGAAATTTTAGGCGAGTTGCGCAAAGGCCTGTAAGCAATTTTTTCTATTAAAACGCCAAAGGCAACGCAAACAAGTATGGACAGAAGTATAGCTGCAATAGGCGAAAGCCCTAAGGAGCCTATTGCAATAATTACTGTATAGGCGCCAATCATAAGTATGTCGCCGTGCGCAAAGTTTATAAGGCGGATAATGCCGTACACCATGGTATAGCCCAAGGCGATCAAGGCGTATATGCTTCCTACATGCAAACCGTTTATCAGTTGGCTTATAAATAATGTCAATGTTTTCTCCTAACCGCTAAGCTCATTTATTTCAAACAACAAAATTCGTAAAAAGGGGCACCGTTATGTGTGTCTTTATCATAACAGATGCCCCCTTTTCATATACCGTTTATACAAGTATATCAGGGATCCATTCTTTCAATAAAAATTTTGTTGCCGTTTTCATCAAAGCCTGTGAAAAAAGC
Source organism: Christensenellales bacterium (assembly GCA_050946095.1). GTDB lineage: Bacteria > Bacillota > Clostridia > Christensenellales > Aristaeellaceae > DTU024. Next base: position 15,930 of record JBMNUE010000013.1, read on the forward strand.
GCTTTTAATGGGGTCGTTATGATCGTCAAATGTTATATTTCCGGTAACGCCCTGAACGTCTGTTTCTTTCATGGCGGCTATAATGGCTTGAGGGTCTACGGAACCGGCTTTTTCAATTGCCTTTGTAAGCACCAAGGCTGCATCGTAAGCCGTTGCTGAAAAAGCGAGCGAAGGCTTTTCGCCGTATTTTGCTTCATAGCCAGTTAGGAATTTCTGCGCTTCTTCGCTGCTGGCATCGCTGCTGAAGTGGTCTGAATATATTACGTTTTTAAGCAGGGAGTAATCGCCTATTGCGTCTGTAACGTTTGATATGCCGTCTGCTCCGTAGAACGGAACGTCAAGGCCTATTTCGTTAGCCTGCTTAAGTATGTAAGCGGCAGGCGCACCGTAGTAGGGCAGGAATATAGCGCTTGGGTTTGCATTTTTTATATTGGTAAGCTGGGATTTAAAATCCACATCCGAAAAAGCGGCGGATTCGGTTGCGACTATTTTAAGGCCTAAGCTTTCGCATTCCGATACGAAGGAATTATATAGACCAGTTGAATATTCATCGCCAACATCGTACAAAACGCCTATGTTGTCTACGCCCTTGGAATTCATATAGCGCGCAATCATAACTGCTTGGAAAGGGTCGATAAAGCAGGTTCTGAACACATTGGGGCGGTCGGTTGTTATTTCGTATGCGGTGGAAGAAGCGGATATTATTGGGAAGCCGTCTTCAGCGGCGCTTACAGCAATGGCTTTGGTAACATTTGTAATTACAGCGCCAATTATTGCTGCGACTTCTTCGTTTTCAACAAGGCGGTAATAAGCCGCCTGGCCGACGCCCGGGTCGCCCTGGCTGTCCATCCACAAAATTTCTACCTTTTTGCCGTTTATGCCGCCTGCGCTGTTAAGCTCGTCTATGTAAAGATCAGCGCCGTTTTTGACTGCTAAGCCGTAGGTTGCTTCGGGACCGGTAAGTACGCCGATGCCGCCTATCTTAATAATTTCCCCATCGGCGGGCGCGCTAATAATAGCAAACAGCACCATAGACATTGCGAGTAATAGTAACAGTGTTTTTTTCATCGGACATACCTCCTTTTTATGATAACTGGTTTTTTTGTTCCAGTATTAAACCATACTACAACATAAAAAATAATTATGCAATAGTATGCATTCTAATTTATGTACTAAAATTGTTTTATATGATATCTCTGCACTTGACACGGCGTTTGTTTTATACATAGAATGTAGGAAGTAAGTTTTGGAGGTTGTAATGTGATAAAGCTTGCAGCGCTTGACATGGACGGAACTCTGCTTAACAGCAGGACAAAAATAAGCAGATTTTCCTTGGAAACAATAAAAAAGGCCCAGGATGCAGGGGTAAGGGTAGCCATATGCACGGGGCGTTTCCCGGAAAATGTAAAAATTATTTTAGACGATCTTAATGCCCACTGCGACATAATCGCTTTAAACGGCGCAGTTGTGGACACGGAGGGAAAAAGAATACACCAGGCCTTTTTGCCGCCGGAAACATGCATAAAAATTTTTGAAAAGCTTGAAGAGCATGATGCGACATACGTTATGTTTAGAGATCATAAAGTAATTACCCGTAAAGAAGACACCATGTATCACGCTGAAGCGCAGTATGGAGAAAGGTTGAAGTTAGAATACGGCGTAACATTCGAGCGCGGTTTTAAGGCGGCGGAGCAGGCTGTAAAAGCAGGCGTTTCAAAGTTTTTTGTTTTTGACACGGAGGACGCTTTAAACCTTAATAAGCTGTATGACGAAGTAAGCAAAATCTGCGAGGTGGATGTTACAAGGTCCGGCCCCTATAACTTTGAAGTTATGCCAAAAGGCATGGGCAAGGGGGTAGGGCTTAGGAAGCTTGCGGAATATTATAATATCTCCATGGCGGAAACCATGGCGGTGGGTGATCATGAAAACGACACCGCTATGATTGAAGAAGCCGGATTAAGCGTAGCCATGGGCAACGCCATAAAGCAAATAAAAGATATGGCGGATTATATAACCGATACCAACGACAATGACGGCGCAGCTAAAGCCATCATTAAATTTGCACTTCAGGAAGAAGTCATATAGTGAACAAAAGGATCGCTCACTATGCAGTCCGGCTCATTGTTTATTAGGCTTTGAACGGAGAGCAAAACATCGTCTTTGTCTTCGTCTTTTATGATTATTTCAGCCAAAACGGACGCGCCGTACTCTTCTTTTTCTATTGCTATGCGCTTGTCCTGGCTAAAATTATATTTAACCTTATCCCAAACAGAATATGGGAAATCGAATATTATCCGCCTGCAAAGCTGCATTGTAATAATCTTTGCGCTGCCTACTGCAAGCGATGCGCTTTTTGAATAAGCGCGCGTAAGGCCGCCGGCTCCAAGCAGTATGCCGCCAAAATACCTTGTAACGACAACGCATATATTTACAAGCTGGTTGCTTTGCAAAACATTTATTATAGGCATTCCCGCAGTGCCCTGCGGCTCCCCGTCATCGCTGTAGCGCATAATGCCTGCGTTGGCGCCTATAATATAGGCATAGCAGTTGTGAGTGGCCTGAACATGCTGCTTTTGTATTTTTTCAAGAAAAGATTTAGCCGCTTCTTCGGTAGGGCATGGCATAGCATGCCCTATGAAGCGGCTCTTTTTTATAATAATTTCTTCTTTAGAGAAGTTTAAAATTGTTTTATACGGTTTTACTGCATTACTATTCTGCAATAGTTTTTCTTCCCCCTGCGCAGCATAAGCCCGTCCTCTTTCTTTATATCCTGCGCATCTATCCTCAAGTTGATATCTTTAACCCTTTCGTCTTCCATATAAACAGCTCCCTGCTGTACCATCTTGCGCGCATCGCTTTTTGAAGTGCAAAGGCCGCAGAGGTTTAATATGTTTACAAGCCTGTTGTCTTCATCGAGCTGGTTTTCTGTAATTGCAAAAGTAGGCACGTCTTCCATGCTTCCGCCTTTTTCAAAAAGGGCGGCGGAGGCTATCTGCGCTTTTTCAGCTTCTTCTTCTCCGTGTACAAGCTTTGTGCATTCAAATGCCAGCACCTTTTTAGCTTCGTTTATTTCGCTGCCCTCAAGCGCGCTAAGCTTTCTAACTTCATCCATAGGCAGGAAAGTAAGCATGGACAGGCATTTATGCACATCGGCATCAGCTATATTTCTCCAGTACTGGTAGAACTCATACGGGGAGCAAAGGTCTGCGTCAAGCCAGAGCGCGCCTTTTTCCGTCTTGCCCATTTTGGTGCCTTCGCTTGTCATAAGCAGGTTAAATGTGCAGGCAAAGGCGGATTTCTGCTTCTTTCTTCTTATAAGGTCTGCGCCTGCAAGCATATTGCTCCATTGGTCGTCCCCGCCCATTTGAAGCTTGCAGTCGTATTTGTTGAAAAGCATTAAAAAGTCATATGCCTGCATGAGCATATAGTTGAACTCCAAGAACGTGAGCCCGCGTTCATAGCGCTGTTTGTAGCACTCTGCCGCAAGCATGCGGTTTACAGAAAAACTGGCGCCTACTTCGCGCAGAAAATCAAGATAGTTGAGCTTTGTAAGCCAGTCGGCGTTGTTTGCCATAATGGCGGCGTCGTTTTCAAAGCTTATAAAACGGGAAAGCTGCTTTTTAATGCCTGCCACATTTTTTTGTATGGTTTCAACGGTCATCATTTTTCTTAAGTCCGTTTTTCCAGATGGGTCGCCAATCATGCCGGTGCCGCCGCCAACAAGAGCAATGGGCCTGTGGCCTGCCCTTTGCATATGCGCCATAGCTAAAATAGGTATGAAATGGCCAAAATGCAGGCTTTCCGCCGTGGGGTCAAAGCCCACATAAAATGTGGTGGATTCTTTTTCAAGCTGCTTGTAAAGCTCGTCTTCGTAGGTTACCTGCGCTATAAAACCGCGTTCTTTTAAAGTGTCCAGTATATGCATATTATTCTCCTTTTTTATCTGTCAAATACTTCTTTTAATATATCCATGCCTTTTTGAATGGTTGGTATATCGGCGTTTGAAAAATTGAGCCTGAATGTATTTTCATGCCCGCCTCCAGGGTAAAAAGGCGTTCCGGGCACAAAGGCGACGCCTTTTTCTATGCCTTTTTCAAAATAATCGTTTACATTTTTGCCTTCCGCAATTTCTGCAAAAACGAACAATCCGCCCGTTGGCTTGGTGTATTTTGTAATGGCATTTATGTTTTCTAACCCCGCAAGCATGGTGTTGAGCTGCTCGCTGTAAACCTTGCAGGCGCGCTCTACAAAGCCCTTTAGCAAATTGCGCCTTAAAATTTCAGCTACTATGGCCTGGTTTAAGTTGGGCGTATGCACATCTGCGGACTGCTTGCATATGGTGAGCTTCTTAATTAATTTTTTATCGGCAACCATAAAGCCTACGCGAAGCCCCGGGGAAATGACCTTTGAAAAGCTTCCTAAAAATACCACCCATCCGTCTTTATCGAAGGATTTTATGGTAGGCATATTTTCGCCGCTGTAACGCAAAGAATGGTAGGGATCGTCTTCTGCGACCAGCATTTTATGCTCCGCTGCCATTTTTGCTATAGCTTTCCTGCGCTCTATATTCATTGTAATGCCGGTGGGGTTTTGGAAGGTGGGTATGGTATAGAGCATCTTAGGCTTGTATTTTTCTATTTTTTCCTGAAGATCGGAAAGAACAATGCCGTTTTCATCGCTTTTAAGCGTTATAAGATTTGCTTCAAATATTTTAAGGCATTGAATATTGCCTATAAATGTAGGGCTTTCAACAAGCACAGTGTCTTTTGGGTTTAAGCAAACCTTGCACAGCAAATCCATCGCCTGCGAAGAACCGCTTGTAGGAAGAATTTCATCCCGCGAAGCGCTTATGTTGAATTCTTCTTTTACATAGCCTGTAAGTTCCTTGAGCAAGGGCGAATAGCCTTCCGTTGCTCCATACTGAAGCAGCCGTTTGCCGTTATCTATAAGCAATTCATGGGTAATTTCCGCCACTTCCTTGTCGGGAAGGGCGAAGCTGCCCGGGTTTCCGCCGGCGAATGAAATCATGCCGGGCTTTGCGGTCAGCTTAAAAAGCTCTCTTATTGCAGAACCCGTAATAGGTTCCATGCGTTTTGCAAAAGATATTTCTGCCATATTTCCTCCTAAAAAAAAGACTTCCTTCAGAAACATCTGAGGAAGGCGAGTTATCGCGGTACCACTTCCAGTTCGGCGCAAAAGCGCCCTTATGGAGCAAGTCCTGCGCTGTAAGCGGCGCGCCGCCAGACATCTACTTATTTCCGGACTACATGCAAAGTACACTAAAAAAGGTCCTGTTCAATGCTGTGCTCCGGGATGTATTCAGCCGCGTTTTCTGCACCCTTGCACCTTCCGGATGCTCTCTTAAAAGAAAAGTACGGCGTACTTCTTCCCTTCATCGCAAACTGATTATAGCAATAAAAAACGCCGAATGTCAAGCTGCGCAAAGCGTAATTTAGTATATAAACAGATAAAACATATTGCTTATTCCTATACTCCGATTGATATGCTATAATGGCCGCAGCTTAATATTATGATGAGTGCGCTTTATTGCAAGAAACGGGGTTTTAAGCTTTATGAACAAGGAAATAGATATATCGGGAGCGGTTCTTTATACCGAAAGGCTAATTCTTCGCGAATGGGAAATGAGCGATCTGGACGATTTTTTTGAGTACGCGAGCGTGCCTGGCGTAGGCGAAATGGCGGGCTGGAGCGCTCATAAAAACAAAGAAGAAACAGAAAACATACTCAAAAAATTTATTGAAAGTAAAAAAACTTTTGCCGTGGTTTTTAACAGCAAAGTTATAGGTTCAATAGGCGTTGAAAAATACAACGAAAAACTGCTGCCTGAATTTAACGATAAAAAGGGCCGCGAGATAGGCTATGTATTATCCAAGGACTATTGGGGGCAAGGCCTCATGCCTGAAGCGGTAAAAAAAGTTATACGCTGGCTGTTTGAAGAAGTTCAGCTTGATTTTATAGTTTGCGGCCATTATGACCAAAATCTTCAGTCCAAGCGGGTGCAGGAAAAGTGCGGCTTCAAGCATTACAGAAAAGGAGAATTTACAACAAGCTTGGGCAGCGCTGAGCAGGGCTGGATATCCATTTTGGAAAGATGATTCGGCTAAAAAACCGAAAATAAATATATAATTTTCAAAATAAATATTTAAAACTAAGCCTTTAACCTTTAAAGGGCTTTAGGCTGTTGGCAATATGTCTTAATACATATTGTCGCGTGTCTTTATGCTTGAGAGCTTTGCTTTTTCAAGTTGTAAAGCAGTAAATGTATAGCTTTTTCGAGCTGCAAAGCAGGAAATGCGCAGCTTTTCAACGCCCCGAAACTTTAGCGATGGAAGCTTTTCGCAGCTGCACTTATTGGGATTCGCACACTGAATTTTTCTAAACAATACCTTGTCTATATTATTAAGCCTCTAATATAAAAAGCTTTAACTTCTAAAAACTAAGCTTTTAATTATTAAACGGCTTTATGTATTTTTTTGAAGGCACCCAAATGAAGCGGTCTTCCTGCATGGGGAAAATGAGCTTTTCCTTGTCGAGATTCTGTTTTCTTGCAAGCAGCGTGGCTATTTCTATTGCGGCAGCGCCCTGAAGCCTTGCATCGTTTAGCACGGTTCCAAGCAGCACGCCTTCCTGCAAAGCTTCCAAGGCGGAAGGGGTTGCGTCAGCGCCCACCACGGGCATAAAATTACCGTTTGAAAAATATCCCGCCGCCTTTAGGGCGTCTATGGCGCCCAATGCCATATCGTCGTTGTTTGAAATAACGCATTCAATACTATCTCCAAATTCTGCTAAGAAAGACGCCATAATCTGCTGGCCGCGCGTTTTTTTCCAGTCCCCGCTTTCAGCGCCGAGCTGTTGTGTTTTAATGCCTTTGTCCTGAAGCGCTTTAAGGCAGTAAAAGCTTCTTAAATACGTATCCTGATGGCCTTCTTCTCCTTTTAAAAGCACGTACTGTATAATGCCGTCCCCGTTTTTATCTGCCGAAGGAATGTTCATAAAATAATCCGCTATAATTTCTCCGCAGAGTATGCCCTGCTGCTGAGGCTGCGTGCCTACATAATAGGCGTTATTATAGCTTTCCATGTCTTCGCGAAGCGGTTCGCGGTTTATGAACACAACGGGTAAGCCGCTTTTTTTAGCTATTTCTATAAGGTATATGCAGCTGGTCCTGTCCACAGGGTTTATGATGAGCGCATCCACATTTTCTTCTATGAGCGTTGCCATCTGCTTTGCCTGCAGGTTTTGATCATTTGCGCTGTTTAAAACCGTAAGCCTTGTGTTTTCGTCTGAAAGGCGTTCTATTTCGCTTACTATGGTCATCATAAAGGTATCGGCGGTGTTATAAACTAAAACGCCTATATGTATGTCGCTGTTTTCTGCAAAAACTGCTGATGGCGCATATGCCAATATAAAGCAAAGCATAAATATTAAAACTCTATTTTTCATGGTTACTCCTGTTAATTTGCCTGAAGCAGGGGGAACATAAGCCGCACGTTTTCAGAATCAAACATATTGCTTTTTGTTATCACGCGGCCTGATGGCGGCGTTTGCTTAATGCCCGTTAAAACTTCGGTTGCCGCTTTGTAGCCGAGCGAATAAGGTGAATCCATAAGCAGGGCGTAAACTCTGCCTGAAAATATGTCTTCCACGGCGCTGCTGCCTATATCGTAGCCTAAAATAAGCTGGGTTGATGGCAGCTTGCCAAGCTCCTTAAGCATTATTAAATATTCCGTTGCAGTTTTATCCAGCGCCAAACATGCGCGCCTTAGCTGGATATCATAGGGAAGCGGAGTGCCGGGGGAAAGCCTGTGTATTTCCATACCCGGGAACACGCTTTTAAGCCCTTCCAAACGCAGGTCCACCGCAAAATTATCTTCGGAAAATACCGAAACTATCGACATATGTTCAGGCGTTGCTTGGCAGAGCTCTATTGCGCCAGCTTTTTCGTCCGGTCGGAAAGCGTTTTCATCTGTATTGTTTACAATTATATAAGGTATATCCTTTATTTTTTCTATGAAGCTTGCCCTTGCAGCGCTTTCCTTCATAGATACAATTACAGCGTCCGGCTTTATATCTTTAAGCTGCAGGGAATTTCGCTTTGTTGAAAGCACATGGACTATGGAAAAGTTTTTGCTTGCAGCAGCCTGCGCGCCTTCCCTAAGCTGCAGAAATGAAAAACCAGTGTCGT
>JBMNUE010000014.1:0-23062 GCA_050946095.1 Christensenellales bacterium
ATAGGTTTTAGCGAAAAAAAATCCACGCTCTATTCCAAAGACAATGTTATGACTATTCCAAAAATGGCAAATACGAAAGGCTTGTCAATGAAAAAAATATCTGAAAAGCTTAAATCCAAAGGTTTTGAATTTAACTCAGAAGCTTATGATGAAAATACAAATCCGCTTGATGAAAAGCCTTCGCATTCTACTCGCAAAGACATGCTTAAAAAGTACCTTAAGCGATTAAGCGAAGGAGAAAGCTTAGAAAATGTGCGGAAAGATTTTGTGCATGAGTTTGGCGAAGTTGATGCATCGGAAATTATGGAAGCGGAACAGGAATTGATTAAAGACGGTTTTCCGCTTGCTGAAGTTCAGCAGCTTTGCGATGTGCATTCCGCCCTGTTTCATGGCACAACCAAAGAAGAAAGAATTGCAAACGCTGAAAAAACAGCAGAGAAATCCCTATATGGAAAAAAGCCTGAAACACAAAAAGGCATACAAAATTCCGGGGAACAACCTGACTATTCGCAGAAAAACAAGCTTGCGGCAAAGCTCAGCTCCGTTGCAGGACATCCCCTCGAAACTTTTACACGCGAGAACAATGCATTGGCAGACCTGATAACTCAGATTAATTCCATATTAGACAAAAACGGAGATATTAGCGGTTTGTTAAATAAGATTCGCGATTTATCCGTACATTACGGCAAAAAAGGCGATCTTCTTTATACATTGCTTAAAGTAAAATACGGTATATCCGGCCCCTCGGACGTTATGTGGACCGTTGATGATGAAATACGCCATGAACTTAATGTTTTAGCAAAAGAAAACGATAATTCAGAAATATGGAAATCTCGTTTCAAGAAGGTGTTAAAGCGAGCCGAAGAAATGATATATAAGGAACAAAATATATTATTCCCAATATGCGCTGTAAATTTTACTGATGATGAATGGTATGAAATATACCAAGACGAAAAAGATTATCCGGATTGTTTTGATGTAAGCAGCAATGTTTTGGATTTAGCGGAAAACACTAAAGCCAGCGCCGCTTTTCTGTTAGACAACGAAATAGCGATGCCTGGCGGACGTGTGAAGCTTAGCGAACTTATAGCGCTGCTTAATGTAATTCCAATGGAAATTACATTTGTTGATGCAGAAAACATAAACCGCTTTTTTAACGAAGGGCCTAAAATTTTCAGCCGTCCAAAAATGGCTCTTGGCCGCGAGGTGTTTTCCTGCCATCCTCCTAAGATTGAACCTATGGTAAGGCAGATTATAGACGATTTCCGCAGCGGCCGGCGCGATGAAGTAGCTGTATGGATGGAAAAATCAGGCAAAAGCTTCCTTGTAAGGTATATGGCAGTAAGGGACAAAAACGGCAAATACTTAGGCACAGTTGAACTTGTGCAGAACATGGAGTTCGCGAAAAAGCATTTTTTGGACGAATAGACTCAAAAAAGCATAAGCGCAGCGTTATAGCCCAGCCTTACCGCATTGCTATTTCGCTAATTTGTTTAGTTTTGCGTCCGACCATATTTTAAGCACATTTGCGTGGTTGTGTTCCGTATCCTTTGCAGCATAGATAAAAGAAACAGGCTCCTTTTGCAATATTGTGCGCAGATTTTCTATAAAGCTTTCGGCTTCCGGATTTTCTTCAAGCTCCGCTTCATACTTTGAGGAAAAGGTTTCAAACTTGTTCGGATCATGTGCAAACCATTTTCTAAGCTCTGTGGACGGTGCCATGTTTTTTGCCCAGCAATCTATGGAAGCCAGCTCTTTTTTTAGGCCCCTTGGCCAAAGACGGTCAACCAATATGCGCTTTCCATCGTCTTTTGCCGGCGCTTCATATGCGCGTTTGCATTTAATATCATTCATAAAAAGCATCCTTTCTATATTAAAATAAATTCGCTTTTACGGTATTTTATCAAGCCGTCTTTTTGCATTTTGCTAAGCTCGTTGGACATAGCGCTGCGGTTCACGCTCAAATACTCCGCAAGCTGCTGCCTGTTAAACGGAATGGTAAAATGCGAAGAACCATATTCCGCCGCCTGTTCCGACAAGTATGAAAGCAGGCGGCTCCTTATGGATTTTGGCGCTATATGCATCATACGTGTAGAAAGAGCAAGGTTTTTCTGTGCGGATATGCACAGCATATTTTGTATAATACGGTGGTGAAACGAGCAAACTCTTTCGCATGTTTTCAGCAAGGCTTGTATGTTTAAGAAAAGAATTTCTGAATCTTCAGCTGCCGTCACATCGCATATAAGTTCTTTATTTGGAATTGCGGCATAATTTTCACCAAATACGTCTCCGCTCTCCACATGAGCGAAAATTTGGCTTTCGCCCCAAAAGAAATTTACAACAATGTTTACGCTTCCAAATAATACCAAACCCATTTCATTAATAACGGATCCTGCCGAAAAAATAGTTTCGCCCTTTTTAAATGTTTTTTTATGCGATCCAATGCAGTCTAATATATGCTTTGCTTCATCAACGCTAATACCGTCAAATAAAGGCGTATTCATTAAAAATTTTTCGTACAAAAAAATCACCTTTCGTTGTTAAAACAACATAATTATTTCCTGAATTGTAATATAATACTTATATCAAGTCAAGGGAGGATTTATATAATGGAAAATACATATGTAAACGGAAAAACGCTTATAGGCGAAATAGTTATGCAGTACCCCGAGTGTGTAGAAGTTCTGCTCGATATGGGCATGCACTGCTTAGGATGCCCAGCTTCTCAAGGCGAATCCATTAAAGACGCATGCGCCGTACACGGCATTGATGTTGAGATTATGCTTAAAAAACTAAACAGCAAAATATCTGAAAGCAGGAAATAAGTCTAACTGCTGCACTTGAGCGTCCTTTGCGTATATCAATGCTTTGGGCGTTTTTTGCTTGTCCGTTTTTTTAAGAAACGCTCAAACCTTTAATAAGTTTTTATATTTCTTTGCTTAGCAAGAAACCATTTCAGCATACAAAGCCGAGTTTTTCTAACAGCATTATCTAAAATATAGAATCTACCTTAAAAGTCAAACCAAGCCTTCAAAAAACTCGTTTATATATTAATAAATAATGTAAAACCGATGTAAATATAAAACGGTGGTCTTTATAGCAAGCTATATAATAGGGTTCGGGCTACGCCCTTATTCTGTTAGATTAATCGGCTTTTTGAATCGATTCGGCTTAACGGCGCATAGTAAATTTCCAGTCCAATACATTTATAAGTTGACCGGTGCAGATAATTTCTCATTTGATTTTGTAAGCCATCATAAAAGTGGAGGCTCAAGTAAAAAAACATTCCTGGCCGCTGCGGCGGTCGTGTTCCGTTTTACCGTTATACCATAGCGTATTTGGATGTATCAAATTATGGATTACATGCTTTGATTTGCAAAATACGTCAAATATATGCATTCTTTTAGTTTTGGCAATGTTCCTGCCCTATTATCTGTTTCTTCATTAACACTTATGTTAGGATTCCTTCTGCGAATGTTTTTTCATACATCCAAGCTCTTCATCCATATGCGCGTTATGGTGCTGGCTGTGAAGTCTATGGCTGCGATTTCTAAGCGATTTCCAGCTGCTATCATATCTCCTATTCTTTACCATAAACGATGCTTTAGATATGTATTATCGTCTGCATACAAAGCTAATGTCTTTAGTTTTACGATACAGTTTCACAGCATGAACTCGTGTTTTTAATTCATGCGGCAAATACCTTTTGCGATGTGTTATGTTTTCTATGGCGGTTGAGTCCTTTCTGCTAAATATTTTTCTTTAATTATCTTACCAGACTCAATCGCTTTTTTTTTGCCCTTCAGTCTCGCATCTATTGTAAGTCTGCACTTAATAAAAAATTTCTTATCAAATAATATTGACCACCTGGTCTAAAAGATGTATAATGCTGACTTGGGTTGTTAATGAACAGGAGGTTTTATGAAACGAGCAGAAAAAAACAAACAGATGAAACGCCGCATTATGGATAGCGCGCTTAAAGAATTTTCAAATCGAGGATATGGAGCCAGCTCAGTAAACACCATTTCATCGGCGCAGGGTGTCTCAAAAGGAATTATTTATCATTATTTTAACACAAAAGATGATTTGTTTTTAGCTTGTGTAGATGAATGTTTCCGTTTACTTATGCGCTATCTGAAAAATCAAATGCAAAAAAATAAAAATGAAACGGATATAAGCTTAGAAAGTTATTTTTCTGCAAGAATGGCTTTTTTCGCAGAGCATCCGGTTTACCAGCGAATTTTTTGCGAAGCAACTATGATGCCACCGGCCCACCTTGAAAAAGCTATAAAAGAAAGGAAAAAAGAATTTGACGAGTTAAATATTCTGATTTTGAAAGAATTATTGGAATCGCTCCCTTTGCGCGAACAAATCACAAAGACCGATGTCATCGAAACATTTCGGGAATTTCAAGACTTTATTAATGCGAAATATCGCATTGCAGACCTATCTGCAACAGAATTTAAAATACATGAACAACAATGCAGAAGAGCTTTGAATATTCTGCTCTACGGCGTTGTTAAAAGAAAGAAGTGAGTTTAATGCCAAAAATAAAAGCATCGCAATCTGTTTTAGGAGAAATGCCTCCTGCAAAATCTATTATAAAATTAGCTATTCCTGCAACTATAGCTCTGCTTGCAAAGGCCGTATATAATATTGTTGATACAGCTTATATCGGCATGCTGAATTCAGACGTCGCACTGACAGCAGTCGGCGTTACAGTCCCTCTTTTACTTATAATGGTTTCAATAGAAAATATCTTCGCAGCCGGCGCCGCTGTTTTAGCGGGGCGGCAATTAGGCGGAGACGATCAGGAGGGAGCCAGCCGCACCGTTACAACAATTATTGGTATATCGGTAATAATAGGTATATTTCTGTGCATAGGCGGCATAATATTTATAGAACCTTTAATGAGAGCATTCGGAGCCTCCGATGCTTCCCTGCCGCTCGCTAAGGATTATGCCTTCTGGATGTTCATAGCAGCTCTTGCAAATCTGCCGGCGCAGAGTATGAATTGCGCCGTTAGAGCGGAATCTTCTGTCAAGATATCTTCAATTGCCGTTGTTGCAGGAGCCGTGCTTAACATTATTTTAGACCCGATATTTATGTTTGATTGGGGATTAAATTTAGGGGTCGAGGGCGCATCCATAGCAACAGCAATATCTCAATTTGTCTCGTTCTTTATATTAGCATGGTTCTATGCAAGCGGACGGTCCGTGATAAAAATCAAAACAAAGGCTTTTCGCCCAAGCTGGGATATGATAAAAACTATTATGGCTATCGGTATCCCTACCGCCGTTATACAGATTTGTCTTTCTGTCGCAGCATCTTTAACAAATATTATGGCGGCTCCGCTGCCCCATTCAGATGAGATTATCGCAGCATACGGCGTCGTACAAAGATTGGTCTTGATAGGATGCTATGTAATTATGGGTTTCATGCAAGGATATCAGCCGGTTGCCTCGTATGCATTCGGCGCAAAAAATGAAGATCGCTTCAATGAATCTGTTCGTTTTGCTCTGAAAGGATCGATGATTTTAACCGTAATTGTAGCAGCAATATATATCATTTTGGCAGAGCCTTTAATTCTTCTGTTCAATAAAAACCCTATTATCATCGAATATGGGAAAAACCTATTAATTTCGCAGGTAATTTTATACCCTGCCTTTGGGTTATGCTATATGATGACCATAACTTATCAGACAATTGGCGATTCAAAATACGGTCTGTTTCTGTCGACTGTGCGCCAGGGGCTGTTTTATGTTCCGCTTATATTGATCCTGCCTAAACTTTTAGGCGTAAAAGGCATTTACCTTTCACAGCCGTTAGCGGATTTTTTTACAACTATAGTATGCATATTCTCCATAAAGCCGATGAAAAGAGAATCTTCAAAAAATATGAATTTAATCGCAGATCCTAAATATGCAAACAAATCTATTTAAAGAAATGCTTTGTATATACATGTCTCCTACATTGCAGTTCATAAAGCTTAAACGATAAAATATTGCGCGCAAAAACCGGCAATGCAGGAAGCAAAAAAACTATAATAGCGTTGGAGTAAATTAAAGTAAAACCATAATATTCTGTATGGTTTAAGGCTGTCGACAAAGTGCCCTTGGGCACTTTGTCGTATTTCTTTTGCTTTGTCTAGCCAAAATATGTGAATACGCAGCTTTTCAATGCCCCGTGACCTTGGCTTAGCGCTGGAGCTTTTCAAGATTGCACTCACAGGGCTTCGTTATATGCCCCCTAAACAATACTCTTTATACACTCTAAAACCATACTGTTCAGTATGGTTTTACTAATATGAAAATCTAATATATATAAATAATTTTCGGTTAAGCTTCTTAAACAAACAGCGGTTTCAGCAGGCAAAATCCTGTTTTTCTGCCGGCCTAATGTAAATGCATAAAACATATGCAAAAAAATCAAGCCAAACCGCTATAAAAGGCTCGTTTTCCTTGACAGTACGGAATTTGTGCATTAAAATGAACAATATATGATTGACTGGAGGCTTCCCATGAAAAAATATGTTTTTTGCCGCATTACCGTTTTGGCGTTAGCCGTTGTTATGCTTATAGCTGCATTGCCGGTTTTTGCAACAAGCGGTTTTCCTTTTGTGGCATATACATTTCAAAATACATCCATGAAAAGTTCTGCAGACAGCAACGCTTCGGAAGTTATGCAGCTTCCCGCAGGCTCGGCAGTTGCCGCAATCGGCGAAGAAAACAGCTTCTATATCGTCATATATGAAGGCAGAACAGGCTATATATTAAAAAATAACCTTGTTAATGAAATGCCCGAATTAAGCAAAGCAGATACATCAAATTTAAGCAAAGAACAGCTTGCCTCTTATTCAAACTACACAACCCTATCCGAAGGCTCCTCGGGCGATGCCGTAACGGCTTTGCAGGAAGCGCTTAAAGAGCTGGGGTTTCATGGCGGCAAAATAGACGGCAAGTTTGGACCGGCGACAAAAAAATCCGTATCAAGCTTTCAGAAGAAAAACAATCTAACCGTTAACGGCATTGCGGATGCGGAATTACAATACCTTCTTTTTGAAGGCAGCCCGCTTAATTCCCGCGGAATAAAAAAGCAGGTTAAGACTCTGTCCGCTTCAGCAGAAGTTCTCCGCCCAGGCGATCAGGGCGTTTTAGTTGAAAATTTGCAAAAACGTCTTAAAGAGCTTGGATACCACACAGGCAAAATAGACGGCAAGTACGGCAGAAACACAGAAAAATCCGTAAGGGATTTCCAAAAAGACAATAAACTTAAAGTAGACGGCAAAGCCGGTCAAAATACGCAGGAAGCGCTTTACAGCAATACCGCTCTTCCAAAGGGCGCCACCCCTACCCCGCAGCCTGTATTCCCTACGGACAAGCCGCAAAATTCAACCGGCGGAGACTATCAAAGCATTCCCTTCCCAGATGAAAGCGCTGAAGCCGTTTACCCGTACAGCACTACAACCAGCGATTCCGTAAACTTAAGGCAGCGCGCTTCCGTGCGCTCCACGCGCTTAGCCACAGTGCCTAACGGCGCTACAATAGAAGTTATAAAAACATCGGGGGATTTTCTATATATATCCTACAAAAGCCGCAAAGGCTATGTTATGTCCCAATACGTAAACGTTCCGGAACAATACCTTCCCGGCGAGTCGTTCAAATACGACAGCGAAGCCAGGGTGCGCTATGAAACGCTTGCCAATGGCGTATCCGGTTCGCTTGTAAAAACGCTTCAGCAGGCCCTTAAAGAGCTTGGGTTTTACAGCGATAAAGAAGACGGAGTTTACGGCAGCGGCACAATAAAAGCCGTAAAGGATTTCCAAACCAAAAATGGCTATAAGGCAACAGGCGTTGCGCTTCCCGAGATGCAAAAACTCATATACGAGGGCAAGCCGCGCAACTCCAAAAACAGAAAAGTAAATGTGGATATACTTCCGCCTATACCAAACCCGGATATGGAGCGCGGCGATAAGGGCGATGCTGTATCAGACCTTCAAAAGACGCTTACAACCCTTGGCTTTTACAAGGGCGAAATAGACGGCATATACGGCCAATCCACAGCAAATGCTGTAAAAGCTTACCAAAAAGCTCACTCCATAAGACAGACCGGCAAGATGAACAGCTTTACATGGCTTTCGCTTGAAACAACCATGCAGACGCCATCGCCAAACGGCGGTTCCCCGCAATATGAACTTAACGAAAACAATGTTATAGTAATGCGAAAGGGCACACGCGGTATTGCTGTAACCCGTCTTGAAGAAAGGCTTATTGAGCTTGGTTATTACGACCGCACGCCAAACGGCGTATACGAAAACCAGGATATGGACGCTGTAAAGCAGTTCCAGAGAAACAACGGCTTTACAAGCTCCGGCATAGCAGACCTGTATACGCAAAGAGCCCTATTCAGCGAAAACGCAGTGCCTGCGAGCAAAAACCCTCCGAGCAACTGGCAGAGCATTTCAAGCCCGGCTCCAACGGCGTTCATACCTACTCAGCCGCCGGTATACGGATTGTTAAAAATAGGTTCTAAAGGCAACGATGTAATGCAGCTTCAAAACAGGCTAAAAACCTTAGGCTACCTTACGGGCAACGCCGACGGCATTTACGGAACGCAGACCGCACTCGCCGTTACAAGTTTCCAGAAATCCAACAGCTTAAAGGCTGACGGCATGGCAGGCCAGGATACCTTGACCGCGCTTTACAGCAGCAATGCCAAAGGCCAAACGCCAAGCAAAGATGATACACAGCAAAACAAAGGCGGCTTTACACGCAGCCTGCGCATAGGCATGCGCGGCGAAGATGTTGCAGCGGCGCAACAGCGCCTTATAAACTTAAACTATCTCTCAGGAGCGGCAGACGGCATATTCGGCCCTGCCACAGCGCTTGCGGTGCAGGCTTTCCAAGAATCAAACAGCTTGCAGCAGGACGGCATAGTAGGTTCACTTACTTGGGCAAAGCTGCACTCCGGCAATGCCATAGCTAAAAACAATATTCCTATTATTCCGCCCATTAAGCCCACGCCGCCAAGCCAGCCTATTGCACCGTCTTTCACCGCGCCTAAAGCAAAGGAAGTGCGCTTCGCCCTATGGGATACTGAAATCAGGGCACGCAGCAGGCGCCTTCCAAATGTTATAGTGTACGACTTCTTAAGCGGCGGACATTACAACGTGAATGTATTCAGCAACGGCAGCCATGCAGACGGCGAACCTATAACAAAAGAAGATACTGAAACCATGAGAAAGCTCTTAGGCAAGGACAACTGGACTCCAAGGCCCGTATGGATTATGTTTTCCGACGGCCGCGTATATATGGCTTCAACGCATAGCCGCGGGCACGAAGTGGACCATAACCCAAATAACGGTCTATCCGGCCACATCTGCATACACTATCCAAGGGAAATGAGTGTCGCAGAAAAGGTAGGCCCGTATGCCGTTTCACACCAGAACGCTATTTTAGCAGGCTGGGATTTAACGCAGTCCATGGCGGTTAAAGAATAATGCGCGAAAAACACTTGCTTATAGCCGTTGACGGGCCTGTCGGTTCCGGCAAAACAAGCCTATGCGACGCCGTCGCAAAAAGACTTAACATACTCCACTTAGATACAGGTGCTATGTACCGTGCGGTAGGTTTAGCCGCGCTGCAAAACGGTATTTCGCCTGATGATGAAGAACAAGTTTCCAATCTTTGCCTTAACGGCAAGGCCGTTATAGATGCAAGATACGAAAATAATAAGCAAATAACTTTATTAAACGGCACTGATGTTTCAGAAGCTATCCGCACGGAGGAAGCAGGGCTTGCTGCTTCTTCCGTTTCGCGTTTTGCAGCAGTTCGCAAATACCTTGTGCATCTGCAGCGTCAAATAGCTCAAAAACAAAGCGTTATAATGGACGGCAGAGATATAGGCACTGTTGTGCTCAAAGAAGCTCCTGTTAAAATCTTTTTGACAGCTAAGCCTGAAGTCCGAGCGCAAAGGCGCTATAAACAGCTTTTAAAAAAAGGCAAAGAAGCCGATCTTAACCTTATTATTAAAGATCTTAAAAAGCGCGACCTGCAGGACAGCACTAGAAAAATCGACCCGCTTAAGAAAGCTTTAGATGCGGTTGTTTTAGATACGAGCAATTTGAACTTTGAAGAATCCGTTCAAGCCATTATTGAAGAGGTTAATAAGGTTTATGGCGCATAAAGATAACAGCAAAAACGTTTTTTACTCCATCGCCTGGTGGATATTGTATGTATTTTCCAAAATTTTTTACCCGTCAAAATGTTTTGGCAAAGAGAATTTTAATAGAGAGAGCCCTTACATTATCGTAAGCTCGCACCAAAGCGTACTGGATCCAGTTCTTATTGCAGTTCATAATAAATGGCACCAAATACGCTTTTTGGGAAAAACTTCCCTGCGCGATTTTTTTCTTATGCGCTGGATTGTTGACGGCCTCGGGATGATTGCAGTTGAACGCAACGCTTCCGATATAAGCGCCATGCGCAGCTGCCTTAAAGTGATTAAGGCAAACCATGTGCTCGGCATATTTCCCGAAGGGACACGCAAAAAAACGCACGAACTGAACGATTTGGCAAGCGGCGTAGGGCTTATAGCCTTAAAAAGCCAGGCGCCCCTTATACCGGTTTATTTTGACAGGAAGCCCAGGATATTCCGCCGCACCAATATATATGTAGGCAGCGAAATTATGTTTGAAGACTTAATTCCGCTTGGCACAAGCAAAGATGCCTGTTTAATGCTTATGAATAGGATACGGTCGGCAATTCTCGACCTTTCAAAAAAAGCGGGCAAAAAATTTGTAAGTTGAACGATTTGAATATGCACATTTTATTGACGAAAAAACAATTTTGGTGTAAGCTTTCAGAGGAGTTATGCAGTTAATTATTGCAGAACACGCCGGCTACTGTATGGGTGTACGGCTCGCGGTATCAAAAGCGCTCAGCGTCGCTGAGAAGGCTAAATCGCAGGGATTGAAATGTGTGTCCTTAGGGAACCTTATCAATAATCCCTTAGCCGTTGAAAGCTTTAAAAACAAAGGCCTTATCCCCGTACATTCGGTAGACGAAGCCAAGGACGCGGTTCTTGTAATAAGAAGCCACGGCGTAACAGAAGAAGCAATTCGCAAGGCGAAATCTACGGCCAGGCTCGTTAAGGACTGCACATGCCCCTTTGTAAAGCGGCTTCATGAAAGCGTGCTTAGCTACAGCCTAAACGGCAAGCCCGTAATCATCATAGGGGATAAAAATCACCCCGAAATTATCGGCACAGCCGGATGGTGCCGGGGCGATACCTACATTATTTCTTCAGCGCAAGAAATAGACAGTCTGCCTTCAGCGCTTGATGACGCGCTCGTAGTTGCGCAGACCACATTCAAAGAAACTGCGTTTGAAGAAATAATAAAAGCACTTAAAAAGCGCTTTCCAAATGTTAAGAGCATGAACACCATATGCTCTGCAACAAAGAAACGCCAGCAGGAGGCTAAGGAAATAGCCTCATCGGCAGACTGCATGGTAGTAGTTGGCAGCAAAAGCAGCTCCAACACGCGCAAGCTGTATGAAACATGTCTTGCGTACTGCCCTGAATCTTATTTGGTGGAACGTGCGGCGGAACTTCCGTCTCACTTATTGCAACCCGATAGGGATATAAAAATTGGAATCACCGCCGGCGCATCCACACCGGAATGGTTACTTAAGGAGGTAGTCGACATAATGAACGACAACGAACGCATCGACCAAGTACAAAATGGTCAACCCGAAACTTCAGAAACAACACAGCAAGCTGTTGTTTCAGACCCGCACGAGCAGCCCGCAGTGAATATGACACAAGACGAGGAAGATAAGACTGTGCAGGTAGAACAAATCACCGGCGAATCAAACGAAGCCGACGATACATCAGAACCTACGCAGGAAGCTGCAAGCGAGCCTGAAGCAGTAGAAGAAGCTGCTGAAAACGGTGCGGACGCTCCTGAAGAACCTGCGGAAGAACAAAAAGACCAGGCCTCGAAAGAAGCCAAAGAAGAAACCCCTGCAACCCCCAAAACCCTTTTGCAGGAAGCGGTGGACAATTTTGCTAAAATCCGCCACGGCCAAGAGGTCGAAGGCAAGGTTGTGCAGATTACCGATGACGAAGTATGTGTAAACATAGGCTATAAGTCTGACGGCATAATGGCAAAGTCGGACCTTATAGACGAAGACGTCAAAATAGGCGACACAATCGAAGTTGAAATCGTCAAAGTAAACGACGGCGAAGGCAATGTTATAGTTTCGCAGCGCAACATACTCCGCAGGCGCAAGTGGAACGAAATAGTCGAAAAATTCGAAAAAGGCGAAACAGTCGAAGGCCATGTGCAGCGCATAGTAAAAGGCGGCCTTTTAGGCAATATAGACGGCTTCAGGACCTTTATCCCGGCAAGCCATGTAGCGCGCCATTTTGTCGACGACCTTAACCCCTTTGTAGGCAAGGACGTGCAGCTTAAAATTCTTGAGCTCGACAACAAAAAGCGCCACATAGTAGCAAGCCGCAAACAGCAGCTTATAGAAGAGCGCGACAAAGCTAAGGAAGAGGCATGGAGCAAGCTCAAAGTAGGCAATGTTGTAAAAGGCATAGTAAGGCGTTTTGCCAAGTTCGGCGCATTTGTAGACCTTGGCGGCGTTGACGGTCTTATACATATATCCGATTTAAGCTGGGTACGCGGCGTAAAGCCCGAAGATGTTCTAAAACCCAACACGGAAATCGATGTGCTCATACTCGGCCTTGACAGAGAAAGGGAGCGCATACAGCTTGGTTTAAAACAGCTGCAGCCAAAGCCCTGGGATAACATTGAAGAAAAATACCCAGTCGGTTCAATTATTACAAGAAAAGTTGTACGTATTTGCCCGTTCGGCGCATTTGTAGAGCTTGAACCGGGAGTAGACGGCCTTACCCATATTTCTCAAATCAGCACACAGCGTGTCGAAAATATCGAAGACGTGCTTTCTCCCGGTCAGGAAGTCAATGTGAAAATACTTTCTGTTGACCCTGAGGCAAAGCGCATAAGCCTGAGCATTCGCCAAGCGCTCGAAGAACAGGCCTTTGAAGATGACAACGACGATATACCCGGTCTTGATCTAACAGAGGACGAGCTCCCCTACGAATCAACCATGGCCACAGCTTTTAAGGAAGCGCTAAGCGAAAAAGGCGAAACCCCCGAACCTGCTTCAGAAGAACAAGAAGAAAAGCCTGCAGAAGATGAGCAGCCCGCGGAAGAGCCCGCTGAAGAGCAGCCAGTTCAGGAAGGCGAACCCGCTGAAGAAAGCGAAGAAAACAATTAAACTTCGTATTTTAAGAACGCCTGCAAAATGCGGGCGTTCTTTTAATGCAACATTTCAAAGTGATTACAATATGGCGTTTTGCCGCGCGTCTTTTTGCCTGGTCGCTACGCTATAAAGCCCAAAATATAAAAACTGCACAGCCCTTGAATGCAAAGCGTTCGCCAAGCATAAAGCTTTTATATGCTGCGTCATTAGGCTGTACTTGAAACTCTCTGCACATTAATTTATTTATATATTGAAAACAGCTGAAAAATGCAGGCGTTGTTTTTGTATGTGCGTTCTTTTTATGCATGCGTTTTTTTGCAGCTTGCCGCTCAATGTCTATTTCATGTTTCAATTATAGCGTTTTTGTTTTAGCTGTTGCCTGATTCGCTGTGTTTTAAGGGCTTAATGCCCCATGAACGCTATAATTGTTGCGAAAACAAAAGGAGTTAAGTATAATATACTTGTACTTTGCGGCAGAAGGAGGATGCTTTAGTTTATGCATATAAAAGACTTTATAGGCAAGCGTGTACACATGATAGGCATAGGCGGGAGCAGCATGTCCGGCCTTGCCGAAATGTTAAAAAAACAGGGCATTATAGTTACTGGGTCAGATTCCAGCGAAAGCCACACCGCAAAAAAGTTAAGGCTTATGGATATACCAGTCGCCATAGGACACCATCCCGAAATAATAGAAGGGAGCAGCCTTGTAGTATTTTCCGCCGCCATACATGAAGACGATCCTGAACGCATGCAGGCAGAAAAGCTCAACATACCGCAGATGGAGCGCGCCGAGCTTTTAGGCCAGCTTATGCAAAACTTTAAAGAGCGTATATGCGTTTGCGGAACGCATGGAAAAACCACAACGGGCGCCATGCTGTCGCAGCTGCTTTTAAACTTAGACTTGGACCCCACCGTGCATTTGGGCGGACGGCTTGATGCCATAGGCGGCTCCACAAGGACGGGATCGCACGATTATTTTGTAGCGGAAGCCTGCGAATTTAACCGTTCTTTCCTTAAAATGAGCCCCACTATTGCCCTGCTTTTGAATATTGAACAGGACCATATGGATACATACGGCAATATGGAAAATTTAGAGCAGGCATTCTTTAGCTTTTTATCTCTTTTGCCGACAGACGGCGTTGTTATAGCCAACGCGGAAGACGAACGCTCAATGCGCCTTTTAGGCAAGCTTCCCAGGCGCGCCGTTACATTCGGCCTTAACAAAGGCGATTGGCAGGTAAAAGACCTCGTTCACGATAAAGACGGCAGACCCAGCTTTAAAGTAATGCACCACGGGGAGCTGGTTGCAGAATCCAGCCTTGGCGTAGGCGGGGATTTTAATGTCCTGCACGCGCTTGCCGCTCTTGCTTGCGTTAATGAAATAAAGGGCGATCTAAAGCTCGCCGCCGCATCGCTTTCTAACTTTACCGGCGCGCACCGCCGCTTTGAGCATACAGGAAATATATGCGGCATGAAAATGTACCACGATTATGGCCATAATCCGGCGGAAATGCAGGCAGCACTGCGCGTTGCAAAGCTTCAAAACAGGCGCGTTATAGCCGTTATGCAGCCGCATACATACAGCCGCGTAATATCCCTATTTGATGATTACCTTACCTGCACTTCAGAAGCCGACCTTACATTGGTTACGGATATATACGGCGCACGGGAAAAGGACCCCGGCACTATAAACAGCCAGATGCTGGTTGACGGCATGCGCAGGAACGGAATAAACGCCTACCTTACGCCGAGCTTTGATGATGCGGAGAATTTTATATTGAAAAACGGCAGAGAAGGCGACCTTGTTTTAACCATGGGCTGCGGAAATATTAACCTTTTAAATGAACAAATGCAAAAACATTATGACAATACGGAGGAAGAATGACAGATAATCTTCAATTTATTCGCAATTTTTGTATAATTGCCCATATTGACCACGGCAAAAGCACCTTGGCGGACAGAATACTTGAAAAAACCGGCGTTTTTGAAAAACGCGAAATGACAAATCAAGTGCTGGACTCCATGGATCTTGAGCGCGAAAGAGGCATAACAATAAAGTCTAAGGCGGTCAATATGAGCTACCGCGCTAAAGACGGACATACATATATGCTTAATCTAATAGACACCCCGGGACATGTGGACTTTACATACGAAGTCTCTCGCGCGCTTGCAGCCTGCGAAGGCGCAATACTTGTAGTCGATGCAACGCAGGGCGTTGAAGCGCAGACGCTTGCAAATGTATACATGGCGCTTGAGCACGACTTGGAGATTATTCCCGTCATAAATAAGATCGACCTTCCAAGCGCTCAGCCCGACTTAGTCGCAAAACAAATAGAAGACATTATCGGCATAGATGCAAGCGATGCGCCGCTGGTTTCCGCAAAAGATGCCATAGGCATAGAAGATGTGCTGGAGATAATAGTAAAGCAGGTTCCCCCGCCAAAGGGCGATGCGCACGCGCCTTTAAAAGCGCTCGTATTTGACGCTACTTATGATAACTACCGTGGCGCCATATGCTTTGTGCGCATAATGGAAGGCACGCTTAAAGTGGGCATGCCGATACTTATGATGCAGACCGGCGCTGAATTTGACGTGGTAGAAGCAGGGTTCATGTCAAACGGGTACATACCAAAGAAAGAACTTCTGCCGGGCGAAGTCGGCTATGTAGCGGCTTCCATAAAGCAGGTGAGCGACATACGCGTTGGCGATACCATTACAGGCGGTGAAAATCCTGCAAAAAATCCCCTGCCCGGCTATAAAAAGGTGACGCCCATGGTGTTTTGCGGCATATTCCCGACAGACGGCGCAGACTATCCGGCGCTTCAGGATGCTTTGGCAAAATTGCAAATGAACGACGCTTCTCTTATATTTGAGCCGGAAACAAGCGCCGCTTTGGGCTACGGTTTCAGATGCGGATTTTTAGGGCTTCTGCATATGGAAATAATACAGGAAAGGCTTGAAAGGGAATTCAACTTAAACCTTATAACAACCGTCCCAAGCGTAATATATGAAATAATAACAACAAACGGCGAAACGCTGCATGTGGACAACCCGGGGCACCTGCCGCCTGCAAACAACATAGAAATAATGCGCGAGCCTTTTGTGCACGCTACAATCTATACGCCTGAAGATTATGTAGGCACGCTTATGGAGCTTTGCCAGGATAAGCGAGGCACGTTTAAAGATATGCAGTATGAAGACGGACGCGTAAGGCTTAATTACGAACTTCCCCTAAACGAAGTGATATACGACTTCTTCGACTCCTTAAAATCAAGAAGCCGCGGCTACGCTTCGCTTGATTATGAAATTTCAGGATATAAGGACAGCGAACTTGTAAAGCTTGAAATACTTCTCAATGGGGAAATATGCGATGCTTTCACAATAATTGTACATAAGGACAAAGCCTATCAGCGCGGCCGTTCTATGTGCGAAAAGCTTAAAGACGTAATACCGCGCCAGCAGTTTGAAATACCAATACAGGCAGCAATAGGCGGTAAAATAATCGCCAGGGAAACCGTCAAAGCGCTGCGCAAGGACGTTTTAAGCAAGTGCTACGGCGGAGATATAAGCAGGAAGAAAAAACTGCTCGAAAAGCAAAAAGAAGGCAAGAAGCGTATGCGCCAATTCGGCTCCGTCGAAATACCAAGCGAAGCCTTTATCGCCGTGCTTAAACTTGGAGATGAAAGAAATTGAAATGCCTCAACTGCGGCCAGTGGAATAGGGCTTCCCTTCCCAAATGTTTTAGGTGCGGCACTCCCCTGCCAGTAGAAAAGGAAGTTCCGCAGCCTATTGAAATGCTTGAAAATACGCTTCAAAAAACAAAAAAAACTGAAGCGATACGGTATAAAATAGACGAAAGCGGCAATGAAATACCAAAGGAAGACCCTAAAGACCGGCTTGCCCTTGAAATGCGAAGCTACCGCGAGCGAAAAAAACGCGGCGAAAAAAAGCAGGCAGAGCTGCGCAGAACGATAGAAAATCAAGACTGGGAACAGGACAGCGGTGCGTTTTATTACAGCAACTCTAATTATGACCACTCAGCCAAGCACATAGACTACGATGGATTTACCGACAACCCCACGTACTACAGCGCAGCTAACGAGTTTAATTCCGGCTCAATCGGGCGTTCGACAGGCAGCTATAAATTTAAAAAGAAATCCTTTAGAAGAGCTTCAAGCTTTGGAGCAAGGCGTGTACTGCCCGTTTTAGCAATAATATTGTTTTTAGCAGGACTGCTTATCGCAGGATATTTTTTCATTTTGCGTCCTTACCTGGAAGATAAAAATACTGTTCCTGAAGAGATGCAGCCAAAAATATCCGCTTCCATACTAAACGATGCGGCTGCGCATACCATACGCATCCCCGCCCAAGAAGGCGCGCAGATATATATTAAAGAGCTGCGCAAAAGCTTTATGGCTGTAGGCGGATACGCAAGCTTTCAAGTGCCGGATTATTTTTGGTATGAGTTAATAGAAGAAAAACCCAATGACAAGGATACCCATCTTCCCGCAACCATGGAAGTAAGCTTAACCCCATATATACGCGCAGAAACCGGCGAACAGGTTGCTATGCGACCCGTAAAATATACTATAGACATACCGCAAAGCCCGCTTATGCTCATAAGTCCAAGCACTCTGTACACGGAAACGAGCATGCCGCTTTACAATATTAAGTTTCAGGTAATGACAAACAGCCAGGTATTCATAAACGGCGAAGACTATTCCTCGTTTGTAAACACGCAGGACGGGCTTATATCCTATAACGCGCCAATACATCCTATAGGCGATAACAAAATAACTATAACCGTAAGAAGCCAGTACTACCGCATGAACACCACTACAATTATTATACACCGCGCGGTGCAGGATATACCTTTAGACTTAGCTGCCACCTTGGATGACGAAAGCGATCGCAGCAGAATGCCCATATTCGCAACCACAAGGGCAGGAGCTACCATTACCGTTTTAACGCCGTATGAAAATCTTGATACTTCAAAGCTCGACTCAACGGGCGAATTCAGCTTCGATGCGATTTTTGACCATTTCGGTACAAACACCATACGCATACAGGCGGACTATCCCGGCAAGCAGTCAACCGTTATAGAATACAACGTATATTATGTGCCGAATCCAAACACATACACAACAAGGGCCTGGGCCTTAAATGACGGCTTCGGCTATCCCGATCTGCTTGCCAACCTGCCAAAACGCATTGAAAAAACTCAAGTTTATGTTATGACCGGCGTTGCTGTGGAATCCGTTTCTGAAAAACCGCAGCTTATTATTTTTGATATATCAGACGGCAAAACCAGCAGCGCCTTGCCCGTCCTGCTTGAAAACCAAAGCAAAACGACATGGGAATTAGGAGAGCGCTACAGGATATACGGCGAAGCCTACGGCATGTACAACAATATGCCCCGCCTTGTTGCAAGGTATACCTATGAGCCGAAATAACAAGTGAAAATATCTGCTAAATACTTATTTAATCACAATAAAAAGGCCGGGATTAATAATCCCGGCCTTTTTAATTATAGTATATCTTAATCCATTATGCCTCTAAGGTATTCATAGTATTCTGCATAATTTTTTGAATTCGGCCAGTACTTTGCAAGCTGTTTATCCTCTCTCCAAACATCGCGGAAAGAAAGAGTATTGCGTACAAACAGGAGCACATTGGTATCGCCATCTAAATCATTTTCTATGCTTATTGGCTCTCCAAAGGCAAAGCCTTCGCCAAGTTTTTCAGGCTCCACGGTTTCAAGGTCGGCAAGATTGGGCAGCAGATTAAGGTATTCGCTTTCCGACCTTGCGGTATCATACGGCGTACCCTTATAGCTGTAGTTTACTACAACCTCATCGCCGGATACTTCCACAGTAACGCTGCCTATTATATATTTGCCGCCTCCTATAAGCGGTATGGTGGTTGTGCCGTCTTGGCTTAAATCCAAGGGAGTAAAGCGATACCATTTGTCGGTAAGCTCAGGGCGTTCTTCCCTAAATGCAAAACCGTGCGTGGATGTTGTATTGCTTGGGTGCCATACATATTTTTGGACTTTTGCTTCAAAAGTCTTTTTGGATACAATATTGTTACGGAAATCCCTTATTGTTTCTTCTATAAGCTCGCCCGCAGGACTATATATCCGTGTTATATTTTGTTTTGCTTCTTTGTCGCGTTCGAAAACGACTTTGTTACCTTGGTTATCTATTTCCCAGCTGGAAATAATATAGCCATTCTCATCACAATACTGTTCTCCAAGCAGCTCTCCTGCTGCATTCTTTGTTGTAAAGTAACCTTCTTTTTCTTCTGCAACGGTATAAAGCAGATTTCCATCTTTATCATGGGTTATTCGATTGCCGTTTTCGTCAATCGTAGTTATTTCTTGACTTCCATCAGCTTTTGTGACTATTCTTTCTAATAAATTATAATCTTTATCGTACTTATTTTCGTATCTAATGCCATCTCTGTCAATTGACCAGCTTTCACGCGTACCGTCTTCATTTCGCTTTTCTTCGCCTATTAAATTGCCATCTGCATCATGGGTTTCGGAGTTTCTATTTTTGTCATAAGTGGTTATACTTTTGTAGCCTTCAGAGGATATATACGTATGCTCTATTATGTTCCATTCTTTATCATACTTATATTCGTTTATGTTACCATCGCGATCGATCAACCATTCTTCACGCGTACCGTCTTCATTTTGCTTTTCTTTACCTACTAAATTGCCGTCACCATCGTGGGTTTCTCCGTTTCCATTTTTGTCATAAGTGGTTATTTTTTTGTAGCCGTCGGGAGATATATGCGTATACTCTAATATGTTTCCTTTTTTATCGTACTTATGTTCATTTCTGCTACCAAAACGATCTATTGACCATTCTTCACGCGTGCCGTCTTCATTGTTCGTTCCTCTACCTATTAAGTTACCATCCGCGTCATTGGTTTCACTGTTCCCGTTTTTATCATAGGTGGTTATCTTTTTGTAACCGTCGGGAGATATATGCGTATACTCTAATATGTTTCCTTTTTTATCGTACTTATGTTCATTTCTGCTACCAAAACGATCTATTGACCATTCTTCACGCGTGCCGTCTTCATTTCGCTTTTCTCCACCTATTAAATTGCCTCCCACATCGCGGGCTTCGCCGTTTCCGTTTTTATCATAGGTGGTTATTTTTTTGTAGCCGTCGGGATATATTTCGGTTTTAGTCGCAGGATTGCCATCTTCATATATGGTCTTTCTTTCATATCTGTTATGGACATCTTTAAATGAATAGCTTAACAGCATACCATCTTCTGAATATTCCCATATGTTGATGTTGTTATATTCGTCTTCATGTGTTCTAGACTTTAATTTGCCATTCTCATAAAAAACTTCTGTTGTGACACTGCCATCATCGTGTGTGGTAGTTACTGTTTTAGTGCCGTCAGGGTTTATAACTTCTTCTGAATCAGCCAAGCTAATCGCCATTATACTTAAAAGCATAATTAACGACATAACTATACTAAACAATTGTTTGCGTTTCATAGGACAAATCCTCCTGTTGTTTTTAATGTTGATATTTTACCATAACAAAACAATAAAAACAAGCATTTTATTGGAATATAACTTTATTTTTCAAAAAAACGTTCAAGATTAAAAACCCCTTTTTTATTTATATTAATACTGTATATAGTAAAATTTACTGCTATTGAAAAAGGGAACTTCACGGTTCCCTTTAAAGTTTTAATAATAAAATATTAGTAAATAATTATCTGCTTATAAACTTTTTTAATCCATTATGCTTCTAAGGTATTCATAGTATTCTGCATAATTTTTTGAATTCGGCCAGTACCTTGCAAGCTGCTTGTCCCCTCTCCAAAAATCGCAGAAAGTAAGTGTGTTGCGGACAAACAGAAGCACATTGGTATCGCCATCCAAATCATTTTCTATGCTTATTGGTTCTCCAAAGGCAAAGCCTTCGCCAAGTTCTTCAGGCTCCACGGTTTCAAGGTCGGCAAGATTGGGCAAGAGATTAAGGTATTCGCTTTCCGACCTTGCGGTATCATACGGCGTACCCTTATAGCTGTAGTTTACTACAACCTCATCGCCGGATACTTCCACAGTAACGCTGCCTATTATATATTTGCCGGCTCCTATAAGCGGTATGGTGGTTATGCCATCATGGCTTAAATCCAAGGGAGTAAAGCGATACCACTTTTCAGTAAGCTCCGGACGTTCTTCCCTAAATGCAAAACCGTGCGTGGATGTTGTATTGCTTGGATACCATACATATTTTTGCTTTTGGACTTTTGCTTCAAAAGTCTTTTTGGATATAAGACTGTCACGTAAGTCTCTTATTGTTTCTTCGATAAGGTCGCCAGCAGGACTATATATCCGTGTTACATTATGTTTGGCTTCTTCATCGCGTTCGAAAACTATTTTGTTGCCTTTGCTATCTATTTCCCAGCTGGAAATAGTTACGTCGTTTTCTGTGTAATGCCATTCTCCCAACAATTTTCCATCAGCATTCTTTTTAACTTTATAGTCTTCTTTTGGTTTTGTAACAGTATAAAGCAAATTCCCATTCTCGTCTTTGGTTACGCTGTCACCATTTTCATCATATGTGGTTATTTCTTTATAACCGTCAGCGCTTATACGTGTAGATTCTATTTTATTATGCCTTTCATCATATTTATCTTCATTTCTTACGCCTTCGCGATCAATTGACCAATATTCACCCGTGCCATCTTCATGCCATTTAAATTCGCCTATTAAGTTACCGTCCGCGTCATGAGTTTTGCTGCTCAACTTTTCAAATGTAATTATTTCTTTATAACCGTCAGAATATGTAACGGTCCGAATTGCCTCTGTTCCATCATCACTAAATATGCTCTCAGATCTTTCACCATCGCGATTGATGAACCATTCTACATATGTACCATCTTCAAGCGTCTTCCCTTCAGCTACTAACTTGCCGGTATCATCATAAGTTACGTATTCTCCATTTTCATCATATGTAGTTATTTTTTTATAGCCATCGGGATATATTGTAACGATATTGTCAGGTGTAGGTATACCATTTTTGTAGGCTACAACCCTTTTGTAACCGTCAGCATATGTAAATATGCTTAACATATTCCCATCTTTGCCATATATAATGTCATTTCTGTTGCCTTGATTGTCTATCCACCATTCTTCACGCGTACCGTCCTCATTCTTTTTTGCCCCGCCTACTAATTTGCCGGTTTCGTCGTGAGTAACGCTGCTTCCATTTTCATCGTCATATGTAGTTATTTCTTTTTGACCATTTTGATATATACGTACTTTATTATCACGTATGCCATTTTTATAGGTCGTAACTTCTTTGTAGTCACCAAGTGATTGATAGGTACTGCTTAATTGTGTACCGTCCTCGGCAAATTCATCTGTTATAATATCTCCGTTTTCATATTCAATTTTTCTGGAATTAATATTACCGTTTCCATAAAAAACTTCTGTTGTGACGCTGCCATCATCGTGTGTGGTAGTTACTGTTTTAGTGCCGTCAGGGTTTACAACTTCTTCTGAATCAGCCAAACCAATCGTCATTATACTTAAAAGCATAGCTATAGCCATAATCAGGCTAAATAATTGTTTGCGTTTCATAGAGCAAAATCCTCCTATTATTTTTAATGTCGATATTTTACCATAATAAAACAATAAAAACAAGCAATTTTTAGAAATATAGCTTTATTTTCTTAATAAACGTTTAAAACTTAATCTTTTTTGGTATATAAACTACCAAACACGC
>JBMNUE010000015.1:0-22458 GCA_050946095.1 Christensenellales bacterium
CACTTGCTTATGGGGCTTACAAAGCCGGACAGCGGAAAAGTTTTGGTTAAAGGCAAGGACTGCTTTTTAAGCAGACGCGAAGTGCACAGCCAGGCGGGTTTTGTGTCCGGCCGAGCGCCCTTTCCCGACCATGCGGACGGAGAAAAATACCTGCGTTTTTTGGCAGACCGGCATGGCGGAGCGTCCTTAAAAAAGATGCAGCATATTATGGAAAGCCTTGATATCAACCCTTTGGGAAGCTTTATAAGCATGGACGACGACAATATTAGAAAGATGTCCATACTTGCAGGGCTTATGTACGACAGCCCTATTCTCGTGCTTAACGAGCCTTATGCAGGGCTTGCTCCAAGCGACCGCAACATACTTACGCAGATACTGCTTGAAGAAAAAAACAGCGGCAAAACCATACTTCTTATGACAAGGATTTTGCAGCACGCGCAAAAAATAAGCGACAGAATATGCATTATGCGAAAGGGCAGGATAGTAGTAGAACAGAACGCTAAAGAGCTTAAAGACATAAGGCAGAAAGTATACCATATAGATTTTGTTTCAGAAGACGAAGCGAGCAGGTTTTCTCAGGAATGGGAGGACGGCGTGGAGCTCCTTGGCAGGCGCGCAATAGTAGCTGTGCCGGGCAGCCCCAGCGCGCTTATTAAAACATTGGCAAGGTATAATGTAGTTGATTTTGTCGGCGGAAAAGAAGACGGCGAAGAATCCTTCCTTAAGTTCCACGGAGATGAGATGCAATGAAAATTTTATTTAAAGACCGTATGCAGCGCCAGATGTTTTATTTGATAAGCTTTTTGCTCTGCTCCTTTTTAATTGTTTTAGGCATAGCCTTAATATACACCCCTCCTCTGGAAGGGCAGCTGACGCTCGCAGAAAGCATAAAAAAAGAAGCGCCTGCATTTGCGGATATACTAAGCATTAAACACGGCCTTACGCCTACCGACCACTTTTTAGCTATGTGCTGCGGCCTTATTTTACCATTGTTTTCGTTTTTTTATATACTGTACGCCGTCAACCGCCTGCAGGCCGGCATAATTTTAAAAAAAGAGTATTTCTTTTTTATACAGACGCCAAAAAAACAGTCGGACATAGTATTTGCAAACTTTTTAGCTGTTGCAGCCGGCCTTTTGCTGCAAATCGTGTTTATCTTAGCAGCGCTGCTTGCATCTTCTTTAATATGGGATTACTGGACCGTATCTTTCGTTTCGGTGCTTTATGTGCTTTTCGCCATGTTTTCAGTGCATATTTTTTCTTTGGGCTGGCTTTTGCTTGGAGCAGCTTTAAGCAAAACTGGCAAGCTTAGCTCTTGGTTCCCGTTTTTAAATATACTTTGGTTTATAATACCAAGAATATCCGAGCTTTCAGAAAAAATAAAATCCATTAAATATCTGTCCCCGTTTTTTGCATCGGATATTTGGAAAGCATCTAACAATTTTGCCGCTGTTTTTGTATTGCTGGCGGCAGGGCTTGTATTTACGCTTATAGCCGCGCTTTATTTCAACAAAAGAGAGTTTATAAAAAAGGAGAATCAGCCGTGAAAAGATATTTTGAAATAGACCCTTGGAAAATTTCAGAGAACAGTTTCCCAAAAGACAACATGCGCATAAGCGAAAGCGTTATGTCCCTTGGCAACGGCGCCATGGGTCTAAGGGGAAATTTTGAAGAAGACTACTCGGGCGACTCGCACCGCGGCACATACATAGGCGGCGTTTGGTTTCCGGACAAAACAAGGGTAGGCTGGTGGAAGAACGGCTATCCCGAATACTTCGGCAAGGCAATAAACGCTGCAAATCTTATAGGCCTGCATGTGTTTGTTGACGGGGTTAAAATAGATGCGACGCTTTTAGATGTGCTTAAATTCCGCCGTTCGCTCGATATGCAGACGGGCATATTAAGCAGAAGCATGACGCTTAGGCACCCTAAGGGCGAAGTTACAGTAAAAGCGGAGCGCTTTGTTTCCATGGCGGATAAAGAGCTTATGGCTTTAAGCTACAATGTGGGCGCATCTTTTGACGCTGAAATTGAAATACAATCTTTCCTTGACGGCAATGTGCATAACGAAGACAGCAATTACGACGAAGTTTTTTGGGACCAGATTTCAAGCGAAGCAAACGAAAATTATATATCCGTTATAAGCAAAACAAAGCAAAATCCTTTTGGCACGCCAAGGTTTACAGTTGCCTGCTTTTCATGCGCCGAAACTCACATGGATTATTTTTCATCAGATAGCAGTGCGGGCTACGCTGAAAATTCCTATAAAAAAAGCATAAAGGCAAATGAAAGCGTCAGCCTTAAAAAACTCATATGCGTTGTAACAGATAGAGATTACAGCGAAAAAGAGCTTCCAATGGAAGCCCTAAAAAAACTGAACGGCTTTAAAAATAAAGGATATTCAGAATTAAAGCGCGCCCATGAAGAAGCCTGGCTTAACAAGTGGGACATGGCGGATATAAGCATAACAGGCGATGCTGCATCGCAGCAGGGCATAAGGTTCAACCTTTTTCAGCTTCTAAGCACCTATACCGGCGATGACGCAAGGCTTAACATAGGCCCCAAAGGCTATACGGGCGAAAAGTACGGCGGCGCCACATACTGGGACACGGAAGCTTTCTGCTTTCCCGTATATTTAGCGGTTTCCGGCGAAAAGGTCGCAAAAAATCTGCTTTTGTACCGCTACTACCAGCTGCCAAAGGCCTATGAAAACGCTAAAAAGTTAGGGCTGGACGGAGCCTTATACCCCATGGTTACTTTTGACGGCACGGAATGCCACAACGAATGGGAAATAACTTTCATGGAGCTGCACAGAAACGGCGCCATAGCTTTAGCCATATACAACTACACCGCCTACACGGCGGACTTTAGCTACCTTAAAAACGAAGGGCTTTGTGTGCTGTACGGCATAGCCAAGTTCTGGGCAGACAGAGTGCATTGGAACAAAAACAAGCAGTGCTTTATGATGCACGGAGTAACGGGCCCCAATGAGTACGAAAACAATGTAAACAACAACTGGTATACAAACAGAATTGCAGCCTGGTGCCTTAACTTTTTCTGCCAAGCGGCGGGCTTAGCGGGCGAACAGCGCTTGAAGGAATTAGGCGTTGATAATAAGGAATTGGAGCGCTTTAAAAACATAGCCGAAAACATGTATTACCCTGAAGATAAAGATTTAAATATATTCGTCCAGCACGATACATTTTTGGATAAGGAGTTAAAGCCCGCTTCGGAAATCCCCGAAAACGAAAGGCCGCTAAACCAGCACTGGTCCTGGGATAGGATACTGCGCTCCTGCTTTATAAAGCAGGCGGACGTTTTGCAGGGGCTGTACGCCTTAAACCACCTATACGATTTGGATGTTAAAAGGCGCAATTTTGAGTTTTACGAGCCTATGACGGTGCATGAAAGCAGCCTTTCCCCCTGCGTCCACGCAATACTTGCAGCGGAGCTTGGCAAAAAGGACAAGGCCGTTGAAATGTACCTGCGCACAGCGCGGCTTGACTTAGACAATATTAACAACGATACGCAGGACGGCCTGCATATTACGAGCATGTCGGGCAGCTGGCTTGCCATAGTGCAGGGCTTTGCTGGCATGCGGACCAATGAAAGCCTCTCCTTTAGCCCCATGCTTCCCGATATTTGGGAAGGCTACAGCTTTAAGTTTTTATACAGAAACCGCTTGATTATGTTTAGCGTATCAAAAGATAAAATAGATGTGTTTCTTGAAAAAGGTAATCCCGTGGGGATTAAAATATACGGAAAAGAATATACTTTAGAAAAACATATAAGCGTAAACAGACTTGATTAAGCGTGCTTTATTAGAATTTTTTAATAGTTTTTAAATTAAGCGCTAAATGACAATTCTATTTTAGTATGCTATACTTTCTTTGCGTTATTTTATGATGATAAGGAGCATTTAATGGAAAGCAGCAGCAAGCGTATGTGGAAAAAAGCGCTGAATATAGCATTCATTTTAGGCACTTTCATCATAGTAATACATTTTGCTCTAAAATCCGGAGACATAACGCAGATAATAGCCGCCTTAAGGGGAATACACAAGGGCTGGCTGCTTGGCGCAATAGGATGCTTTGCGCTTTACGCATTTTTTGAAGGCTTCATAACATTTGTTTTTTTGCATTCTCAAAAAGTTAAGGTGAGCCTTTCGGATAATCTCAACATAGCCTTGGTGGGAATGTATTATTCCTCAATAACGCCCGCCGCCACTGGCGGACAGCCCGTTCAGATATACTGCTTAAAAAAGCGCGGCGTGCCTACCGGCATAAGTTCGTCCGCCCTTACGGTTAAGTTTTTCTGCTGGCAGTGCGCCGTTCTTTTAATAGGCGGCTTTTTATGGATCGCCCAGCCTGAACTTGTAAAAAGCAATATGAGCGGCGGCGGCATGGCGTTTTTGATAGTCGGCTTTTTTATAAACGCCTTTACTGTGGTTTTGATAGTGCTGCTGTCCATTTCAAGGAACATAGTGCGCGCCATAGTTATATTTGTAGTGAACATAGGCGAAAAAATGCGCCTCGTTAAAAACAAGGCGCTTACCGCTTCCAGAGCTGACGCAGCCCTTGAAGATTTCCATGTAAGCGTAAACCTGCTTACAAAATCGCCCGGCCAATTTTTTCTTTTGCTATTGCTATCCATTTGCGAAGCGCTTTCGCTTATGAGCATAATATATTTTGTGTACCGCGGGTTAGGCCTTAATGCACACCCGTATTCTGATTTGCTTACCATGCAGGCGATGCTGCACATAGCCGCTTCTTTTACGCCCCTGCCGGGCGCTTCAGGCGCTCAGGAAGGCGGCTTTTACCTGTTTTTCGAGTCCTTTTTCCCTAAAAGCATAATATTCGCAGCCATGTTTGTATGGCGTTTTATTACTTACTATCTGTCTATAATATGCGGCTTTATAGCAGTGCTTATAGACAACACCAAAAAAACACCAAAAAAAATTAAGGAGCAGACAACATGAAAAGAAAAACAGCTTTTCTTACGGCGTGCATATTTTGCATGCTTATAATTATACCGATTGCAAATGCGGAGCTTGAAGTGCCGCCAAGGCCCATAATTTTAGAGATGGTGCCAAACCAATGCACAACCCCAATAGAAGCAAACGGCACATGGAGCAGCAAGCATCAGGACGTTGCAACTGTAACGCAGGACGGCGTTATTACAGCTCTTAAGAACGGCTACGCGCTTATAGAATGCACAAACGATAAGGGCAAGGTCGTTATGCGGGCGGAAGTGCAGGTAGGCCCCGTGCCTGAGCCTCCGGAAAATATAAGCCAAGGCATCAAAGCCGCCATTTACGAGTGGCAGGCTGCCGCAAACGAACCCTTCCCCCGCTTCAACAAGTTTACTAAGTGGTACAACCCAGATGCCTATAAGGGCTTTGGCTGGTGCGGCGCTTTTGTAGGGTATAACTTAGAAAACGCCGGAGTGCCTATGACAAAGGAATTTAGAAAAAAGGACGCTCCGCCTTTAAAGGACGGGTCACCTTTTGCGGTAAGGCAGGCGTCCCAAACAAAGCTTTTTGAAGGTTTTTTAAACAGAGACAGGCTTAGCAGCATACCAAGGGCCGGCTATTATATAATCTACGGCAGGAAGGGCAGCACGCCTTACACGCATATAGGCTTGGTTACTTCCGCAACAAGCTTAGGCGACGGCAGGTTTGTTTTGGAAACCGTGGAAGGCAATTTGAACAGCAGGATACGCAGGTACAATTACATATATAACGCTTTGGCGGATAAAAAGAATAACAATATTGCATCCCTGCCTGAAAGCGAAAGGACTCAGGGGGACATATTCATGTACGACTATGTGGACAACTTCTACATAAACTGTTTCGGACAGACTTGGTATTAATAGCTATTTTTTATTAAATCTAATTACGCATACAAAATAAGCCCCGCAGCAAAAGCTGCGGGCTTGGTAATAGTGTAGACAACTCATGGGGTTTCAGGGGGAGAAGCCTAATGATTGCAATCGTGAAAAGCTTCCAGCGCTAAGTTCTCGGGGCATTGCAAAGCTGCGCATTCCCTGCATTTTGGGCTTTATGAAGCAAAAGCCACCAAGCGAATATGCTATTAAAAAAAGTTCAAAGGACACCTTGCCGGCAGCCTTAATAAGCCTTGCAGCAAAAGATGCGGGATTGTTAAGAGTATAGACAAATTAGCGGGTTTCAGGGAGCGAAGCTTAATAAGCGCAATCGCGAAAAGCTTCCAGCGCTAAGTTTCGCGTGGCATTGCAAAGCTGCGCATTCCCTGCATTTTTGGCTTTATGAAGCAAAAGCAGCCAAGCAAATATGCTGCTCAAAAAAGCGTCAAAGGACACTTTGCCGGCAGCCTTAATAAGCCCCGCGGCAAAAGCTGCGTGCTTGGTAATAGTGTAGACAACTCAGGGGGGTTCAGGGAGCGAAGCCTTATGATTGCAATCATGAAAAGCTTACAGCGCTAAGTTCGCGGGGCATTGCAAAGCTGCGCATTCCTGCATTTTTGGCTTTATGAAGCAAAAGCAGCCAAGCAGATATGCTGCTAGAAAAAGTTCAAAGGACACCTTGCCGGCAGCCTTAATAAGCCTTGCAGCAAAAGCTGCGGGCTTGGTAAGAGTGTAGACAAATTAGTTGGGTTTCAGGGGGAGAAGCCCAATAAATGCAATCGTGAAAAGCTTACAGCGCTAAGTTCGCGGGGTATTGCAAAGCTGTGCATTCCCTGCATTTTTGACTTTAGTAAGCAAAAGCAGCCAAGCGAATATGCTGCTAGAAAAAGTTCAAAGGACACCTTGCCGGCAGCCTTAATAAGCCCGCAGCAAAATCTGCGGGCTTATTTTTATTGGTATTTAACGTTTTTTAAGTGCTGCACTAAGACCGGCTATTTCACTTGAATTTTAATAAAGTTTTTAAATAAAATAAGCCCTGCTCAATTTGTTCACAAAAAGCTATAGAAGAATCGGAGTATTCGCGTTTTAACCGGCCGTTTTATTTTAAGATTCGGATCAAACTCCTTGCACATTTTTTCATCGCTCCCGAACTTATCCATAAACGAAAAGCCAAATGACGCATCTCTTATCATGGCGCAGTTTTCATCGTCTATCATCATGCTCCTTGTGTCAAGGTTTACGCTGCCTATGCAGGTAACTTCGCTGTCCTTGCAAAGCGTTTTAGAGTGCATGTAACCGGGATAGAGCATAATATTAGCGCCGCAGCAGTAAAGCTCCGCAGCGTTTTCATTAGACACGGGCTCAAGCTGCGGCCCCGACGGAATTTGCGGAAGCATAATGCTTACCTGAACTCCCCGCCTTATAGCGCTTTTAATTGCGGCCATAACGGCTTCGTCCGGCAAAAGGTAGGGGGTTTGTAACACAAGCGTTTCTTTTGCCTTATTTATAAGGTCTATCCATGTGTCATGAATTTCATATTTATTGGCGGAAACGCCGCAATAAAGAATTGAAACCTCCATGCCTTTTCCATTTGGCTTAGCATTCGTTTTATACGGCTTGGTTTCAGAGTCTACGTTGCAGCGCCAATCGTATAAAAACAGCTTTTCAGCTTCCGCCGCCGCTTCGCCTTCTACGCGAACCTGTATGTCGTACCAAGGCTTTTTGAACGGGTGCTTGTCTATGTATTTTTTGCCTATGTTCATACTGCCGGACCATGCGATTTGCCCGTCAACTACAAGTAGTTTACGGTGATACCTGAAATGCGTGGGCCAGGGGCGCACCTTATGCACCTCGCCGCCGAGTTTTAAAAGCGGCTTGAAAAAGCGCTTTCTCGTGCCGAAGCTGCCAAAGGCGTCAATAAGCACGCGCACCTTAACGCCGCGGCTTGCGGCATCGCATAACTTGTTAAGCCATTCCTGCCCTTGTTCATCAAAAGAAAAGCCGTAAAAGCCTAAATCTATCGTTTTTTCAGCTTCATCCATGTCTTTTTGCATCATGGGTATGGATTCTTCCCAGCCGCAAAAAAGCGCGGCATCGTTGCCTAAAGTAGCTTTAAGCTCAGGGGGAATTGTTCTTCTGCTTTTCAAGGTTTTTGCAGTCATGGACGAACCCAGCATTATATATAACACGCTGCCTAATAGCGGCAGGCCGAAAAGCACTATTGTCCATACCAGCATTTGCTCTCCTTTCATGTCTTCAAACAGCAGCATTTGAATAAACAGACATAATGCGATTAAAAATATTATAGCTATGTACATTCAATTCCCTCCTTTCCGCATCGCCATGCAAGTATATTAAGTATTTCTTTTGCCGCACTTATATTTTAAAAGATTGTTTATTATATAAAAAGCAGCAGTAAAAGGCAGCTGCTTTTTTACAGCTAAAGATATAATATATAGGTTTTCTCAGCGCTTTATAAAGCTTTCGATTTTATGCTATGGAATAAGCTATTATTGTATTGCATTTATATAAAGCATTTGTTTTAAGGATAGGTTTTTTTCTGCATACTTTTCCGCCAAATTATACAGAGTTCTTATATTTTTTAGGGTCTTTATAAAAATAATCAAGCGCTTTTTCTATGCCCAATTCCTTGATAGCATTGGATATTTTTATAAAAACAGCTCCCTAAAATATTTCCCTTATAATATTATGCCATCTTTAATTAAAAATGGATATATACAAAATATAAAAACTGTATGAAAAAAAGCGTTTAGCGCCTTAGAGTGCGGATAAAGCATTGTTTAGCGGGTTTTAAGGGGCTAAGCCTAATAAGTGCAATCGTGAAAAGCTTCCAGCGCTAAGTCCGCGGGGCATTGAAAGCTGCGCATTCCATACATTTTTGGCTTGAGGTAGATAAAGCTCTCAAGCAAAAAGACACGCGGCAATATGCCAAGGACTATTGCCGAAAGGCTTGAGCGCTTAGCGCCTCATTATGCAAAAGCCGCTTTTAAAAATATGCACTTATGCTTTAGTATAGCCGCCTATACAACAAAGCCGAGTGGCATTGAAAGCTGCGCATTCCCTATATTTTGGCTTGAGGTAGACAAAACTCTCAAGCAAAAAGGCACACGGCAATATGCCAAGGACTATTGCCGAAAGGCTTGAGCGCTTAGCGCCTTATTATACAAAGACCGCTTTTAAAAATATGGACTTATGCTTTAGTATAGCCGCCTATGCAGCCCGGTTTTGTTTAAAACAGCCAACATTTAAACATACGAAAACGGGAAGCCGTTCGGCTTCCCGTATTACAGTTAAAGAACTTAGTACTTGCGCTTGCGTGCTGCTTCAGCCTTTTTCTTGCGTTTTACGCTCGGCTTTTCATAATGCTCGCGCTTGCGCACTTCCGCCAGGACCCCAGAGCGGGCACATTGGCGTTTGAAGCGCTTTAGAGCACTGTCTAACGACTCGTTCTCTTTTACATGAATTTCTGACACTTGTTTCCCCTCCCTTCGCACATCCAGGCTAATCACCGTTTGCACTGCAGATGGCGACTGTAAGTGTATTATAACGCATGGCTTCACATTAAGTCAACCGAAAAAAATATTTCACTCTAAAACGAACGCTTCAAAATTATTTCGCTTGCACTTTATTTTAAGCTGTGATATTATACCTATGTTAAGGAAAGTGAGGTTTTTTCATGTCAGGTACAAGATTAGCAATAACGATATTACTGATGCTGTCTTCCGTGGCTTTAATAATAACTGTGCTGCTCCAAAAGGGCGATACAGAGCAGTCCGCAATATTCGGCGGCGCTACAAACAGCTACTTCGGCAAAAATAAAGAAAAGACAAAAGAAGGCAAGCTGGCGACAGCTACAAAGATAACAGCAAGCGTGTTTGTTGCTCTTTGTATCGTTATGCTTTTTATCTAATAAAAGCTCTTAATTATTCGCTGGCGCTTTGCGTCAGCTTTTTTTAATCCGGCATTATGATTTGTTTATCCATAAACCATATATCAAAGTCTTTTTCAGGCACACCCATACTTAAAGACATTAACTTTTCCCTGCACGAAGGGCAGAGAATAGGCCTTGTGGGCGTAAACGGCTCCGGCAAAAGCACTCTGCTTAAAATAATAGCTAATGAAATCGAACAGGATTCCGGGGATATTTCTTCTGCGGATTTTTTGCGCATAGGCTATCTGCAGCAGTCGTGGATTCCAAAAAAAGGCCAAAGCATAAAAGACACCGTGTTTGAAATATTTTCTCCGCTTTTAGAGGCGGAAGAAAAATTAAGCCGCTTAAGCAATGAGCTGTCTAAAGCCAAAGACTCTGAAACGCTTAAAAAATTAGGCGACGAATACTCAAACACGCTTTATTTTTACGAATCAAACGATGGATATTCATTCCGCTCCAAAATAAACGGCGTTTTAGCAGGGCTTGGCTTTACAGAAGGAGAAGAAATGCGGGAAGCCTCAACACTTAGCGGCGGCGAGCTTACGCGCCTTAACTTAGCGCGCCTGCTGCTTGCAAAGCCCGATATACTGCTGCTTGACGAACCCACCAACCATTTGGATATACATGCGCTCGCCTGGCTTGAAGGCTTTCTTTTAGACTACAAAGGCTCCGTAATAGTAGTATCGCACGACAGGTTTTTTTTGGACAAGATATGCACCGACATGCTTGAAATACTCTTTGGCGTGAGCGAGTTTTACCCCGGAAACTACACAAACTACATGGCTTTGCGCGCAGAGCGCTTCGAAAGCCGCCTGCGCGCCTACACAAAGCAGCAGGACGAAATAGAGCGGCAAAAGCAGATAATAGAGCGCTTTCGCTCCTTTAACAGAGAAAAATCCATACGCGCTGCGGAAAGCCGGCAGAAAAAGCTGGACAAGCTTGAAATTTTGGATAAGCCTCAGGAAGAAAAGCAGATTTTTTTTAGATTCGAAGCAAGCAAGCGCATGGGAGACGAAGCCCTTGTAGTTAAAGACTTGAAAAAATCCTTTGGAAATACTCCGCTTTTTAGGGACATAAGCTTTTCTCTTTCAGAAGGCGACAGAGCCATAGTAATAGGCGATAACGGCATAGGCAAGACAACCTTGCTTGAATGCATATTGGGCGAGCAGGCGCCCGATTGCGGTTTTGTTAAAATAGGCTCAAATGCGCAGATAGGATATTACGAGCAAAAGCTTCAAAGCCTAAACGATGAAAAAACCATATTAAGAGAAGTGTGGGACGGTTTTCCAAGGCTAAGCCAAACCGAAATACGATCGGCCCTGGCGCAGTTTCAGTTTTTAGGAGAAGATGTATATAAGCGGGTGGGCAGCCTGTCCGGCGGCGAAAAAGCCCGCGTCGCCCTAACAAAGCTTATGCTTAGGCGCGACAACTTTCTTATTATGGACGAGCCCACCAACCATCTCGATGCGGAAAGCCGCGAAGTGCTGGAAGAAGCCTTAAGCGGGTACAGCGGCACAATTTTAGCCGTATCGCACGACAGGTATTTCATTAACAGAATCGCTAATAAAGTTCTGCTTTTAAGCAGCGACAGCATAACGGAATACCCCGGCAACTTTGACGATTTTATTGCGCAGTCGGAAAAGAAGCAGCAATTTGGGGAGGCCTATACACCGGGCATTACAAAAACACAGCTTGCTAAAAACCGCAGGCGCACGAGGGAAACGGAAAAACAGCTGCAAAAACTTAAGGACAGAGTGAAAACCGCCGAAAGGGAAGTTATTAAAGCGGAAGAAAACCTGGCTTTAATAGAAAAAGAGCTTTCTCAAAGTTCCTTATATCAAAACAGCGATAAAGCAAACGAAGCAATAATGCAGCACAGCGAAATTCAGCAAACGGTGGAACGCGCATACGCTAAATGGCAGAGCGCCGAAGAAGAGCTTAGCGCATTCGCTAAAAATATAGATGGCAGCTAAAACGCAAGGCCTTGATATTTTATGCATTTTTTCGTTATTATATTAGGAATTGAGGAGGTGTCGGTTTGTCTGTTCTAAAAAACAAACTAAAGGAAGTGCTTTCGTCGGTGCTTCCCATTGTAGTAATAGTAACACTGCTGCACTTTACGCTCGCGCCTTTGGACAAAGGCATGTTTGCAGCCTTCCTTATAGGGAGCCTGCTTATTCTAATAGGGCTTACTATTTTCCTGTTCGGCATAGACCTTAGCATAGATTCCATAGGGCATGACATAGGCAGCTTTCTGATGCAAAAAAACAAAATAGCGCTTGTAACCGTTGTAAGCTTAATTTTAGGCTTCTTTATTTCATTTGCGGAGCCGGACCTGCACATATTAGCATCGCAGGTATCCATCATAACAAGCGGCGAATTTGGCAGATGGCTTATGGTAATAGTGGTTTCCATAGGCTTAGGCATTATGATGACGCTTGGCATGCTGAGAATTTTAAAAGATGTTCCGCTTAAGTACACATTTTTATTTGCCTATGGCTTAATCTTTATACTCTCGCTTTTTTCTTCGCCGGACTTTTTAGCCATAGCATTTGACGCTTCGGGCGCTACAACGGGCGCTATTACAACGCCTTTTATGCTGAGCTTGGCAGGCGGCGTCGTTTCCATGAAAAAGGATTCCAAAACAAGCGAAGCCAGCAACTTTGGACTTATAGGCATTTCTTCAACAGGCGCCATAATAGGCGTGCTTTCAGCAGGCGTAATAATGGGCATAGATAAGCTTTCCGGCATACAGCCTGCAGCTTCACCAGTATTTACAAGCGTCTCTTCGGTATATTTAAGCGTAATACCGGTTGTTGCAAAAGACACATTTTTATCCCTTTTGCCTATATTATTATCCTACCTGTTTTTTCAATTCAAATATTTTAAGCAGGATAAGTCAAAAATGGCCGTTATATTAAAAGGTCTTTTGCTTACATATATAGGGCTGCTCATGTTTTTGTCCGGCGTAAACAGCGGCTTCATGCAGGTCGGCAAAACCATGGGCATGAAACTCGCAGGCATGGAAAGCAA
This sequence comes from Christensenellales bacterium, assembly GCA_050946095.1. Lineage (GTDB taxonomy): Bacteria > Bacillota > Clostridia > Christensenellales > Aristaeellaceae > DTU024. The sequence goes on from JBMNUE010000015.1 coordinate 12,869, forward strand.
AGCCCCTATCCTTATACTTTCATTTTTATTAGGGCTTGTAACGGTATTGGCAGAGCCTGCCGTTATGGTGCTTACGCATCAAATAGAAGATATAACAAGCGGTCATGTAAAGCGCTCGCTTGTGCTGATATTTCTTTCGATTTCCGTAGGGCTTGCCATTTTTATGGCCGCTTTAAGGATAATTGTGCCGGGCATTCAGCTATGGATGTACCTGCTTGCGGGCTTTGGCGCCGCCGTAGCCATGGCGTTTTTTACGCCGGATCTTTTTGTAGGCTTGGCATTTGACGCAGGCGGCGTAGCTTCAGGCCCCATGACGGCGACTTTCAGCTTAGCATTTGTGCAGGGCATAGCTATTATAACCCCTGGGGCCGACATGGTTTCCGACGGTTTCGGCATGATAGCAATAGTCGCCATGATGCCAATAGTAGCGCTGCAGCTGCTTGGCATACTGTATAATATAAAAACCAGGAAAAGCAATTAGGAGGGTTAAGTATGGCTTCCGGTTCAAGCGTTCAACTCTTGTCTTTAATAGTAACACAGGATAAATCAAAATTTGTTTTTAAAGCCGCAAAAAAAATGGACCTGAGCGTTACAACGCTTATGGGTTCAGGCACGGTCGAAAGCAGTTTTTTAAACATGTTAGGCATTACAAGTTCAAGAAGAGAAGTGTTAAAAATACTGCTTAAATCTTCCGATGCCAAAAAAATTATGAAAGCTGTCGACAGCAAGCTGCAGCTTGGCAAGCCGGGGCACGGCATAGCGTATTTTACAAATGTTTTAGCCTGCGCCGGCGTTCGCGGCATAGAAAGCATAGCGCCTGAAAACAATATAATCGCGGAGGAAAATATGTATCATAAAATAACGGCAATAGTAGACAGAGGGAATTCCGAAAAGGTTACGGATATAGCAAAAAACGCAGGCGCGCGCGGCGGCACCGTGCTGCACGGCCGCGGTTCCGCCGGCAAAGATGCGCAGACCATATTCGGCGTGGAGATAGAGCCTGAAAAGGACCTTGTTATAATAATCACGCCTTCAAGCATTACAGAAAATGTGTTCAACGCAATAGCTAAGGAGCTGGACCTGGAATCCCCCGGCAAAGGCGTTATATTTGTTGAGCCCATAGTTCAAACGCACGGCTTATTTGAAAGCCAGGAATAAATAAAGCGGGCTTTATTTAAATATGTCTTAAAACTATCGGCAAAGCGTCCTTGGATATATTGTCGTGTGTATTTTGCTTGATGGCTTTGCCTCCATCAAGCCAAAAATGCAGGGAATGCAAAGCTTTTTCAAGCCCAGCAGCTTTTAGCCCTGCGGCCTTAGTCTCCGAAGCTTTTTGCGATTGCAGTTATCAAGCTTCGCACATGAAACCCCTAAACAATGCTTTTTACTACAATCTTAAATACAATAAGCTTTATTCTTATGTAAATTAAACCTCCATGCTCTATTGCATCTTTTGAGCATTAACGGCGGTTCAATGCCCGTATGCTATGCTTTTACGGGCATTAAATTTTTAATCGGATTTCACGCTGCCCCCTGATTGTTGTTAATAAATATGCTTTATGTTATAATTTGCATGCATATTTTTTGTAGGAGGATACCGCTTTGAACGAGATGAATCCGACAGTCTCTCAAAATTACGATAAAGAAAAAATTAAGCAGTCCATAATAGGCAAGCTTCAGCGCTATAACGGGCGCACTATTGAAAACGCCACAAAGCAGCAGGTTTACAATGCCGTTGCGTCAACCGTACGCGACTATATAATGGATAAATGGTCAAAAACGCGGCGGAAAAACAAGGAAGAAAACGGCAAAAAGCTTTATTACCTTTGCATAGAATATCTGCTCGGCAGAAGCCTTTTTACAAACACTATAAATATGGGCTTAACGGAAGTATTCACCCAGGCTTTAACAGAGCTTAACCTAAATTGGTACGACATAGTAAAGGAAGAGCCAGACCCGGGCCTTGGAAACGGCGGCTTAGGAAGGCTTGCTGCCTGCTTTATGGACAGCTTGTCAAGCCTTTCCCTGCCTGCCATGGGCTGCACCATACGCTATGAATACGGCCTGTTCAGGCAGAAAATTTCCGGCGGGCAGCAGGTGGAATTGAGCGACAACTGGCTTGAAAACGGCAATGTTTGGGAAGTCGCGCATATGGAAGATGTATGCGATGTGGTGTTTGGCGGCAAGGTGGTGGAAACCCAGGAAAACGGCCGCATGAATTTTTCCATAGTAGGCGGCCGCGTAATAGAAGCAGTACCCTACGATATGCCAATGGTAGGCTATAAAAACGGAGTTGTGAATACGCTTCGCATGTGGCGCGCGCGCAGCAAGGAACGCTTTAACCTGAGCGCCTTTTCAGCGGGCGATTATGAAAGCGCCACAAGGGAGCAGGATATGGCTGCGACCATTTCAAAAGTGCTTTATCCCGATGACAACCACTACGAAGGCAAGACCCTTCGCCTTACGCAGAGCTATTTCTTCGTAAGCGCTTCCATACAGTACGCCATAAAAGAGTTTAAGGCCCGAAACGGCAAGCGCTTTAACCTGCTGCCTGAAAAAGTGGTGTTCCAGCTAAACGACACGCACCCGGGCTTTGCCATACCGGAACTTATGCGCATACTTATGGACCAGGAAGGCTTGGGCTGGGACGAAGCGTGGAACATCACCACAAAGTGCTTTGCATACACAAACCACACCGTAATGCCTGAAGCGCTTGAAACCTGGCCGCAGGACCTGGTTAAAAGAAATCTCCCGAGAATATACATGATATTGGAAGAAATGAACCGGCGTTTAGGCGAAAAGCTGTGGAACTACTACCCGGGAGACTGGGACAGGATAGCCCGTATGTCCATACTTGCATACAACAGAGTGCATATGGCGAATCTCTGCGTCAGCTCTTCCTTCTGCATAAACGGCGTAAGCCAGCTGCACGGTAAGATATTGAAGGATAAAACCTTTAACGATTTTTATAATATACACCCAGAAAAGTTCACCGCTATAACAAACGGCATAACGCATAGGCGCTTCCTTATGGCAAGCAACCCGCGCCTTGCGGACCTTATTACCGAAGCCATAGGCACATCGTGGATTAAAAACCCCAGCACCCTTGAAAAGCTTATGCCTTTTGCGGACGATGCCGGGTTTAGGGAGGATTTCTTCCGAGTTAAACAGCACAACAAAGAATACTTTAACAAGGTCTTGTCGGACAGGCAGGGCATGACTTTAGACCCTGAATTCGTATACGATGTGCAGGTAAAGCGCCTGCATGAGTACAAGCGCCAAATGCTAAACGCCCTGCACATACTTGTTTTGTACAACCGCATAATGGACGACCCGAACTTCCACATGGTGCCAAGGGTGTTTATATTCGGCGCCAAGGCAAGCCCCGGGTACACAAAAGCTAAAATGATAATACGCTTTATTTTGTCCGTTGCAAGGCTTATAGATTCTTCGCCGCGCGCTAAAAAAATGCTCCGCATACTCTTCCTTGAAAACTACGATGTTTCATACGCAGAAGCGCTTATACCGGCGTCCGATATAAGCGAGCAGCTTTCAACCGCCGGCATGGAAGCAAGCGGCACCGGCAACATGAAGTTCATGATGAACGGGGCTGTCACCATAGGCACCATGGACGGCGCCAATGTTGAAATATACGAGCGCGTCGGCAAGGACAACATCTACATATTCGGCATGCGCGCAGACGCCGTGAGCAACCTGCACCAGGAAGGCAACTACGACCCCATGCTTATATTCGAAGCAAATTCCGAAGTGCGCCGCGCTATGAGCCAGATTATAGACGGCACGCTGTTCCCCGACAACCCCGCTATAATACAGGAGCTTTATCACGACCTGCTGTTCAGCTCCTTTGGAAACCGTCCGGATAATTTCTTAGTACTAAAGGACTTTGGCAGCTACTCCATGGCGCAGAGAAGAATAAACGCCGACATACAGGATAGGGACTCATGGCTTAAAAAAGCCGTTATAAACACTGCAAAAAGCGGTTACTTCGCAAGCGACCGCTCAATTAAGGAGTATAACGAAAAAATATGGCATCTATAGACACAAACGACAATAAATTTTCATTAAGCTATGTGGTGACAGCCGGGGTTATAGCGGCTGCGTACGCAGCGCTTACTGTACTGCTTGCGCCAATAAGCTTTAACGCTGTGCAGTTTAGAGCTGCAGAAGCGCTGACTCTTTTGCCCGTCATACTGCCGCAAAGCATACCGGGGCTTGCTTTGGGCTGCCTTTTAGGCAACCTTATAGCGGGAGCCGTTTGGCAGGACATCGTGTTCGGTTCCTTGGCGACGCTTTTGGCGGCTTTTGCTACAAGATTATTTAAAAAGCACATATGGCTTGCCGCCTTCATGCCGGTTTTGTTTAACGGGCTGGTTGTCGGCGGCGTGCTGTCATGGCTTTACAATCTTCCCTTCTGGGCGACCGCGGGAACTGTAGCCATAGGCGAAGCCGCTGTTTGCTATATGCTGGGCATCCCTCTTATACAGCTTCTTAAAAAACATTTTAAAGATGAAAAGGCGATGAAATAACCATGTTTTACTTAGACCCCACTTTTATAATACTTATACCCGGCCTTATACTCGCCTTTTGGGCGCAAATAAAGGTGCAGACCACCTTCTCTAAGTACAGCCGCATTCCTTCAGGCTACAATGGCACGGCGGCGCAGGCGGCTAACCATATGCTGTCGCGCCTTGGCGACATGGACATTAAAATAGAAAAAACGCAGGGCATGCTTACGGATCACTACGACCCTAAAAGCCACACGCTGCGTCTTTCGCAGGGAGTTTATTCTTCAAACAGCATAGCAGCCTTAGGCGTTGCGGCGCATGAGTCGGGCCACGCCATGCAGCAAAACGAAGGCTACGCGCCCCTTAAGCTGCGCAACGCAGCGGTGCCTTATGTTGCGGTATCGTCCAATTTAAGCATAACCATTTTCATATTAGGGCTTATAATGTCCGCTAATCTTTTAGTTAACATAGGCATCATAATGTTTGCATCGGGCGTTGTATTTTCGCTTATCACGCTTCCCGTAGAATTTGACGCAAGCAGAAGGGCCGTAGCCATGCTTAAAGAAAACAACATCATTATGTCAAGAAGCGAAGAAGAAGGCGTAAAAAGGGTGCTTAACGCCGCCGCTTTAACCTATGTTGCAGCAGCCGTTACGTCCATACTAAACCTGTGGCGCCTTATAATAATACGCAACAGGAGCCAAAAAAATTAGACTATTAAGTACACTATAACTTCTGCAAACACCGCTATAAGCACAACAGCAATTACCGGCAGCTTCTTTAAGCTTGCCAAAACAGCGGCAATGCCTCCAACAAAGCCCACTGCAGGCTTTGTGGCGTCAACGCTTAATATGCCCGGTACTATTAGAGCAGCTAAGGCCGAATAAGGAATGTAGGATAAAAAGCGTTCCCAGTACGGGCTTAGCTTTTTTTTGCCGCTGCTTAAGGCGGGCAAAGCTCTTGGTATATAGGTTACCAGCATCATAAGAAAAATTAAAATATATATGTTCATTTGCTTTTCTCCTTTATATCATCGGGCAGAACAGTGCCTAAAAATGCGCCAATAAGCATGGCAGGTATTATTGAAGCGCCGGCAGGCATTACTGTTGCAAGCAAAGAGTTTATGGCCGCAGTAAACACTACTATTGAAAGCACCTTGCCGCTTTCCTGCATGCTTGGAATAAGCATTGAAATAAAGGCGGCGTATATGGCAATGCCCAAAGCATCTGAAAATTTTGCCGGCACTATGTTCATTAAAACACAGCCTAAAAAAGTGCCTAAGCTCCACGATATATAAAGCATTAGGTTCATGCCGCCTAAGTAAGCGGCGTTATTGTCCTGCTTTTTGCTTAGTGAAAACAATATAAAGCTTTCATCGCATACCACATAAGAAAGCGCAAGCTTTTTATGCAAAGGCGTTTTTTTAAGGCGGTTCATTATATATGTGCTCATAACAAAATGCCTTAAGTTTATTACAAAGGTGCCTAATATTATTACAAACGGCGAACCGCCTGCGGCAAGGGTGTTTATAGCAAAAAACTGCGAGCTTCCAGCTACGACTATCATGGACATAATTGTCGCTTCAACAGTAGAAAGCCCCGCCTTCCTTGCGGCAAGTCCAAACGAAATGCCGACGGATATCATGCCAAGGCACAGCGGAATGGAAGTCCTGACGCCCTTTCTAAACGAATCCAAAAAATCCCCACCTCCAATTAAATGGATTATACCATAATTTGAGATGGGGAAAAGCTGATAAAGTCTAAGCAAGCTTAAACAGCTTAGCGCCATAAAAGTTTTATTCATATAAGCAGCATTAATCTTTCAATTTAATTTTTTTATCAATCCGTTTTTTTATTGCAATCTTAAACTGCCGGCTATACTTTAGCTTGCCCTGCGCCTACAATACTCCAATGCCGGAACGCTCTTATATTGACTATGAATATTCTGTCGCATTCACCGCTATTTTAAATACCGCTTAAGCGGTTTTGTTATTCGCCTATGCAATAAACTATCGTTAAATGCAGCAAGCAAGGCTGTTGGCAATATGTCTAAGAATATCTTATAGTGTGTCTTTTAGCCCGGAAGCTTTGCCTATCTAAAGCAAAAAATGCAGCAAGCAAGGCTGTCGGCAATATATCTAAGAGCAGCTTATAGTGTGTCTTTTAGCCTGAAAGCTTCGCCTATCTCAAGCAAAAAATGCAAGGAATGCAAAGCATTTCAGCCCTGCGACTGAAACTCAAAAAATTTTCACAATTGCACTTGCGGGGTTTCGCCCCTGCCCCGTAAATAGCACTTTGCCTACACTCTGCATTGCTGCCTGCAGCAATATTCGCCTGTAATTGTGCATGCAGATATCAAAATATATTTGTAGGTTGTTTTTACTAAAACATACCTGCATAGAAGATGGCATGCCGACAAGGTATTGTTTAGGGGGGGTAATTTTCATAAGTGTAATCATGGAACACTTCGGGACTTCGCTAGCGGAGCATTGAAAAGCTGCGCATTCCCACATTTTTGTCTCGCTATAGCAAATTCCCCAAGCGAAAGACGCACGAAAATAGTCTTTAGGCATATTGTAGACAGCCCGCACAGCAGGCGTTTTCCCGCTTGCTTTTGCTTATTAAGCCCATTTAAGCTAACAAAAAAGCGGCGTCTTTATTATTTGACGCCGAAAAGTTTTATTTTAATCTGTAATTATCGGTGCTTAAAGCAAATTACCAGCTGTAATTATCGGTGCTTAAAGCAAATTACCAGCTGTAGTTTAACGCCCTTCGCACAGCGTTTTGATGCCCTTCATCATGCCGGTTCGTGCCATGCGTTTTGCTGTTTGAAAAGTGTATGCAGAAATGGCCTTCAAAATTGTTACCTTTAACGGTATTGTCTTCGTGGGGCATGCAGTTAATGCTTGCTGCATATACATGGCCGTTGTATTTTATAAGAACCGGCCTTCTGTCCCATGTCCATGAGCCGCCCACAGCTTCTTTAAATATGGCGGTCTGCTTGGCGTTTACGGGTTCTGCGTCTAAGTGGTTGTACCCGCTCCAGCGCTTAGCTGTAAACACCTTGCCCGAGCCTATGTCTTTAACGGAAAAAATTCCGCCCTTTGGTATTTTGCTCGAGCCGCCTTTAAACCAATCCAGATTTTCCGTTTTTATTGTGTAGTTTGCCGCGTTCTTTCCGAAAAGCTTTTTAATTGTGGCGTTGCCGGCAGTTCCGTCTACATGCAGGCCTGAGCGTTTTTGGAAATCCTTAACCGCCTGCTCCGTTTGATCGCCATACTTGCCGTCTATTTGGTATTTATAATACCCTTTCAGCTTGAGCGCCTGCTGCAAGGCCGTAACATGCTTGCCCGAATTGTTTTTCCTGCTCGTGTTGGGCACCTGTATTTGGCTTATACTGCTTATGCCCTTCATCTTGGGGTCGTCCTTAGCGGAAGTTTCGCTTACCTTGCCGAACAGTTTTTTAATAGTTTCGTAGTTTGTTTTGCCGGTTACCGAAAGTCCATTGTTTTTCTGATAGGTTTTAAGCGCGTCCCTTGTCATGTTGCCAAACTTTCCGTCCACAACGCCGGTGTAGCACTTTTTAAGCTGCAAAGCCCTTTGCAGCTTTTCTACATCTTCCCCGCTGTCGCCGTATTTTACATTGGAAGGAGCGCTCCCCAGCGCGCTTATGCTTTTTGTTTTGGCATATTTGCTCTTGCTTTCGTTTTCCGCGCTGTTTTTTAATTTTTTAAGGGAGCTTGAAGGCAGGTCGACAAATTTGCTCATAATATAGCCTTCCTGGCTGTCGAAGCGGGCCTTGTAAAAATCTCCCTTTACTTCAAGCACCGCAACCTTTTCGCCTTTTTTAAGCACTGCATGGTAGCCGCAGCTGGTGTTGGCCTTCATTCGGAAAAAAACCTTGTCCGTGTTTATTGTTCCCGTGTAGCTTTGAGCGGCGCCTGCATTAAACGCAAAAAGCGCCGTAAATATTATAAGGCCAAGCAGCAATACCAGCCTGTTGTTCTTTTTATAATACATACTCTCCTCCTAAAAAACGGTCCGTGAGTTTGTTCACGCGTATAATATATTACAATTTCATTAAAATTGCAAGTCTTTTTTGATGTTATTTGAAAATTTCTACGCATAACTGCTTGACTGCAGCGTATAATATTGTTACAATATTTTTAGATTTTATTAAGTTCGATGGAGGGAGCAATATGAAAAAAAACATCCTCGTCATTATACTTGTTTTGTTAATTGGGCTTATGCTTTCAGGCTGCGGAAATCAGGCAGACACGCAGCCTACGCAGATCATCACCCAGCCCGCGGTGTTGCAGCAGCCTACGGATGTGCCTTTGCCGGAGTTTGACGCAACGCTCCCGGAAGGCTACGACCCGGCATCAGAAGAAGACCCGGCCGCCCTTATAGAAAACCAGCAGGCAAGCACTGTACAAGAAACTGCGCAATACGCAGGTTCTACGCCTATACCTATAGATCCGCTCGATATGCCAACCCCAACCCCCAGGCAGGCGCTCACATTTACCTACGCCAAATACAACGCGGACAAACTTGGGCTTAGTTTTGAATCCGTCGCGGGCTACGAAATAGACGACACGCAGTCCGATACCTATATTTTAACCGAACCCGCGTCCATGGTTAAAGATAATTTCCCGGCGCAGATCACTTTAAGCCTAACGCCTGTAAGCAACAGCTATAACATAAACAACCTAAAATCCGACCTTAAAGCCAAGATGCAGGATCTGGGCAAGGTCAACTATAAAAAATGGGAGCCCACAAACATAAGCAAGCGCAGCCTGCTCGGCAAGGAAGGCTACTACGGCAACTACCGCGGCGAAATGTTTGACGATACCATTGTCCGCGGGCGCATACATATGGCCATAGTAAACAACAAGCTTTTAACGCTCGATGTCGCCTGCCCCGGCTGGTACAACACAGACTACATGGGAGTATATTCCCGCATAAGAAGCACGCTTAAAGTGCTGCAGTAAAACTCCGCATTACGCATAAAACAAGCCCGCTGGTAAAGATCAGCGGGCTTAGCCTTTCAACAAAGTATTCCTGC
>JBMNUE010000016.1:0-21781 GCA_050946095.1 Christensenellales bacterium
GCGGTGAATAGGGCAGGGCCCAAGTGTTTTTATTGCCTGTATATGCTCTTTCGTTCCATAGCCTTTGTTTTTAGAAAAGCTGTACCCGCTGTAAGCTTTATCCGCTTCGCGCATTAATCTATCCCTTGTAACCTTTGCAACTATGCTTGCGGCCGCTATGCTGTAAGAGCGCGAGTCGCCTTTAGTTAAGGAAAGGTTTTTTTTAGGCAGTTCTAAATTATCCACATAATCTACAAGAAACAGCTCTGCCGGGCAATTTTTTGCAGCTTCAGCCATGGCAAGCCTTGTAGCGTTTAATATATTTATTTCATCTATTATTTCAGGCGGTATGCTTGCCGTTTGCACGAATACGGCGGTCTGCATGATTTCTTCATAAACCTGCTCCCTCCGCTTCTCCGATACCGATTTTGAATCGTCCACGTAAAGAAGCTTTGAATCTTCTGGCATTATTACGCAGGCTGCAGTTACCGGGCCTGCCAAGGGCCCTCTTCCCGCTTCATCTAATCCGGCGAGCGGTTTTATGTTGAAACCCGCGTCAAAACTTAAAAGGCTTTTAAGCCTTTCTTCTCTGTCAACCATTAAGCGTTAAATCCTCCGGTCTTTCAAACGTAACCTTTGCAATAATCCCGTCCCTAAATTCGGATATCACCGTGTTTACCGCTCTATCTATATCGTACTCCGCTCCAGGCAGCAAAAAGCCCCTTTTCTTGCATATGGTCTGCAAAAGCTCTTCGCCGCGAAGGCTTTCATCGTCTAATTTATAGCGCGTAAGCACCTTTCCCGGAGCAAGCTCCATAAGTTCATCCAGCAGATTTATACAAAGCTTATACAAATCCACAACCTTATCGCTCACGGAAGCTATGTACGCTAAATGCTTAGACACCGTTTCATTGTCGAGCTTAGGCCACAAAAGCCCCGGGGTATCGAGCAGCAGCACATCGTCGCTTAGCTTAACCCACTGCGGGGCGCGCGTAATGCCGGGCTTATTTTGAGCGACAAGAGAGGACCTGCTCAATGTGTTAATGAATGTGCTTTTGCCGACATTCGGCACCCCGACCACCATTACACGCATGGTCCTTTTTATGTTTTTGCTTTCGTTTAATAAAATGCTGTCTTTAAGCGCCGCATTTATAGCGCGCCTGGTTTTTTGCGCGCTTTTTTTGCTGTTTGCCTTTATCGCTATGGCGTTTACACCCTGCGTCTTATAGTAGTTAAGCCAGCTTTGAGTAGCGTTTGCGTCCGCCAAATCGGCTTTGTTTAAAACAAGCACTCTCGGCTTGTTCTCTGCAAGCGCAATTAAATCGGGGTTGCGGCTCGCTATGGGCGCCCTTGCGTCGCATAACTCCACAACGGCGTTTACGCGCTTAAGCTGCTCTGAAAGTATCCTTTTAGATTTAGCCATATGGCCCGGATACCAGTTAATAGACATCTAACAACCCCTTAACACTTAATAAATATAAAATATCATATGCACAGTACAAATGCAAGAAAAGCAGAGCTAATTTACAACCGCGCAGCTCCTAAACCTTTTTGCATAATTATGTATAATTATAAATAAATTTGCAGCAATATGACGCGAAAAAATATCGAAACAAAGTTTAGAACCATTGTATTTTTGGGGAGTTGCTGATATAATGCTAAAAAAATAAAAAGGAGTATTTTTGCATGAAAACAAAGAAGTGTTTGGCTTGGTTAGCCATATCCCTAGTGTTGATATTTGCAGGCAGCTATTTTGCAAGCGTATTTAACACCTCCCAAGGTTCAACGACAACGGAGCGCATATTTTTTGACACGGAGCGCGGTACGCTAAGCGGCATACTGTATATGCCAAAAAGTGCATCGGAAGATAACCCCGTTCCTTGTGTGGTAGTTACGCACGGCTATCTTAACTCCGCAGAAATGCAGGACGCAAATGCCATAGAGCTTTCAAGAAGGGGCTATGTTGTATTAGCGCTTGACATGTACGACCACGGCCATTCAAAGGCAGTTGGCGATTATACAGGGTCTTTTATGAAATTTTGGCCTACAGCTATGTGGGACGCAGCCCAATATATGTACGAAAAGCCGTATGTGCTTAAGGATGAAAACGGCAACGGCATAATAGGCGTAACGGGACATTCAATGGGCGGCTTCTCCTCGTCCATGGCTGTTTATCACGATGAGCAGGCCTTTAAAGAAAACGGCTTCCGCAAGATTTATGCAAGCGTCACTATGGGTTCTGATTACCTTAGGACCACACCGCTTGGCATAACGACAAAAGTCGCTATGGAAAACAGCGGCGGAAGAATACAAGGCAAAATCGCAGGCCAGTTCGATGAGTTTTTCTTCAATGAAGATCAATCCACAAAAAATACAGTTGTTAAAAAGAATTATGTAGGCACCGACGAAGGCAAAATGTTCCTTGAGCAGGAAAATCCTGAGCCCGATACTTGGTATGACACCAAAGACGGCGGAAAACGCATTATATACCAGCCTTACGAAATACATCCCTGGAACCATTTCAGCAAAACTTCAACATCCGATGTAGTAGACTTTTATACTGAAGCCTTTGCTCCTTTTAACAGCGATTTAAATAACATAGAAAGCACTGATCAAATATGGCAGTACAAAGAGCTGTTTGAATTTATTGCTCTTATAGGCTTCTTCCTATTGTTTGTGCCTCTCATACGGCTTCTTACAGCTCTGCCATTTTTTAATAAAGCAGTTGCAGCGCCGCCGGCGCCGGCAGTAAAGCTTGATCGCCCTGTCGGCGAAAAAATGGTTTCTCTTTTCCTTGCGATGTTCAGCATTGTTTTGCCGGCCGTAATATTTCCTACACTTATGGATAAAAACTTCAGCTCATACGGCATGATTACGCTTACAGTTGTTAGCATCATATTTGCCATAGTCGGATTGTACGGCTTGTTCCGCGCGGAAAAGAAGAGCGAAAAAATCGCTTCCGCAATAGTGCTTATCGCAGGTGCTACGCTTGCTTTGCTTACAAGGCTGCCCTCATTTAAACTAAGCCCCGCATTTGCAGCGCCCACAACCAACCAAATTGCATACTGGGCTCTTATCTGCTCGTGCTTTACATTATTGCTTCTTGGCATGATATTTGTTTCAAAAGGCTCAAAGCTTGGCTTAACCGCTTCAAGCTATGGCATAGCACTAAGCGGCTCGGGTATTTTTGCTTCCCTGATTGTTGTAATTATAGCTATAGCCGCAGGCTACGGATTATTGTTCCTTATAGACAGCATATGGCTGGTAGACTTTAGAATATGGACATTTGCCATCAAGACATTTGAAGGCAGCATCATAGTAAAAACTCTTCCATATTTGATCCCCTTCTTTATTTACTACTTTGTGCTTTCTTCATCTATATTTGTAAATACAAACAAAGAAAGCATGAAAGGGTTTAAAGGATACCTTTACGCCATGCTTATGTCAGCTGGCGGCATAGCCTTATACCTTATATTCCACTACGGCCTGCTTGCAACTACAGGCACTGCGCTTTACCCGACCCAATCGCTTTCGAGCATTTTGCTTATGGCTCTTGTGCCTACCCTATGCATCGCCGCATGTTATACGCGCTATTTCTATAAACGCTTCGGCAGCATATGGGTTCCCGCCTTCCTTAACGCTTTGCTTATGACCCTTATGACGGTCGCCAACACCTGCGTGTATTATAGATAATAAAAATACGGATTCGCCTACTAAGAATTAAATTTCTTACAAGATAAACGGCTATAACAGAAATTCTGTTATAGCCGTTTTTGCTGTCTTATACTATTAAAAAGCAAAAATGTTTAAAGTGTCTTTTGAGCTTTCCTGCTCATATATGTATTTTAAAAATATTGAAAGCAATAAATCATTCGATTTATTTTATTTCAAATCACTTTAGCAGCAGCTTTACTCTTTCAACTACGTTTTCAGCTGTTATGCCGTACTCTTTAAACAGCACATTTGCAGGAGAAGAAGCGCCGAAGTGGTCTATGCCTATTGCAATGCCATCGCGGCCTACAAAGCGGTACCAAGGCATGGTCGCCGCAGCTTCGATGGATACCGTTGGAACGTCTTTGTTTAAAACGCTTTCGCGGTAGCTTTCCGGCTGCTCTAAAAACAGCTCCATGCAGGGCATAGATACGGTTTTTGCATTTATCCCCTGTTCGCTCAATGTTTTTGCAGCGTCGACTATGCACTGCAGTTCGCTGCCGGAAGCCGCTAAAACAACATCGGGATTAGGCTCGTCCTTAATTACATACCCGCCTTTAAAGGCATACTGGTTTGTATTTAAACCGTTTGGGACATTCTGCCTTGTAAGCGCAATGCAGGTTGGCTTTCCCAAGCTAAGCGCGCACATCCACGCAGCCGCCGTTTCCCTGCCGTCCGCAGGGCGGAAAACATACATGCCCGGAATGCTTCTAAGCATGGCGAGCTGTTCTATAGGCTGGTGTGTTTCTCCGTCTTCGCCTACACCTATTGAGTCGTGCGTAAGAACATAGGTTACGGGCAGCTTCATAAGGGCGGAAAGGCGCATCGAAGCTTTCATATAGTCGCTAAACACCAGGAATGTCGCGCAGAACACCTTTAAGCCGCCGTGCGCCGCTATTCCATTGCATATAGCCGCCATCGCATGTTCGCGTATGCCAAAATGCAGGTTGCGCCCCAATCTATTTTCCGCGCTGTATGAGCCTCCGTCTTTAATGTTTGTTTTGTTGGAAGGCGCCAAGTCCGCAGAGCCGCCTATTAAATTGGGGAATATTTTAGCAAGGCGGTTTATCATGGCGCCGGAATCGGCACGTGTTGCGGAAGGCTTATCGGGGAAATCCCACAGAGCTTTATCTTTTGCAATTTCTTCAAGCTTTACTTTAGAATTGTTCCACTCGGTCCATTCCTTAAACAATTCGGGGTGTTCCTTCTCGTAGCTCTTCATCATCATAGTCCAGGACTCGTATTGAGCGTGGTTTAAGCTCATCTGTTCGTTAACATAGTCGTAAACTTTTTGGTCTATGTAGAAAGGTTCTTCCGAAAGCCCGAAGCGTTTTTTCACATTCTGCAGTTCTTCTTCGCCCAAGGGCTCGCCGTGGGCGCTTGCTTTGCCCTGCTTCTTTTCTGAACCGTAGCCAATAATGGTCGGGCATATTATAAGCGTCGGCTTGTCGCTTTTGTCTGATTGTTCAAGGGCTTTTAGCACCTGGCTGCTGTCGTTTCCGTTTTCTACATTTATAACTTCCCAGCCGTATGCTTCAAAGCGCTTTGCAACGTCTTCCTTAAAGGCCAAATCAGTATCGCCTTCTATTGTAATATTGTTGGAATCGTACAAAAGCGTTAATTTAGAAAGCTTTAATGTGCCAGCCAGCGAACAAGCTTCGCCGCTAATGCCTTCCATAAGGCAGCCGTCCCCGCAGAGCGCATATGTTCTGTGGTTCACGACTTCAAAGCCGGGCTTGTTGAATTTTTCAGCGAGCATGGTTTCGGCTATCGCCATGCCGACGGCGTTGGCTATGCCCTGCCCCAAAGGACCGGTTGTAATTTCCACGCCGCGCCCAACATCCCTTTCGGGGTGCCCCGGAGTAACGCTGCCAAACTGCCTGAAAGACTTAAGGTCTTCCAATGAATAGGGATAGCCGCAAAGGTGCATCACGCTATACAGCATGGCGCTTGCGTGGCCTGACGACAGCACTATGCGGTCCCTGTTTTCCCATGTGGGGTTGTGCGGATCATGCACAGCATGCTTGATCCAAAGCGCATGCGCTATGGGAGCCATGCCCATGGGCGCTCCAGGGTGTCCGCTGTTGGCTTTTTGCACCATTTCGGCAGACAGCACGCGAATGGTATTTATAGTTTGTTCCTGCATATTAATTCTCCTTTTCTAAGTATTCACGCAAGGGCTTTAAATCAACGCCTTCGCATTGTTTAAGAACATCGTAAAGTTTTGTTAGGATCTGCTTTACTCCGCCGGCCACATCGCTCTCAGCGTTAAGCGGCAGCACGGGATCATGCACGGACAGTCGCAGTAAAAACCAAGCGCTGTTTATTTCTCCGTTAAGGTTAAAGTTTATTCGAACGCCTTCTCTGTTGTCTGGAGCAATATGCCAAGTATTGTCGGTATTGGCGTATTCCATAACGCTTTCTATTGTTTCAAGGCCTGTGCTCAAAAAATCTTCATCGGTTATTGGAAGGCGTATTTCAACGCTTTCTATCGGCTCCTGCAGTCCTTCAAGCAAATCTCCAAGCAATTTATCCGAGCGTTTTAAGCGCATGGCTTCGCAAATCAATATAGTAGCAAGGTACATGCCGTCATCGACAAAGTGGTTTTCCCTGAAAGCGGCGTGTCCGCTCGTTTCCATGGCCAAAGGCGCGTCAACGCCGGAGCGGTTTAGGCGCATAGCTTCTTCTATAACATTGCGGTAGCCGCGTTTGTACCTGTGATGAACGCCGCCCCATTCTTCAATAAATTTTGAAAGCCCCGAAGAAGTAACGGAATCTGTTACTATAGCAGCGCCTGGGGTTTTGTTTAGTATTATAACTGAAACCATGGCTATAAGGCGGTTCCTGTTTATTTCTTTGCCGCTTTGGTCTATAATGGCCGCCCTGTCGCAATCCGTATCGAAGATAACGCCAAGGTCTGCACCTGCTTTAAGCACCGCTTCGCTAAGGCACTGCATCGCTTCGGGATTTTCAGGGTTGGGCGGATGTGCAGGGAAATTGCCGTCCGGCTTTAAATTTATGCTTCCTTCAGTCCATGCGCCCAAATCCTGAAGCACCTTTTCGTAAAAGCCTCCTGCTCCGCTGCTTGCGTCCACCACAACATGAAGCCCCAATAAAGGCTTTAATACATCCGTCTCCAGCTTATCTCTAACGAGCTGTTCAAGGAATCCCGAATAAACGGACAGATAGTCAAAGCGTTCTATTGTTTTTTCGTCTTCCAGCTGCACAATCGCTTTGTCAACCTTTGAAGCTTCATCAAGTATTTGATCCAGCTCGCTTGACGAAATGCCGCTGCGCTTTATGAAAAACTTAAATCCATTGCGATCCTTTGGGTGATGGCTTGCAGTAACCATGATACTTGCACACAAGTTCAGCGGTTCATATGAAAGAGAGTAAAACATGGCCGGCGTTGTGCAAAGGCCAAAGTCCAGCACCTTGGCGCCGGCTGCCATTGCGCCCTGCGCGCAGGCGTTAAGCAGTTTAGGGCCGCTTAATCTCGAATCCCGCCCGAAAGCTATTTTTATGTCTGTTTCATCGTTCTTTTTAAGCCACTTTGTAAAAGCATAGCCCAGTCGAAAGGCTGTTTCAGCTGTAATGTCGGGGTTTTCCCCCATGGCTCTTCCGCGCACATCTGTGCCGCTCTTTAATTTAGAAAACATTTATCCCTCCTGCGCCAGCATGGCAAATGATAGCATCATATTATATATAGGTGACAAAGCAAGAAATTCTCTTGCTAAAACATCTGCTAATTCTTGTGAGAAAGCTAAACTTTGGTCGATATTTTCCCTGCATATCAACAGCTCCTTGCTATTGTACCAGTCAAGCAAGCTTTCCCGCAAATTTTCAGGTATCTTTAAGCGCTTATATTGTTCGCCCTTCAAAGCGAAATTATTTTCTTCCATTAATTTATTATACTCTAAAAATTCGTCCGGTTTTTTCAATATATGTTTCCTAATAAGTCCCATCGCATTGCGGTTCGGCCCCCAAAAACCAAGCCCCCAGCTTAAACTCTCCACCCGCATTTCCATCCAAAACACCGGCACCATTTCTTTAGGCATATTCTGCTTCCTAAACGCTATCCAATGGTGATCCCTGTATGGCGATTTGTCCTTGCTAAAGCGCGTGTCCCTATATATTCTGGATAGGCACTTGTTGGGCCTTACTTCCATTTGAGGGTCTATTTTTTTCATTGCAGGCGCAAGCGTATCTATAAGCTCATAAAAAGGCGTGCGCAACTTCTGTATATATTCATCTTTGTGGCTATGCATGAACTCTCTGTTGTTGTTAAACCTTATGTTCAGCATGAATTCGAGAGTCGCATCGGTAAATCCCGTAAAAATCGTATCCTTCCTTTCAAGCATAATATATTGTTATTATAGCACAAAAAGGGTTAATATACAGTTGCGACGTTTATTTTATCGGAGTGTTAAAGCAATTTATGCGTCTGTTGCAGAAGATGGCCTCGGTTATTTTAAAGTTTCGCGGCTAACCTAAGCCTATATAACTATTCCATATTATTTTCCATTAAGTTTTATCGCATATTTTTAATATATAGGCATATAAAAAACTAAATCGTAATTTTTATCTTTTAATATATATTCCCAGGTTCCCATTTGCATCAGCGTATTTTTAGCTTTAAACTCTGAAATAACAAAAGGCATCATTTCAAATAACGTCTATCCAAAACTATTTATGCTGCTTAACATACCACTGCTCCCCATCGCTCTCCAAATGCACAGTGCCTAAAGAAGTGAAGTAATGCGTTATTTTTTTCCTTCTAAGTTGTTCTGCCAATCTAGCGCCTGCATCTTTGCTCGCCGTAATAATAACGGTTTCCGGTTTTATTGCAGAAAACACCTCTCCTCTTAATCTATCAATACCATGGTGCGGGGATTTCAATATATCCACATCTACAAGCTCTGGATATTTTTTACACAAATGGGCAATATTTTCACCCGTTACATCACCCGTAAGCAAAACGCTGCATTTGCCAAAGCGTATATTTGTCATCATGGAGCGAGCGTTAAGATACATTTTCGGTTTGTTTCTGTCGTCCTTAAAAAAAGTTAGCTTAGCTTCGCCAATGTTTATAACTGTTCCGCTGCTTATTTGCGTATAAGGTATTGTGCCCTTTATTGCTGAAACCAAATTTTGATGTTCTTCATTCTTATATTCTTCTGAAAAAGGCGAAAAGTATTCCCCCGGAATATAGCCGTCTTTAATCAATGCTATTTGCGCCTGCAGATGATCGTCATGCGGGTGCGAGCAAAAAAAGTAATTAAGGTTTTCTATACCATTTTCCGAAAAAAATTCTTTTAAAATATTTGCTTTGCTATTAGCCCCTCCGTCTATAAGCATGGTTTCGCCGTTGCATCGTATGAAAATAGCGTCCCCCGTACCTATGTTAATAAAATCCACTTGAAGAATATCGTCATTTGGTTCAATAGGAGAAACATCCGAAACCATGCTGTGTTCATAGATTTTCGCATTCTTCGCCGGATAATGCACTACCGGCGCCTTCATATTTTTCACCAAAAACTGTTCCTCCGCAATTGCCGCAAAACATGAAAACACCGTTACAACAGCGATTAAAATAAGCAGCTTTTTCTTCAAATGAAAGACCTCCTGTATATGTTCGCAAATATAATATGTTTTTTCCTAAACCCGGTCAACTTTATAATATTAAAGCTAATAAATTTTCTTATATTTAAAACATTCAACGGTTCAATCAAATTGAAATCTTCCCAATGTAGCTGTTATTGAGTTTATCTGCTATAATTATAAAACTCGATTGAGTAATCGTAACAGAAAGGGATGTGTATACATCATGATGGTCATATGATAAAAAAGAATCCTTATATTTTAGATACCGTTTCCAACTCTTTGAAAGTTTTAGAGTATGTTGCCAACAATGAAAACTCTACACTTACACAAATATCGGAAGCGCTAAATATTAATAAAACCGTCGTTTTTCGTATATTATATACACTTCAACAAGGCGGATTTGTAGCAAAAAACTCTAATTTAGGCTATAATCTTGGGCCAAAAGTAATTCAGCTGAGCAATTTAGCCTTAAGGCACAACGCAATTCATCAGCTTGTTAAAGGTGTATTAAGTCGCTTAACAAACGACTTTAACGAAAGTTCACACATGGGCCTTTTGAATGACAGCAACGAGGTTCTTATAGTTTCTAAAATCGATGCCACGTCCACAATTCAGATGACTTCACATATAGGAAAAATTATGCCTGCTTACTGCACCGCTATGGGTAAATGTTTGTTGGCATATCTTGATCAAAATCAAATAGATGATTACCTTAATAAAGCACCTTTTACGCGTCAAACAAATAGAACCATTACAAGCGCACAAGGGCTTGCAGAAGAGCTTAAACTTATAAAGTCCCGCGGCTTTTCCATCGATAATGAAGAAAGCGAAGAAGGCTTGTATTGTATTTCAACCCCAGTTTATGATCGATTTGACGAAGTTTATGCTGCAATCAGCGTCTCAGGTCCTGCAACTCGCATGAAAAATAAAAAAAATGACATAATTACTCAATTAAAACTTGCTTCACAGGAAATAACCAATTTAGAAGCAAATTCCATTAACTTGAAATAAAATGCTCAATGAATATAAGATATCAGCATAATTAACAGTATAATATATACATTTCATTTATACTTTAAAATTCAGGCTCCATCAAAAGATGGAGCTTTTTCTGTTAAAAACCGCCAAAATCTACAAAAAACTATTGACAAAGAGAAACTTTATTGCTATTATCGAAATGATATTTCGTGTAGAGAAAACAATTGCTAAGATTACCTTGAAAATTTTAATAACTTTATAAGGAGGAAATGTCATGATTAGAATCAAATTCTATGGCACAGGTGGACAGGGTATTGTGACAGCAGGAAAAATCCTTTCCCAAGCCGTGTCCCTTTACGAGGGGAAATATGCCATCACCGTGCCGGCGTACGGTCACGAGCGCAGAGGAGCTCCCGTAAATACCAGCATAATAATAGACAATAAGCCTGTATTGGTTAATTCTTTTGTCTACGAACCGGATTATGTAATGGTGTTGGATCCCGGTGTATTAATTCACCATGTGGATGTAGGCGCTGGAATACACAAAGATAGCGTGCTGGTATTAAACGCCAGCGATGATGAAGTTGTTGACAAATTCAAAAAATTCGGTTTCAAAAACATTTACTACACAGATGGCACAGGAGCCGCATTAAAGAACATCGGTTTGCCGATACCAAACGGAGCTATGCTTGGCGTTCTTGCAGCAACCGGTCTCTTAAGTATTGAATCATTAGAAAAAGCGCTGATAGACTCATTCGGACAGAAAGCAGGTGAAAAAAATGCAAAAGCAGCAAGAGAATGTTATGAAAACTACCAAAAAATTTAATGTTTTAGGTCCTGTTGCCACAGATTTTGGCGCTGCGACCACCGGAAACTGGCGCCTTGAGCGACCGCAGGTCGATTTTGCAAGTTGTATTAAATGCAGGACCTGTGAAAAATATTGCCCCACAAATGTTATAGAAATAAAAAAAGATCAAGAAGAATGTGTGGTAATAGATTTTGACTATTGCAAGGGATGCGGCATATGCACAAACGTGTGTCCCCAAAAATGTATAGTACTTGTTGAGGAAAGGAGATAAATATTGTGAACTATAAAATGTTAGACGGCAACTTGGCAGCCGCTGAAGCTATAAAATTGGCGCGTGTACAAGTTGTAGCCTCATATCCAATAACTCCTCAAACCGTTATACCGGAGCGCTTATCTGAAATGGTAGAATCAGGTTATTTGGATGCGAAATATGTGCGTGTAGAATCAGAACATTCAGCACTGTCCGTAGTAACTTGCGCCGCTATGGCTGGCGTACGCGCTTCAACTGCTACCGCATCAAACGGTTTAGCTTTGATGCACGAAGTAGTAGGCATGACTTCCGGCAACCGGGTGCCAGTTGTAATGCCTGTAGTTAATCGCGGTATAGCAGCTCCATGGACGCTATGGTGTGAACATGTTGATACAATGTGCGAAAGAGATATGGGTTGGCTTCAATTCTACTGTCAAAATGTGCAAGAGGTTTTAGATCTTATACTTATTGCATTTAAGGTCTCTGAAGACGCAAATGTGCTGCTTCCGAGCATGGTATGTCAAGACGGTTTTTTCCTTTCCCACTCAATGCAAAAGGTAGTTGTGCCCGAGCAAGAAAAAGTCGATAAATTTATAGGCGAATATAAAAACAAAAATGTCTATCTCGATCCTACCGATCCTATGTTCTTGAGTGATCTTACAGGAAATGAGGAATATACCGAAATGCGTTACCAGCAAAAGGTGGCAATGGACGGATCAATCAAAATAATTGATAAAGCCTTTGAAGAATTCGAAAAAACTTTCGGCAGGAAATACTACCCTATTGAAGGCTATAAAACAGAAGACGCCGAAGTTGCATTATTAGCTTTAGGCTCTATGTGCGGCACCGCTAAATATGTTGTCGATAAAATGCGCGAAGAAGGTAAAAAGGTTGGCCTAATAAAAGTAACTGTATTCCGCCCATTTTCCGCAGATTATATTCGTAAAATCGTTGGCGACATACCAGTATTGGGAGTGTTTGACAGAAGCGCTAGTTTAGGCGGAGACGGTGGGCCTGTATTTTATGAGGTATGTGCTGCTCTCCGTAACAAGCCCACACAAGTTTATCACTATGTAGGCGGTATAGGTGGGCGAGATGTCCGCGTAGAAACCATAGAAAAAATTTATAACGAGCTGTTGGCCATTAAAGCCGGCAAAACTGACAAACATACAGAATGGATTGATGTCAAAGATAACGCTTTTGAGTTACGTGAGGTGAGCAAAAATGTATGAACTTAAGCATAAAACGAAAGGGCTTGTCTCCCATGGCACCACTGCATGCGCAGGTTGCGGGCTTGAGCTTATTATGCGCAAAGTAATTGATGTCGTGGGTGAAGATACTATTATAGTTATTCCCCCAGGCTGTTCCGCATTGTTTTCTGGTTTTGGCAAAGAAACAAACTTAAAAATAGCTGGCGTGCAGATGAACTTGGAAAACACCGCCGCATGCTGTTCCGGCATTCGTGCTGCACTTGATGTGCAAGGCAACACCCACACAACTGTTTTAGGTTTTGCGGGTGATGGTGGTACGCTTGATATAGGTTTACAGGCACTTTCAGGCGCTTTTGAGCGTGGAGACCGGATTATGTATGTCTGCTATGACAATGAAGCATATATGAATACTGGGATTCAGGGCAGTAGTGCAACTCCATACGGGGCTTCTACAACTACCACTCCAGGTGGCAAGCGCCAACGCAAAAAAGATCTTATGATGATTGCTATTGCACATAAAATACCATATGCAGCAACTGCTTCATTACAAAATCTGAATGATTTTAAGAGAAAGCTTGAAAAAGCTAAAAATGCTCCTGGTCCTTCTCTTATACACGTGCATACGCCATGCCCTACCGGGTGGAGATTCAACCCTGCCCTATCGATAGAAATTGCAAGAGCTGCAGTTAAAACAGGCAGTTGGATTTTATATGAGTACGAAAACGGCAGAATTAAAGTAAATAGTAAGCTTAAAGAATTAGCTCCGCTTGAAACTTACATAGGCAAGCAAGGTCGCTTTAAAAAATTAACCGAAAAAGAACGTGAATTTATGCAAAAAGAAATAGAAGAAAACTACTACGCATATACCAGTATGCTCGAGAGAATGAGCATAGAGTAGTTTTTATCCATTAAAAAAGATACCCTTCTTCACTAATGAATCAATAAAGGAGAATGTTTAATGAAACTTGGTATTATCGGTGGTGCCGGATTAATTGGATCTTCCGCTGCTTTCTTAGCAGGTGTTCAAAAACTAGTTTCTGACATAACGTTAGTTGACATCAATAAGAAAATGTTAATGAGCCATGTTATGGATATGTCTATTGCTCTCAAAGAATATAATGATGTAAGTGTGAAAGCGGGAGAATATGCAGATCTTGATGAATGTGATATTATCATTATTTCCGCAAGTTTGCCGGAACGAAATGTTAAATCCCGTAATGAATATTTAAAAGGTAACTTAAGTATTGTTGAGAGCATATGCACTGAACTTAATAAATTGTCCTCAGAAAAAATTGTAATTATGGCGACTAATCCTATAGATGTGTTTAACTACATAGCTTGGAAAAAGCTAAAATGGAACAGAAGCAAATTTATTGGTTTTTCATATAATGATTCTATTAGATTAAAATGGGCTTTATCTAAAGCCATATCTATTGATTATTCCGGCATTAATGCAATGACACTCGGTGAACATGGTGATGGTCAAATTCCTTTGTACAATAAAGCTACTTATCATGATAAACTTATTAATCCAGAAACCAAACAAATCGAAACCGCAAAGCAGATGGTGTCTAATTGGTTCACAGAATACCAAGGACTCCAGAGTGGGCGGACAACTGGTTGGACTTCCGCTGTAGGACTTGTAGAGTTAGTAAGACGTATCGTGAATAATGACAAAACACATATATCAGCATCTGCAATATTAAATGGAGAATATGGATTAACTAATGTAAGTATTGGTGTTCCAGTTATGTTATGTGAAAACGGGATTGAAAAAATTGAATCTATAAGTTTAGAAGAAGAAACGATTGAGCAATTGAAAAATACAGCTTCAAAAATTCAAAGACTCATTAACTCTGTCGGCTATTAACCCAAAAGTCTTAGTCAAAATCATAATCAAAGAAAGGATTAATTACTATGAAAAAGTTGTTTAATCAAATGCTATCATATATGATAGTTGCAATCTTACTAGCTAGTATCTTTCCTACTATTGCTTCCGCCGAAAGTTCAGATCTCTATGCTGCCTTAAATGATATGAAACCCATGAAACTAAATTGGGCAATTTCTATGGGATCTTCTCATAGAGTAAACGAAGTTTTTACTTACTTTGCAGACCAAATTAAGGAACGTTCAAAAGGAAAAATTGAAATAATCATGTATCCTGGGGAGACCTTAGTTAAAAATAATGATATTTTTGAGTCTGTAATTAATGGAATAGTTGATATGGGTGAAGCTGACCCATCTTACAGCCTTTCTTATTTCCCGCTTGGCAGTGCTTATTTCCTTCCAGGCAACAATTTTGCCGATAGTTCTGAAGCTACTTATGTTGCAAATGAATGGTATAAACAAGATTTTAAAGAATTATCAAGGGCAAAATTCCTTTGGGCTTATGGTATGTCACCTTCCGGTCTTATGACTAATGTAAAGATTGAAAACCTCGATGACTTTAAAGGAGTTCAAATTCGTGGCACGGGTTTCTCTATAGATGCAATTAAGGCTTTAGGAGCAGCGCCTGTAGGTATTACCCCTGCTGAAACCTATGAGGCCCTGCTGAAAGGAACTGCAGATGCTGTTTTAATGCCGTTGGAAGCATTAATCAACTGGAATTTTGCGGAAGTATCGAAATATGTTACACCGATTCCCGGGGTTTCTACAGTAAACCATTATATATGTATAAGTAATAATATTTGGAATAAAATTCCTAAACCTGTGCAAGAAATGATAGAGGAAGTAAGTTTGGAATGTGTTGATATGGTCGCACCCATGTGGGATGAAATGGATCAAATTGGATTAGATTTCGCTAAAGAAAAAGGCAGTGAAATTTATTCTTTAAGCGATGAAACTCAAGCAGAAATTCTGAGATCCTTTGAACCTGTTCGCAGTAATTGGCTTAAAGAGCGTGAAAATCAAGGTTTAGATGGAGAAAACGCACTATATGTTTTATCAGACCTTATTGAGACATATCGCAACAAATAAATCGAACCAAATTAAATATACATGGCGGATCATATAAAATGTCCGCCATGCATAGTAATAAACCAATTCATTAAAAACAAAGGAGGCATTCTCAAATGAGAAAAACGCTAATTAAAGCAACAAAAAAAACGGCTGATTATTTGGGTTATGTATCAGGTCTTTTTATAATTGTTAATATGGCTCTTATAGTATATAGCGTTTGTGCACGTATTTTTTTTAAAGCCCCCATTCCTGGTTTAACTGATTTGGTTGGGTTTGCATCAGGTATCAGCGCTTTTTTTGCATTTGCTTATACTCAAAAGGAAAAAGGCTTTATTTCAGTTGACTTGGCAGGAGAATTTTTTCCTAAAAAGCTTCAACTCATTTTACATGTTTTGTTTAGTATTGTTGAGATTATACTTTTCGCACTTGTAACCTACCGCTTCTTTATTTATGGAATTAGTACTTTTGAAAACAACAATGTAACATGGGTAATGTATTTACCGTATTATCCAGTTGCATTTATTGGTTGTCTTGGTATGGGCATATTAACGATTACAATGGTAGCGCAAAATATTGAACGATTTTTCGAATTGAAAAAAAGGAGGTAGATGAGATTGAGTAGTGTACTAACTGGTATTATTGGCGTTGTTGTTTTTTTGATTGTATCACTATTGGGATTTCCGATCGCTAGTGGAATGTTACTCGTAGGCGTGGTCGGATTTGGTCTATTAACTAGTGCAGGAGCAGCGCTTAACCTTATCGCAGTAGATTTATTCAGCAGCATTACTTCATATAATATGAGTGTAGTGGCAATGTTTACTCTCATGGGATACCTTGCGCTACATTCTGGAATAGGCGCTAAATTATTCGATTATGCATATAAAAAGATAGGACATAGACCAGGTGGCCTTGCTATGGCTTCAGTAGTAGCTTGCACAGCCTTTGGAGCTGTTTGCGGCTCGGGTCCTGCCACGACAGCCACTATAGGTTCTATTTCTTTCCCCGTAATGAAAAAACATAAGTATGATAGTTCTTTGTACACTGCTTCTGTTGCCGCCGGCGGAGGTCTTGGTCTTTTAATTCCTCCTAGTATGACAGCTATTGTTTATGGTGTAGCTACAGAGCAGTCAATAGGAAGAATATTCATGGCCGGAATTGGTGCTGGCATTTTGTTAATGTTATTATATATGTTAGTCATATATATTCAAGCAAAGCGTAATCCTAACCTTGCCCCTCGTGGTGAAAAATACTCACGTAAAGAACGTGCTGAAGCAGCAAAAGACGGTTTAATTGAAGTAGGCTTGATTTTCTTACTTTCTATCGGCGGTCTTTCGGTAGGCTGGTTTACTCCAACAGAAGGTGGAGCTGTTGCTGCATTTGCAATGCTAGTTGTCGTATTAGTTCGTAAACAACTTAATTGGAAAAAATTTGTTGCTGCAATAATGGATACTGTTAAAACCATGGGCATGGTTTTGTTTATTGTCGCTTGCGCAACAACTTTTGGTCGCTTTATTGCATTAACACAAATCCCCGCAGCTCTTGCAACGTTGTTGACAGGTTTAAATACAGCACCATGGGTAATTATGCTAATTATTGTTGCTATTTATCTCGTGCTTGGTATGTTTATCGACTCATTACCTATGATTATGTTAACTATACCAATTTTCTACCCAGTTGTAATTGATATAGGATATGATCCTATTTGGTTTGGTGTTATTATAACAATGGTTTGTTGCATGGGAATGATTACTCCTCCCGTAGGTATTGATGTGTATGTCACTCGCAATGTTGCTCCAGATGTACCTCTCACAACAATCTTTAAAGGAATTTGGCCTTTTTTATTTGCAACGCTGGCCGCAATTGCCTTTCTAATAATTTTCCCTGATATAGCCTTGTTAATACCAAACTTGTTAATGGGCGCACAATAATAAAGAATAGATTTAAACTCTATTCTATTAAAACTAATAAAGGGAGGATATCTTTTGAAAAAAAATATTAATAATTTTTCACATTTAATAGAAGCTGTTATCCATGGTCCCAAACAAACCATAGCCGTGGTTTCTGCTGACGACATTTCCACTTTAGAAGTTATTGCAGAGGCTGAACAAATGGACTTAGCAAATTTTATTCTAATAGGTGATGAAAATAAAATAAAAAAGTTCATTACAGAAAATAATCTGAAAATCAGCGCAAAAATTGTAGATAAAGCTGAACACAGAGTGGCAGCTGAAACGGGCGTTAGCTTGGTGCGTGAAAACAAAGCCGATGTCTTAATGAAAGGAATGCTTCATTCCTCTGTATTCCTTAAAGCAGTACTTAATAAAGAAAAAGGCCTTAACACTGGTAAACATGTCACACAAATTTCAGTTTTAGAAAAAGAAAATGGCGGACTTCTTATGATAACAGATTGCGCCATCTCAATCGAGCCCGATCTTAATGCAAAGGTACAAATTATACAAAACGCTGTTGAGCTAGCCCATAAACTAGGTGTCAAAGTGCCTAAAGTTGCAGTGCTCGCTCCAATAGAAGTAGTAAATCCTGCTATACAAGATACCGTTGATGCTGCAGTACTTAGTAAAATGGCTGAACGCGGGCAAATTAAAGGCTGTATTATAGATGGGCCCTTAGCTTTTGATAATGCTATTTCACAATCTGCAGCACAAACAAAAGGAATAGAGAGCCAGGTCGCCGGAAATGCCGACATAATACTTGTACCAAACCTTGCTGTAGGTAACGCGCTCACCAAATCTATTACATATATAGCGAAAAAGACTGTTATAGCTGCAACTGTAGGGGCTGCAGCCCCTCTCGTATTTACATCGAGAACAGAATCTAAACAAGGTAAGTTGCTCACCATTGCTCTTGCCGCATACGGAGCGAGTGATGAGTAACATGTACAGAATACTAGTTTTAAATTTAGGATCTACATCAAGCAAAATAGCATATTACGAGGATGATATCCCTATAGCTAGAGCCAACATAGAGCATCCCGCAAGTAAAATAAGAAAATTTGGCCATTTCATGGAACAAAGTGAATACCGTATAAAGCATATAGAAAAATTTTTAGAAGAAAATAATATAATCCCACAAAAATTGGATGCGATTGTAAGCCGCGGCGGGCATACAAAGCCTTTGGTCAGCGGTGTATATGAAGTTTGTCCTGAAATGCTGGCTCAACAAGCAAGCGGTATATATGGCATGCACCCATGTGATTTGGGCAGCAAAATAGCATACGAAATGTCGCAACGTTACGGCTCACTACCTTTGATTGTTGATCCGCCTATAACTGACGAGTTCGAACCTTGCGCAAGGCTTTCTGGACATCCGCTAATCAACCGTCGTAGCAGTTTTCATGCTCTAAGCCATAAAGCAACAGCAAAACGCTATGCTCGTGAACACAATCTGAAATACAGCGAAATAAATCTTATAGTTGCACACCTGGGCGGAGGGATATCCGTAGCTCCTCATAAAAAAGGCCGTATGATTGACGGCGATAACGGTCTCGAAGGTGACGGTCCAATGTCTACAAACCGTACAGGCAGCCTGCCTGTAGGTGATCTTGTCAGACTTTGCTTTTCAGGTAAATACACATATGAACAGGTACATGAAATGATAAATGGCAAAGGTGGTTTATACGCCTATTTAGGTGAAAGCGATGTAAGGGCTGTGTCTAAAATGGCGCAAACCGATGAAAAAGCACGTCTTTGTTTAGATACTATGGTATATCAAACGTGTAAAGCTATAGGCTCCGCTGCGGCAGTGCTTTGCGGTGATGTGAATGCTATACTTCTTACTGGCGGCATAGCGTTTTCTGAAGAAATTGTATCAAAGATAAAAAAGCATTGTGGTTTTATTGCTCCTGTATATGTTTATCCCGGTGAAAATGAAATGCAGTCCTTAGCTTTTGGTGCGCTTGATGCTTTAAGAGGAACAGAAGAAATTAAAGATTTCATTACATATGCTAACAAAGGCGAGCAGGAAGAAAATCGCTATAAATTTCCTTTTAGCTTAGATGAAAATTAATGTAATACATGGGACTGACATCAACGAATCTTATAAAAAATTTGAAAAGTTCTTAGTGTATTATTCGGTTGTGAAAGGTATTTATCAAATCTAGAATAGTCTATGTTACTTGAGATTAAGAGTATTAAAATAACATGTCTTATTGCACATAGACTCATTGTTGTCCATGGAATACCCCGCATAAAGTTTTGAAGCTGTATAATAAAATTAAAGCTTAAAGTCAAAATCATGATCCAATACCTTTATGACTTTTGATTGTTCAAAAGTAAATATCTATTATCGGATAATCATTTTCGCGAAAAATTGAAATAAATTGAAATAAGCAGTAAACTTATATAGTATAGCAATTTTTACACAAACAAAACAAAAAATAGTGGCAAGTTATTTACAGCAAAAAGCTATCGTTTGAAACGATAGCTTTCTATTTATGTCTATCGAAATACCATTTTGCACATTATTTATTAGTTTATCAAACCTATTTACAGTATGTCAATACAAATTTTCAGAAAAATCTAACAAAAAGTTTATATTGAAACAAATGCCGATCCGTCATATTATATTATATAAGAGGTTATCATATAATATGTCAAATTGATAGTTTGCCGGCAATATCTACCAAGAAACATATTAACAAGACATTTTTAAAACAGAATTTAATTATATGGAGCGGTATATTTATGAAAAGTTTACAAAAAGATAAATTACATGTGTGTATTTGCAAAGATCGGAAAGAAATGGGCGCTATGGCCGCAAAAAAAGGATTGGAATTTTTGCGTAAATTGCTTGACAGCCAGGAAGAAGTCAATGTTATTTTTGCTGCAGCACCTTCACAGATGGAAATGTTTAATAAGCTGGTTCAAGAAGAAAATCTTGAATGGAATCGTGTAAACGCCTTTCATATGGATAATTATATAGGTCTGTCTGATGATGCACCGCAGCAATTTTCAAGATTTTTGAAGGACCACCTTTTTTCTAAACTTAATTTAAAAAATATTTATTATCTTGGCAACAGTAAAGAAGATGCGGAAAAATACTCAGCCTTGCTAGCTACCCATAAACCAGACATTTGCTTTATGGGCATAGGCGAAAACGGGCATATTGCTTTTAACGATCCCATAAACGCGTATTTCGATGACAAGAAAACAGTAAAAGTTGTAGAGTTAGATAACATGTGCCGGCAGCAGCAGGTTAATGAAAAGCTGTTTGATACTTTTGACGATGTACCAACTCACGCTATTACCTTAACAATACCCACACTTATGAAAAGCAGACATATTATTTGCACAGTTCCTGGCAAAAATAAAGCGAAAGCCGCTAAAAATATGCTCGAAGGCCCCATAAGCGAAGACTGTCCGGCATCTATATTGCGCGAGCACAATTCCGCATACCTGTTCTTAGATGAATATGCGGCCGGAATTCTAAAAAAATAATAATTGGTATTATTGCCCTTGAGGGTAAAAAAATAAAGGAGGATTTTATGAAGAAACTAATCAGTATTTTAATGGCAGTTGTAATGCTGCTTGGTGTGTTCGGCACAATAGCTGCCGAAGAAGAGCCACAAAAGATTACAGTTATGGGTCTTTCTTGGCAAGTAACCAAAATCTTTATAGAGGAAGCGGCAGAAAAGTTTATGAAAGACCACCCTGGTACAGAAGTGGTTATAGAAACCCTTCCTGATGTGGCTAGCATACCTACTTATGCCGTAAACTGGATTAACGGTGAAACTGATGTGGATGTTTTGCTAATAGGCGATGCAAACAATGCTTCTCAGTTTGTAGCAAGAGATTTGCTATATGATTTCGATGAGGATTTTAAATTCTTTGAAGAAGAAGGATTTAAAAAAGAAGACTTCCTTGGCGTTGGATTAATGGACGGTCAGATAAACGGGAAACAATATGGCATACCAATAATTTGCGAAGCGTATGCTATGAACTGCAACAATGAAGCTATGAAAGAAGCTGGCCTTTGGGACAAGGAAAAAGATTCCCCTGTAATTCCTGAAACATGGGATGACGTATATGAGTATGCTAAAAAATTACACAAAGTAGAAAATAATAAAGTAGTACGCCAAGGCGGTGTAATACAGTGGGGCACTTCTACATTTGCTACTTTGATTGCTGCAAAGCAAGGGATGGATGGAACCATATACGATGAAGACGGCATATTAAGTTTTGAATCTGAAAATTTCAGACATATGTTAGAGGTTTGGCAAAAAGGCGCTAAGGACGGTGTTTTCTCCAAAGAAACATACGCAGATAA
>JBMNUE010000017.1:0-21045 GCA_050946095.1 Christensenellales bacterium
GGAAGATTCCATTTCTTCGGCAAAGGCTTTAGCGCTCCCGTTTGCACCCTTGTAAAAAAGATGAAGCGTTATCATGTTTACTCCTTTTTTGAGATATAAAGAATTAAAATTTCCGCATTGTTCTACCACAAAAGATATTATGCGATATGGTTTCATATGTCAATCTTATAAGCGGATTTAGACAAGCAAATACCATTAGAAATAAGATAAAGCAAAACAAACTTGAAATTCATATTATTAAAAGCTGCTTTAAACCATTATTATGTAAAACTAACAATGTTAAAACAACTCGGCTTGATGTGTTTTGCAACATTAAAATTATAAAAAAGACTAATTATAAAAAAAGCTGCCGGGTCACCTACTGCGTCGCATGATAATAACCATGCTATCCGTATACCCGGCAGATATAACAGCGATGTAGCGCAGGCGGATCTAAAAAGTCAAGCCGACAATATAGGAAATTTATATAATAAATACCGAGCATGCATTTGAATGCGGGATGTTTTTTAAACGCCTTTAAAAACCTTTAGGATAATAAAGCGGAAAGCTTGAAATACTTAAAAAACCTAAAAACAGGGCGGCAGAGTGTAAACAAAACATTGCTTAGGAGTTTCAGCGGGCGAAGCTTCACGATGGCAATCGCGAAAATTTACGGCGCTAAAAACGCGGAGCATTGAAAGCTGCGCATTCCCTATATTTTTGCTTGAGAGCAAGCCAAAATATGCAAGAAAAAGAGTGCTCGGACATATTGGCGGGCAGCCTGAAACCCTGCGAATGGAGCGGGATTGCTATTTACTAAAACGTGCGCTTTTTTAATATGGCAAAAATAAAAAAAGCCTATGTGTTACAAGGCTTTGGTAGCGGCGGTAGGACTTGAACCTACGACACTCCGGGTATGAACCGAATGCTCTAGCCAGCTGAGCTACGCCGCCAAAAAAATGGTTGCGGGGGAGGGATTTGAACCCACGACCTCCGGGTTATGAGCCCGACGAGCTACCAGCTGCTCCACCCCGCGTTAATGCCGCTTATCCATTTGGCTGCTTCTATACAGCTGCCATCTGTTTATGCGGTGCCGCTTGCTTTGGCGGCGTTACCGCCGTTCCTGCGGCGCAAGAGATATATTAGCATAATGCAGAAAAGCTGTCAAGCCTTAGTAAAGATTTTTTTGCGAATATTTTTGCTGGCTGCTTGCAACAGACAAAACAATATATCGTTAAACTAAATACCAAATCGAATTCAAGGCGCTCATAGGAAATAGCCGGGTCTTAGCAGACTGTATTCAAAGTTTCGCTTAAGGGCATTCTATACAGCCTTTGAATGCAATCGCGAAAAGCTGCGAGCGCTAAGAAGCGCTGCATTGAAAGGCATATTTGTTTTTTAAAAGCATATTCATTTATTGCTTTTTTATTCTTAGTGAATATCAAAATGCTTTACAATAATTGCCCTAGCAAATGCTTTTCAAAAGAATAGCCCGGTCTTATAAGACCGGGCGAATGCTTGCTTATAATACTGCAAACTTACTTTTTCTTTATATACCTTGTTCTTACAAAGCCGCCTTTTTCGTCCAATAATTCAGCGTAGCCTTCTTCGTACTCCTGAACCATGCCGATATCTGCGCCGTTTTCAAGCTTAGCAATGCCGTTTATCTTGGCATTTTTGCCTATAAGCTCCGGAGATTTCCAAACGTTAAGGTCGCCGCCGGAAGTTTTAACAACCGCGAAATAAGGCTCGCCTTTTTTCTTAGGCTCGGGCTTATCTGTTGGTTCGGGCTCGGGCGCTTCTGTTGCGGGGCTGTCTGAAAACAGCTTTGCCCATGTGAGCTTGCCTACTACGCCGTCCTGCGAAAGGCCGTTTGCCTTCTGGAAGGCTTTTATGGCTGCAACCGTTTTGCTGCCTGCCATGCCGTCGACATCGCCGGCTTTAAAGCCTAGCTCGTTAAGCCTTGTCTGTATTTTCTTTATTTCATCCTTGGTGTTTAATTCGTGGTTCCTTTCCGCCGCAGTTTTCTTTTCTTCGTATTGGTATATAGGAGCGGTAGGGTACGCAACCACTGTCTGCGCTGCAAGGGATCTTATTTCTCCTGCATTTAATTCGGGGTAGTCGGTGGATACGATGATGTCTTTATTGTCTGTGGTTTTAATGTACACAAGCTCTGCAAAACCGTCTTTGAGTTCGTTGGGAACGGCAAAGTTCTTTTCTCCGGCTATCTTGGCCCTTGAAAGCATGCCTTCAGGCACACGGCCCAAGGCGCCGGCTTTAGGCTTGCTGTTTTTAGTGGGGAGATATAAGAAAGTATTGTTGTTGTCGTATGATGCGTAGGCTCTGTACTCTTTGGTGCCGAACAGGTTTTCCACATATACAAGGCCATGCGTGCGCGCGGGGCTGAAGCCGCCGGGTATTACCACATTTTCCTTTGGAATAACGGCGCTGCCGGCATCTTCCATTTTATCCTTTACGGGTTCATTGCCTAAAAATGCAAACTGCAGCGGGCTGCCTTCTTCGTAGTCTTCGCCTGCTGTAACAGCGATGGGGAAAAATCCCGTTTTATCGCCGTACACGCCGTATACTCTAAACTGCGTTAAGCCTTTTGTGTCGTTAAAGGCGTACACGGTATGCTCTAAGCCGGGAAGTTTAACGGCTGTGTAGATTTCGCTTGGGTTAATAATTTCAACCGGAGTGAAACCTGCAAGCGGTGCGGGTGCTGCTTCAGGAGTTTCAGAAGCCATTACAACAGGAACAATCATAATGACCGCAAGAAGCAAGGTTATCAGTTTGTTCAAATTTGTGTTTTTCATTTTTTTCCTTTCTGCCCTACGGGCTGATATCAGGACTTAAGCCCCCTTTAAGTAGAATGCATATTTTGCTTAAACGGATTATACAGGTATTGCTTTTCCTGATAGAGACAGGATAGCAAATGCAGCCGCATTTTTCAATATTTTGAGAAAGATTTTACAATTCGTTTATTATGTGTTCATTTGCATTTAAAATTTGAGAAAAATTTATGAATAAAGTATAAAAATCTTATCCGGAGCGCAGACAAATTAGGGGTTCCAGAGAGCTGTGCTAAATATGCTACATAAGTGCAATAGTTAAAATCTTTCAGCGCTTTGTTCGCAGGGCTAAAAGCTGCGTATTCCTTAAACTTTCGCTGCCCGGGAAGCAAAGCTCCTTAAGCGGAAAAACGCAGGGCAAAGAGCCCTTAAACGCTTTGTTTACAGCCTGTCTTATACTTGCTTCCAAAGACCGTTAGGATATATGCCGTCTTCTGTCATCTTCTTAAGCGCGGCTTCAACTAAGGGTCTGTCTGAAGCGTTGGTAACTCCGTACCATTTGTCGCGCGAGTGCAGCACTTTTACGCTCACCTTATTTTCTTTAAGCAGATCCCCTATTATATTTGGAAGCAGGTATTCGCCTTTTAAGGGGTTTGTAGCCATGGCTTCTTTGTAGAACCTGCCGAAATTTTCTTCAAGGTAGCCTAAATAGTTTGGGGTAAGGCCCCACATGTTCATGGAAACGGTGGTTTTAGGAGAAAGCAGTATATAGTTTTTGCCGTCAACCGTGTATAGCGGCCCGTCTACCGAGGATATGATATGCAGGCGCTCCACTACGTTTTTTAGGTAGCCGTTTTCAGAAACCTCGCATTCGCCGCGGGACACATAGCCGTATTCAGACAGCGTGTTGCCAAGCTCAAAGCCCACCATGGCGTATTCGCCTTCTTTGGGGTCGCTGCTGAGGTACTCGTATATCTGCTCGTAAGCGCTTCTGCCGTAAAGGTCGTCGCCGTTTATTACGCAGAAAGGCGCGTCGATTTGATCCTTAGCGCACATAACGGCATGCCCCGTTCCCCAGGGTTTTGTTCTTTCCTTAGGCGCTACAAGGCCTTCGGGCAGCTTGTCAAGCTCCTGCATGGCATAGCGCACTTCCATGTGCTTTTCTACGTTTTTTCCTATGAAATCATGAAAATCGTCCTTGATTTTATTATTTACTATAAAAATAACGCGCTCAAAGCCTGCTTTAAGAGCGTCGTACAAAGAATAGTCTATTATTCCTTCGCCGTGCATGCCAAAAGGCGTCATCTGCTTAAGGCCGCCAAAACGGCTGCCCACTCCGGCGGCTAAAACTACAAGAATCGGTTTTTTCATTTTCAAGTCCTCCCAGTTGCAATATTTCTACTATTACAGTATACTCTTTATTAGTCTTTTTGAAAAGCCAAAGGAGGAAAAATATGAATGTGGTATTGTATAAACCTAAAATACCACAGAACACAGGCAATATAGCCAGAACCTGCGTTGCTGCGGGCGCTGTGCTGCACCTTGTTAAGCCGCTCGGCTTTTCAATAGATGATAAGCATGTTAAGCGCGCAGGGCTTGACTATTGGCCGAGCCTTAAGCTTGTAGTGCATGAAAATCTGCAGGATTTTTTTAAATATTCATTTGGCGGCTCCTACCGCTTTTTAACCACCAAGGCTAAAAACTGCTATGCGGATATTAGCTACGGACAGGACGATTATTTAATATTCGGCCCTGAAGACGCGGGGCTTCCGGAGCAGCTGCTTAAAAAATATTACGATTTAAGCTTCAGAATACCTATGCTTGGGGATACCCGCTCGCTCAATCTTTCAAATTCCGTCGCTATTGTGGTGTACGAAGCGATGCGGCAGCAGAATTTTGCTGGGCTTAATAAAACCGGGCATCTTACCGGCAGGATAGAAGAAGCTATAAATCTATAAACAAGGCGATAATATGTGGCATAATGATGATTTAGACAAGGATTTATACGAAGAGCTATACGACATACAGGACGAAGTTGAAACCCACGAAGACCGCATGCGCTTTGCGGCCGGCATGTCGGACTTTTTCCTTATTATAGTGGGCGTAATAGTAATACTTATTTTGGTGCTCCTGCTCACAAGCCTCGGCAGCTGGCTAAGGCAGGACATACGCTCCACCATATTAAACTTAGACGTCATATGATAAAAACATCTTGGGAAACTCTATACAGCGGCATAAAATCGTGCAAGGCCTGTCCGCTGCATTTAGGCATTACTAAAAAAGTGCCGGGGCAGGGCAACCCCGATGCCGATATTATGCTCATAGGCGAAGGCCCCGGCAAAATGGAGGATATTCAAGGCCTTGCTTTTGTGGGGCCGGCGGGAAACCTTTTAAGCAAAATGCTAGCCGCCATAAATATAGACAGGAAAGATGTTTATATATGCAATATTGTAAAATGCAGGCCGCCTAACAACCGCAACCCTTTGCCTAAAGAAGCGGAAACCTGCAAGGTCTTTCTGCGCGAGCAGTTTGCGCTGGTAAGGCCTAAAATAATAGTGCTCATGGGCTCCGTTGCCCTTAAAAACACAATCGCGCCGACGGGTTCTATTACTGCCATGCGCGGCAAATGGGTGAACATAAAAGGCGTGTGGTTCATGCCCACCTTTCACCCTGCGGCGCTCTTGCGGGACGTAAGCAAAAAACGCCTCGCCTGGGAAGATATGCAGCTTATACAAAAAAAGCTTGAAGAACTGAATGACAAGCATTGACATTTTAAACGAAAAAATCAAAAAGGCGGTCTTAGAAGAATTTCCGGATAAAATCCCGGTTTTAGGGGAAGGAAGCCTAAACGCCAAAGTGCTTTTTGTAGGCGAAGCTCCGGGAAGGGAAGAAAGCCTTAAGGGCCGCCCGTTTGTCGGGAAAGCCGGCAAAAACCTAGACGGCATTTTATATAAAATTAAGCTAAAAAGAGAAGATATATACATTACAAATACGGTTAAGTTCCGCCCCACAAAGCTAAGCGCAAAGGGCACTGTCAGCAACCGCGCGCCAAACAAAAAGGAGATAGCCTATATGCTGCCTTTTTTGCTTGAAGAAATAGATTTAGTTAGCCCTAAAATAATAGTAACGCTCGGCAATACGCCGCTTAAAGCGCTTATGGGGGAAAAGTTCGCCGTAGGCCTTTGCCATGCAAATAAGCTTTCCTATAAAGCTCAAATACTTTTTCCGCTGTATCATCCTGCGTCGCTTATATATAACCCCGCCCTTAAAGATACTTTCGAGCGGGATTTTTTTGCGCTGAAAAAACTTATAAATTCTGTTTGAACGATGGCGTTTCATATGTTAAAATAAAAGCGAGCATGGTTAGCATATAATTCTCGTATATGTTCGCAAAGGAGAGGTAAATGTGGAATTCATAGCAGAAAATATTTCGATCATAATATGCCTGCTGGTGGCGACAGCGCTGTTTATTATAGAGATGTACATGCCGGGTATCGGCATACCGGCTATTGCCGGCTTGGCCTTTGTTATAATAGGCGTTGTAATAGCGTGGCGCCAGCACGGCTCTATGGCAGGGCTTGCTGTTTTGCTTATAGCTATGGCGCTTTTAGCGCTCGCCGTGGCAGTAGCTATTAGGTCGACAAACCGCGGCAAAATGTCTAAATCTCCGCTTATACTGCATAGCTCCTCATCCAAGGAAGAAGGCTATTCGGCAAGCAAAGACAAAAGCTACCTCGTAGGCAAGGAAGGCACAAGCCTTACGGTGCTGCGCCCAAGCGGCACGGCATATATAGACGGGGAACGCGTTAATGTTATTACCAAGGGAGAATTTATCCCTAAAGATACAAAAATAAAAGTAAAACAAGCGGACGGCGCCCGACTTTTAGTAGAGCGCGCGGAAGAGGAGGAAAAAAATGTCTGAAATATTGCTTATTGTAATTATACTGGCGATAACGCTGCTAATAGCTGTGTTTTTACGCTATGTGCCAGTCGGCGTATGGGTGCGCGCAAGGGCATCGGGAGTGCCGCTTAGCATAGGCATGCTCGTAGGTATGCGCCTAAGGCGCATATCCCCGCACCGCATGGCGGATGCGCTTATTACGGCGAGCAAGGCGGGGCTTAGCGTTTCGCTGGACCAGCTTGAAAAGCACGTTCTTGCGGGCGGCGACATAGAGCGCGTTATAAAAGCGCTTATATCGGCTCAGCAGGCGGGCATGCAGCTAAAGTTTGAGCAGGCCTGTGCAATAGACTTAGCAGGAAGAGATGTGCTTCAGGCAGTTCAGATGAGCGTTAACCCCAAAATAATAGAAACGCCGCCGGTAGCCGCTATGGCAATGGACGGCATAGAGCTGCGCGTTAAAGCGCGCGTAACTGTGCGCACCAACATACAGCAGCTGGTAGGAGGCGCGGGCGAAGAAACCATTATAGCCAGGGTGGGCGAAGGCATAGTTACTACCATAGGTTCGTCAAGCACGCACAAAGCGGTGCTTGAAAACCCGGACAAGATAAGCCGCACTGTGCTGGACAAGGGCCTTGATGCAGGCACCGCTTACGAAATACTTTCAATAGATATTGCTGATGTGGATGTCGGGCGCAACATAGGCGCGCAGCTGCAGATGGATCAGGCGGAGGCGGATAGGCGCATAGCGCAGGCAAAGGCGGAAGAAAGGCGCGCCATGGCTGTGGCTAAGGAGCAGGAAATGCGCGCCGAAGTTCAAGAGATGCGCGCTAAAGTTGTCGCTGCTGAAGCCGAAGTTCCCCTTGCCATGGCGGATGCCCTGCGCAGCGGCAAATTAGGCGTTATGGATTACTACCGCATGCAGAATGTATCGGCGGATACTTCAATGCGGGAAGCCATTTCCCACTCGGCCGATGCAACTGAAAGCGACGCAAAGGGCGGCGATAAATAATATGAATATAAGGCTGCTTATTTTTCTGTTTGTTGTATTTTCGTTGGTTTCAAAAATGAAGCAAATAGCCAAGCAAAATGCCGAACAGTCTAAGAAAAAGCCTGCGGATATTTTTAAGCAGGAGAAGCTAAACACGCCCAAAAAGCCGCATACGAATAATATACGGGGAAATAAGCCATGGGCGGATAAAGCGCAGTCTAATAAAACAAACAAGGCGCATACTAAAAATGCGCAGGCTGAAAAAATGCGGCCTTTAGGCGGCGAAGCTAAAAAACCGGAGTTTAACTTTATAGACCAGGAATGGCGGGATAGCTATAAAATAAATACTCCTGAAGAAAAGTCTAACGATAAAGCTGCGGCCTATGTACACGCCCTCCCCGTAAACAATCTTAAAGCTGCGGTAATCATGAGCGAAGTACTGGATAAGCCTGTCAGCCTAAGAGAAAAGCATCTTTTCTAAAAACGCTGCAAAAAGGCTTATGCGGATTAATAGCTTTACGCAAAATTAAATGATGTGTTCGCAAAAAACGGACGGCAGAGATTATACATGCCGTCCGTTTTTACAGTTTATAAAGAGCTTTAAATAAATTTTTAAATAAGCGCAGCCTATGCAGTAAGTTTTTTTAAGGCTGCACAAGAAAAGCCAACAAAAAAAGTCCGAAAATTCGGACAATTGGTGGATGGGGGTGGATTCGAACCACCGAAGCGTTCCGCGGCAGATTTACAGTCTGCTCCCTTTAGCCACTCGGGAACCCATCCGTATAGATGGAGCTGGTGATGGGACTCGAACCTACAACCTGCTGATTACAAATCAGCTGCTCTGCCAATTGAGCTACACCAGCAAAAAGGCAATTGGCGACCCGGAAGGGGCTCGAACCCTCGACCTCCAGCGTGACAGGCTGGCATTCTAAACCAACTGAACTACCGGGCCAAAAAATAATGGTGGGCCTTCAGGGACTCGAACCCCGGACCAATCGGTTATGAGCCGACCGCTCTGACCAACTGAGCTAAAGGCCCGCGCACGCAAAGGTGCGGGAAAAAATGGTGACCCCGAGGGGACTCGAACCCCTGATACCGCCGTGAAAGGGCGATGTCTTAACCGCTTGACCACGGGGCCGTGACAACAGCGTCTAAACTAAGTGGTGTTTTGGTCGGGGTGAAGGGATTCGAACCCCCGGCCCCCTGCTCCCAAAGCAGGTGCGCTACCAAACTGCGCCACACCCCGAAGCTTGACCGGTAAACCGTTGTTAAGCCGCAAATAGCGACGGTTAAGATTGTACTTGATTTTACACTTCATGTCAAGCACTTTTTTTATAATATTAAAAAGCGCGGAAAACTGGAGCATATATATGAGAATATATGTAGAATGCGGGCGAAAAGGCACAAGAAATGCTTGACCAAGCGCTAAACAAAATGCCCTTATAAAAAAATATTAGGCTTTCTATCCTTTAATCTGCTACGACGAGTTCTATCGCTTAATGCTGATTTTCTAAAAAGGATTTCATAAGCGAAGAAAACGCCTTGTAATTATCAAACTCTTTTATGGAATGCAATGCATGCTTTCTTTAAAGTTTCCTTTTTTCAGCTCCCATATTATTTTTTAGCTCCCATAGTACAGCTTTTGCCGTTAAGTTTTTTGTTTCCCGGTTTCGTTGCAAAACACATGGCTATATTATGCCAATTCACTTTTTTAGGCGACCTGTTTTTTTAAAAAGAAATTCCCTAAATTTATTTAACCGACCTTGTTGCTATATATGTTTTAATGTTCAATTCATGCAGCCTGCCGGCGCCGTTTGTGTCTTCGTAAATATCAAGCAAGGTAAAGCCCGCTTTTAACTGCCCGCCGATTTGCTCGGTTAAATTGTGAGAAAACTGCATTCCTGCGTTTTCTTTTACCATAAATTCTCTGTGCTTTTTATTTTTAAGCGGGTTAAAAGGCATCTCCCAGACAATTTCCTTTTCTTCGCTATCCACTATGTAGTTTATTTCGTTGTTCATTCCGGCAAGGAAAATCCCGCCTTTTTTTAAAACCCTATAGGCTTCTGAAAACACATGGTATACATCTTCAACATAGCAGTTTGAAACCGGGTGGAATACAATGTCGAAGCTTTCATCGGCAAAGGGAAATTTTTCCGTCATATCGCCTTCAACGGCGTTGATTTTATAGTTTTCTCTTTTCGCAACCAAAAGTTCCGTTTCTATTTGCCTGCTGGAATAATCGAGCACCGTGCATTTTGCGCCTAAAGCGCTGAATATCGGCATTTGCTGCCCGCCCCCGGAAGCCAAGCCTAAAACTTTTTTTCCTTTTAAATCCCCAAGCCACTCATGCGGCACGGGAACAGTGGGCGTGAGCAAAACATTCCATTTCCCGTTTTTTGCATCTATATATTCTTCGTGCGATATGGGTTTGCCCCATTCCCAGCCTTCGTCAACCCAGCTGTCTATTGTTTCTTTGTTTATATCCTGGTATTTTTTCATAGGCAAATATTCCCCCTATTTTTGCTATCCTTTTATGCAAACGAAGCCAAGGTTTAGTTTATTCTACCACTGCCAAGCATCTATTGCCATGCGGCATTAGCCAAGGCTTTCAAAAGCGCAATCTGTATATACTGCTGTTAAAAGACAAGCAAAAAAAACTTAAAGCGGCGGAATACCGTCCTGCGGCTTGTTGACAATATATGCTTCGGCCGTTATAATTACATTAAACATTAAAAGCAACTAAAAGTATTTTTACTGTGCACGGCGGGAAGGAGTTCTGTTTGCAAAGAGAAAGAATTAATAAGTGGAGCAGAGTAAGAAGCAATATCTGGCGCAACCGCTATATTTATTTGATGGTGCTGCCCGTAATTGTATACCTTGCTTTATTCAAATACATGCCCATGTGGTTTTTAAGGACTTCTTTTTATGATTATAAGCTCCTAAAGGGCTTTGAAGGCAGCAAATTTGTCGGCTGGAAATGGTTTGAAAAGCTTTTTTCAAACCCCAATTTAATGAGATATATAGGGAATACGCTGCGGCTTAACATAAGCGCCGTGGTGTTTTTATTTCCCCTGCCCATGATATTTGCAATACTCTTAAACGAGCTGCACAGCGTAAGATATAAGAAAACCGTGCAGACCATATCCTACCTGCCCCATTTTGTTTCAACGGTGGTTATGGTGTCGATGATTACCACAATAACTTCCCCAAGCCTTGGCATAATAGCTAAAATGGTAAGGGCTTCGGGCGGAACGCCTAAAAATTACCTTGCGGAGCCCGGGTATTTCGTGCCGATAAACGTAATTTCCGGCGCATGGCAGTCCATGGGCTGGGACGCCGTAATATATGTGTCCGCCTTAGCCAGCATAGACCAGGGGCTTTACGAAGCCGCGCGGATAGACGGCGCAAACCGCTTCAGGCAGGTTTGGCACGTTACTCTGCCGGGGCTTTTGCCAACATTTATAATAATATTTATTATGCGCATGGGGCAGATGCTAAACGTCAACTTTGAAAAGGTCTATCTTTTGCAGAACAACCTTAACCTCCCCGCCTCCGAAATGCTGCCCACATTCTCCTACAAAACGGGCATGGAAAGCCGAAACTACGGCTACGCCACTGCGGTCGGCTTGTTCAACTCTGTAATAAGCTTGTTCCTGGTTATAATTGCAAACCAGATAAGCAAACGCGCTTCGGACATTTCTTTGCTGTAAAGGGGACAATATGAGGGTCAAATCACAAAACAATTTAATAAAGCGCTCTGCGGGAGAAAAAATATTCGACGTTTTTAACGTGCTGCTCATGCTTTTGCTTATAATGTTTTTTATGTTCCCCATATTAAACATGATTTCCATATCGTTCAGCAACGAACATGCAGTCTTGCGGGGCGACATAACCATATACCCCATAGGCTTTAACGCTCAGGCGTACCAAAAAATATTCGCCAATGCGAGCCTTTGGAACTCCGTAAAAAACTCCGTTATAGTTGCGGGGCTTGGCTGCGCGCTTGGAATTGTGGCGCTGTGCCTTGCTGCATACCCGCTCGCCTTTGGCGATTTTTACGGCAAAAAGCTGTACAACATACTTATACTTGTGACCATGTGGTTTAACGGCGGCATTATACCTACGTTTTTAACCATATCAAAATTAGGGCTGCAGAATTCGCTGTGGTCGCTAATACTAAACAGCCTTATAACCGCATATTACGTTGTAATAGTGCGCAGCTATTTTGAATCTCTCCCCAAATCCATAGTGGAATCCGCCGGCATAGACGGCGCGAACGATTTCCGCATACTGTTTCAGCTTATAATGCCTCTTTCAAAGCCCGTGCTTGCAACGGTGGCTTTATGGATTATAGTAGGCCATTGGAACGACTTTTTAAACCCGCTGCTGTTTATAGGCAAAAAAGATAAATTCACCCTGCAGCTCATACTTAAAGAGATGGTGCTAAATGCGGAAAGCTCCACCTACTCAATATCCGTAGGCAAAAGCTCGGACGCTGCGGGCGCTGCCGCCTTAGGGCAGCAGACGAGAAACGCAGTGCTTGTAGTATCCATGGTGCCTATGGTTATACTGTACCCGTTTTTACAGCGCTACTTTATATCCGGCATAACTTTGGGAGCCGTAAAAGGATGATTTTAATACGGCGGAAAGCCGTATGAATATAAAACCTAAGGAGGAAGAACATGAAAAAACTCTTATCCCTACTGCTTGCAGCGACTATGCTGCTAAGTCTTTCTTTTGCGATCGCAGAAGA
Source organism: Christensenellales bacterium (assembly GCA_050946095.1). Lineage (GTDB taxonomy): Bacteria > Bacillota > Clostridia > Christensenellales > Aristaeellaceae > DTU024. The sequence continues at coordinate 12,414 of JBMNUE010000017.1, forward strand.
ATCAAAGGCTCCGGACCCCAAGTCCATTTTAGAAGGCGTAGAGCTTGAGCCCTCAAAAGACCTTTATTTTGAAGAGCCGCTCGAAATCACCGGCATGGGCATACACTTTAACAACTACCCGACCGAGTATGACGGCTGCTATTATTTCCCTGCCATAGAGCAGAAAACAAACGCCAAGTTCATGATAGACTGGCGCAGCATAGACGGCTACGATACCCACGTTGCGACAACGCTCGCTTCTGGCGAACTGCCGGATATATTAGGCGCCGGCTCTTACGGCGTGCTGAACTTAGTTGAAGAAGGCGCTGTTGTAGAACTTGACCAATATTTGGACCTTATCCCCAATATAGTCGAAGCCGTTGGCGAAGACAGAATGGCGGACTGGCGCCAGGCGGACGGCCATATATACACAATCCCCACAATAGTTGACGTTCCGGGAAGCCAATCAGTCATGGTTCGCAAGGACTGGCTGGACAAGCTCGAAATGGAAGTTCCGACCAGCTGGGACGAATGGATGGCACTTTGGCGCGCCATTCGCGACAACGACCTTAACGGCAACGGCGACAACACAGACGAAATACCGCTGGCGCTTGAAATGGGCGAAAGCGGAGAGCGCTGCCTTGCAAGCCTTATGAACGCCTTTGGCATAAAGACATCGGCGGACACGCAATTCTGCGTATTGGACGACGGCACATACACCATGGTTTACGAACATCCCCGCTATATGGAATTCTTGCAGACCGCGCAGGATATGTACAAAGAAGGCCTCATAGATCCGGAATTCACCATGCGCAAGCAGGCTGAACTCTTTACAGCTATGGACTCCGGCCTTGTAGGCACAGCCATGACCTGGGCCGAGCGCGCAAGGATTTCAACAGAAGCAAACCGCGGACCGGGTTCTGAAGACGCTCTTTGGCTGTGCGTGGCGCCCATAGTAGGCCCGCACGGCGACCAGATGACGCAGGAACGCAAAGCCGTTACAAGCGTATGGTGCATAACAAAAGCAGCCGAGGACAAGGGCATAGTTGAAGACATACTTAAGGTATTCAACTGGAACTACGGCGAAGAAGGGCTTATACTTTACAACTACGGCATAGAAGGCAAGACCTACGACGTGATTGACGGCAAATATGTTCTTAAGCCCGAAATAGTCGCAAACGGCTTTGTGGACTACCGCGCAACCGGCATGGAATACGAGCCTTTCGGCGGCAAATGGTTTACAGATGCCTTCACGCAGTGCCTGTTTAAGGGCCTTGACCAGGCGGACTTGGACGACGCTTCAAAATCCTTCTACGATGGCTTGGCAGTAGTAAACAATGACTACTTCTACCCGATGCCCCAGGTGCTTGAAACCGCAGCCTATACGGAACACAGGGGCGAACTTATCACGGGCGCCGCAGGCGTTTGCGTGCTTCGCGACCAGTGCATAGCGGGACAGATAAGCGTTGAAGAATTCCAGGCGAAGTACAACGAACTTAAAGACATGGGCCTTAACGAAGTTATTGAGCAGGGCGCAGAAGCCTATGCGAAGATAATCGGCCAATAATATATTTAGGCAAAAAACGCTCCGGCATATGCCGGGGCGTTTTTATATGGGTGTTTGTAAAGCATGCAAATATTAGCAGGCGGACTGCATTAAGTTATTTAGCGCAAAGCTAAATAAGATTTTAAATAATAATATAAACCCTACCGCTTGCAAGCTGCATATGTATTTGTTAAAATCACAGCAACAGTTTTAGGCGGGGAGGGCTTATGGAATATAATTTTTGTGTATCGGGCGGCGAAAAATGCCCTTATGCTTTAGAACAGCTTATTTTTTACCTAAAAAAAATAAACGGCGTTAATATTTTAAATGATGATTGCGAAAACGCCTTTAATATTTATTTTAAGGAAGATTTAAAGCTTACCAAGGATGCTTTTAAGCTAATTGCAGACAGAAGCTCCGTAAAAATATGCGCCTCAAGCAATTCAGGCTTCGTATATGGCGCATACACCCTGCTGGAAAAATGGGGCTACCGCTTTTTCGCTCCGGACTGCGAAAAAATACCGGAAAAATTAAAGGAAATTAAAAACGGAGAATACTTTGAAACGCCTTCGTTTTTAGCCCGCGAGCTTTTTTGGCGCGAGGCCATGGACGGGGCGTTTGCGGTAAAGCTAAAGCTTAATTCCGCCAGGTCTTCAATAGAAGAAAAAATGGGCGGAAAGCTAATGTACTATAACTTCAGCCACAGCTTTAACGACCTGGTTCCGGTGGAGCGTTATTTTGAAAAGCACCCCGAATACTTTTCCGAAATAAACGGCAGGCGCATAAAAAACAAGACGCAGCTTTGCTTAACCAATCCCGATGTTTTGCAAATAGCCGTTAAAGGCATGCTTAAATGGAAAGAAGAAAACCCTGAGTGCAAAATATTTTCCGTCTCCATGAACGACTGGTACAACAACTGCGCTTGCGAAAACTGCCGAAAAATAGATTCGCATGAAGAAAGCGCCGCAGGAACTGTTATAAGCTTTGTAAACAATGTAGCGGCAGAAGTGGAAAAAACATATCCTGACATATATATACACACCTTTGCCTATCTTTATTGCCGCAAACCTCCAAAATACATTAGACCCCGCCGCAACGTAATAATACGCCTGTGCGGCATAGAAAACTGTTTTTCCCACCCCATAGAAGAATGCGGCGCGCACATAAGCGCCATAGATGTGCAGCAGGGCAGCGCCGCTTCATTCCGAGGCAAAAAGCAGGATGAAAATTTGTTTTTAAAGGACTTGGCCGGCTGGTCTAAAATGTGCGAAAATCTTTTCATATGGGATTATACAACCAACTATGCAAACTACCTGCAGCCATTTCCCAATATAGGCGTATTGCAGCAAAATATTAAAACCTACAAGCGCTTTAATGTTAAGGGCGTTTTTGCGCAGGGCAATTTTTCCTTCGGCCGTGCGAGCGCCCTGGCGCAGCTTAAAATATATATTTTAGCTAAACTGCTGTGGAACGCAGATGAAGATGTGCCCTCCCTTATGCATGAGTTTTGCGAAAGCTACTACGGAAGCGCAGGCGGCATAATGGAAGAATACGCAAAGCTTTTTTGGGACGCCGGGGAATTCCACGCCGGCATTTACGACAGCCCCGATGCTCCGTATTTAAACGAAGAACTGCTTGAAAAAGCTGAAAACTTGCTCGGCTTGGCTTTAAAAACTGAAAAAAGCGAGCCCTTCAAAGAAAGAATTAAAAGGGAAGCTTTAAGCATACGCTATGTGCTTTTAGCAAGGGAAGACGTTTTGACGCCCGGCAGAAACGAACGCATAGATAAATTTGCAAAAGACGCAAGAAGCCTTGGCATAAGCGAGCTTTTTGAACGCAAGGACTTCGATTCGTCAATAAAATTTTTAAAAGAAACTCCGCTTGCATCAGACCGCAGGGGAGTGCTTTCAATAAGCTATCCGCTGTAAAATAAGGCGCATTAGAATAAAGCGGCGGCAAAAAGAAAATTTAGTAAAGCCAAAAAACATGGAAGAAATTCCCTGAAAACGCAAGACAAAGGAGGGACATGCATGGATTTACCGGAAGTTTTACAATCCCAGCAGGAATTTTTTGAAACGGGCGCTACAAGAAACCCCGCCATAAGAGCGGCAGCCCTTAAAAAGCTTTATAAGAATATAAAAAGCGCTGAAGGCGATATACGCAAGGCGCTCTATAAGGACTTAAACAAAGACGCGCTTGAAAGCATGGCTACTGAAATAGGCGTTGTGCTGACAGAAATAAGCTATATGACAAAGCGCCTTAAAGGCTTTTCAAAGCCAAAGCGCCGCATATCCCCGCTTTCGCATATGCCGTCGCATATTATGGAATACTGCGACCCTTACGGCGCGGTGCTTATTATATCTCCATGGAATTTTCCGTTTCTTTTAACCCTTTCGCCTTTAGTTGACGCCGTTGCCGCAGGCAACACCTGCATTGTTAAGCCAAGCGCAAAGGCGCCTGCCACAAAGGCCGTTATACAAAAACTGCTTGAAGAAAGCTTTCCAAAAAACTATGTATACATGGTGGAAGGCGGCAGGGAAGAAAATGCGGACCTTTTAGACCATAAATACGACTACATATTTTTTACGGGTTCCAAAGGCTTTGGCAAGGAAGTTATGAAAAAAGCTGCGGAGCATTTAACGCCCGTAACGCTGGAGCTTGGCGGCAAAAGCCCCTGCATTATAGACAAAAGCTGCAAATTAGACATAACCGCAAAAAGAGCCGTTTTCGGCAAGCTTACAAACGCAGGGCAGGTATGCGTCGCGCCGGATTATTTTCTGGTGCATGAGGATATAGCTGACAGCTTTATAGACGCCTTAATTAAACGCATAGAAGATGTATATACAAAAGACCCCATAAACTGCCCCTACTATCCTAAAATAATAAGCGAAAAGGATTTTGACGGCGTTTTAAGCCGCATAGATACGGGAAAAGTGATATACGGCGGCAAGTCCGACCGCGATAAGCTTAAAATAGAGCCCACGATTATTTATCCCGCCGAAATTTCGGATAAATGCATGCAGGAAGAAATTTTCGGCCCCATTATACCTATAATCCCTTTTAATTCTTACGAAGATACCCTTAAAATAATAGACAAACACCCGCGGCCGCTTGCGCTGTACGTTTTCGCAGAAGATAAAAACATAGCGCAATTTTACATACAGCGCGTTCGTTTTGGCGGAGGCTGCATAAACGATACGCTTATGCACGTAGCAACCCACAAGATAGGCTTTGGCGGCGTTGGAGAAAGCGGCATGGGGCTGTATCACGGCAAATACGGTTTTGACACATTTACGCATAAAAAGGGCTTAGTTGTATCTTCCACCCGTTTTGATATGCCCGTGCGCTATGTGCCTAATACAAAAAATAAAATACGCATAATAAAAACATTTATGCGCTGACAGGAGGAACTATGTTAGCAATTAAAAACGGAAAAATTTACACCATGGCGGAAGCTCCGATAGAGCGCGGCGCAGTGCTTATTGATAAGGGCAAAGTTATTGATGTTGGAAAAGACATAAATATACCGGAAGACGCCTGCGTTATAGACGCCAAAGGCCTTTTAGTAACGCCCGGCCTTATAGATGGGCACAGCCATATAGGCATAGGCGAAGAAGGCATAGGCTTTGAAGGCGTAGACTATAACGAAATGTCAGACCCTGTAACCCCGCAAATGCGAGCGATAGACGCTATTTATCCTTATGACGACGGCTTTAAGCAAGCATATCAGGGCGGCGTTACTACTGTTGTAACGGGGCCAGGTTCTGCAAACTCCATTGGCGGCACCTTTGCAGCCGTTAAAACCTACGGGCGCCGCGTTGAAGACATGATAATAAAAGACCCCTGCGCTATGAAAATAGCCTTCGGCGAAAATGTAAAGCGCGTCTACAAGGATAAAGGCCCCATGACTCGCATGGGCAATATGGCAAAGCTTCGCGAACTGCTTTATAAGGCAAAGGAATACCTGCGCAAAAAAGAAACGGAAGCGCCCGATAAGCAGCCGCCCTACGATATAAAGCTTGAAGCCATGATACCGGTATTAAAAAAGCAGATCCCCTTAAAAGCGCACGCCCACCGCACGGACGATATATTTACTTCAATACGCTTAGCTAAAGAGTTTGATTTGAATTTAACGCTGGACCACTGCACCGAAGGGCATTTGATAGCGGATATTTTAGCAAAGGAGGGCTACCCGGCGTTTGTCGGCCCCAACATGAGCAATGCTTCAAAATACGAGCTTAGGAACCGCAGCTATGTTACAGCGGCGGCGCTTGCAAATGCAGGCGTTAAAGTGGCTATAATTACAGACCACTCCGTGATACCGGAGCCGCTTTTGCCTGTATGCGCAGGCATGGCGGTAAAGGCCGGCATGGACGAGTACGAAGCGCTTAAAGCCATCACAATAAACCCTGCAGAAATATGCGGCATAGCGGACCGCGTTGGAAGCATAGAAAAAGGCAAGGATGCGGATATTGTTGTATGGAGCGCAGACCCCATACGCGATATAAATGCGCATGTTGAACTGTGCGTGCTGAACGGCGAAATAGTGTTTGAAAATAAGTAAAGGCTTGAAGCGTAGGAAAATCCTACGCTTTATATATTAAGCAATGCTTAGGTATTTCAGGGAGCAAAGCCCCATGAGCGCAATCGCGGCGCTAAGGCCGCAGGCATTAAGGCTGCGCGCTCCTTATATTTTGGCTTGAGGGGCAAAGCTCTCGAGCAAAAATACACAATTATATATTAAACAATGCTTAGGTATTTCAGAGAGCAAAGCCCCATGAGCGCAATCGCGGCGCTAAGGCCGCAGGCATTAAGGCTGCGCGCTCCTTATATTTTGGCTTGAGGGGCAAAGCTCTCGAGCAAAAATACACAATACAATATGTCTCTAAATATTAGCGAAAGTTTAAAGCGCCGCAATTTCGCGGCGCTTTTATATGTGCGGATTTGGGAACATCTTTATTTTTAATATTCTTTGAGTTATGAAGCTTAATATTCTTTGGGTTATTAAGCTTATTTAATCTGAGTAGGCAGTTTTTCAATCGGCAGTATTTTGCGGCTTTAAAAATTTTTGTTTCGAAGTTTATGTTTTTATCCCCCGTCCTTTTGCATCGAAGCTTGTATGTTTATCCTTCGTCCTTAGGCTTAAGCAAATCGCGGTGTGCGCTTTTTCTTATAGGCCCGTTAAGCTCTGACATCTGCGCTGAAATTTTTGAAAATTCCTTTTCCGCATCCAAACGATTTTGTGCGCTGTACTGCCCTATTTTCTGCGCCTTGGCTATTGTACGCTTAAGCTTTTCGTTCGCTTTTTCCATTATTTCCGCCTGCTCGTCGCCCTGCTTTTTGGCGTCTGCAAGCTTTTGTGCGGCCTGCTTAATTTCCTTAGAAAGCTTTGCGGTTTCGTCTATGGACTGCCGCCCTATCAGCTTGCTTTTGTTAAGCGCTGCATTTTGCTTTTCAAGCCCTGCAGCGATTGCTATCTGCTTTCGCCACAGCGGTATTGTGTGGGACATAATAGTTTCAAGCCTTTCGCAGATTAGGCGGTTATTTTCCTGCATTAAAGCTATCTGCGGCGCCGTTTGAAGCGCTATGGTTCTTGAAAGCCTTAAGTCGTAAAGGCGTTTTTCAAAGCTGCGTATGCCTGTTTCCAAATTTATTATGCCGCTGTCCTTTATTATGTCGTTTGTTTTTTCGGTTTCGGAAAGAGCTTTTTTAGCATCTTCAAGCGCTTTTTCGCCTGCGGCTATGTATATTTCAAGCGTTCTAAGCTGGCGCAGGTTTTCTCTGTACATTTCTTCCAGTATAACATTTTCTTTTAAAAGGTTAATGCGCATTATGTCCATTTCAGCAGCCAGGGAATCTATTGCAAGGTCGGCGTCTTCAAAGCGCTTATTGTATTTTTCTTGCCTGCCTAATATTTTTCCTAAAAAACCCTTAGGTTCTTCAAAGCTGCTTGTTTCATTTATTATTTTCAAAAGCTCGTCAATAAGCTCTGCGCTTTCCTGTATGGAGGCGTTTGAATCCATGCGCCTTAAAATTCTGTCTGAAAGCTTGGACAGGCTGCTCTGCACAGCCGATGCAAACTGCACGGAGCTTTGCGTACTGGAAAGGTCCAAATTTTTTGCTATTTCTTCTATCTGAAGTTTATCTTTAGCGCTTAATGCGCTGTTGTTTTCTTCCATAATTACCCCGATGCGCTTATTTTTAGCGTGCCGTATTTTAACATGGCAGCTTTAAGTATTAAGAAATCCATAATACAATGCCGCATATTATCCGCCTTTATAATACCATAGCAGCTTGTTTTTTTGAACCGCACAGCGCATTTTTTCGCAAACTGAAAGCTGAAGGATAGAATATGGACAAAAATTACATGCGAAGGCATTGCTTTTTAAGCGCGGCGCACGTAGAATCTAAAAGGAAACTTTTATAAAATATGCTTTAGGGGGTACAGAATGAAAACCAATTTTGCAAAGGACGAACGCCTGCTCCGCGTTGGCGTGCTTGGCTGCGGAACCATAAGCCAGGCAGGGCATTTTATAAGCGCGGTTAAGGCAAAAAATACCGAACTCTATGCCATATGCGATGTGTCGGAATCTCTTCTTAACAAAATGAACGATATTTATGCGCCGAAAAAATGCTACAACAGTTTTGACGATATGCTTAAAGACGACAATGTGGAAGCCGTTGTTATAGGCATAGGGGATCAATTCCATACGGACTGCACTTTTAAGGCCTTGGAAGCCGGCAAGCATGTGCTGGTTGAAAAGCCTATAGGCGTAAGCGTTAAGGAAACGGAAAAAGTAGTGAAAAAAGCCAGAGAAAAGGGGCTTATAGTGCAGGTTGGCAACATGAAGCGCTTTGACCCCGGCATAGAATATGCAAAAGACTTTGCGGAAAAACACATAGGCGAAGTTACAACGTACAAAGGCTGGTACTGCGACAGCAGCATGCGCTACACTTTGTGCGACAACGTGATGCCGATAATATATTCATCGCCGGATATGAAAAAGCCAAAGGGAAACCCAAAGCAGATAAAAGACCGCTATTACCTTTTGGGGCACGCAAGCCATTTGTTTGACACGGCGCAATACCTTTTGGGAGATATAGAAT
>JBMNUE010000018.1:0-20580 GCA_050946095.1 Christensenellales bacterium
AAACATTGAAATTATAGAGATATAATTAGAGTTCAGAAAAGGCACATTGTTTAAGGATTTTAAAGGGAGCGAAGCTAAAATAGTGTGATCGTGAAAAGCTTCCAGCGCAAAGGCCGCGGAGTATTGGAAAAATGTGCATTAAATACTTTTTGGATTTAAGTAGGTAAAGCGCCCAAGCGAAAAGACACACGACAAAGCGTACAAGGATGCTTTGTCGACAAACTGATATAATAATGGCATGCTTGCTAAACATGTTAAGAAATGAAAAAAGCAAGATAGGCTGCAGGACATATTAAAAATCTTATAAAAAGCAACGATTATTGCGTTGCAGAGTGAAACAAAATATGTGCAACAGTATATGAGCGTAATCCAAAAAAAGCTGCGAGCGATAAGCTCGCGGGATATTTAAAAATGCTATATTTTTATTACTCTGAGAATAGCGGGACAAAAGTTCCCAAGCTAATTTGCTAAAATATCTTTGATGCTTTAGCGAAACTCTGAAGCTGCATGACAGTTTAGCTTTTGATATATTTGCAATTCCTTGCTTAAATCTTAATATTAATCTTATATAAACTTTAAGTATGAATCTTATAAAAAGGCATTAAAAAAAGGCGGCTTTTAAACCGCCTTTTTTGAGTAGTTGTGCTTACTTTGAAGAAAGTTTTTTATATGTTTCGAACCTTTCCTTGGATTCTTCTTCCGCTTCTTTAAACAGCTGTTCTGCAACGGATGGGAAGGTTTTAACAAGTGAAGTGTAGCGTACCTCTCCGCGTATGAAGTCCTGGTAGCTTTCCGTAGGCTCCTTGCTGTCGAGAGTGAAGGGGTTCTTGCCTTCTTCTGCCAGCAGAGGATTGTAGCGGTACAGGTTCCAATAGCCGGAAGCAACTGCCTTGCGAATTTCTGCCTGCGAGTAGGACATATTGATGCCGTGGTTAATGCAGGGAGAATAGGCGATAATGAGTGAAGGGCCGGGGTAAGCTTCGGCTTCGTTCATAGCCTTAATAAGCTGAGCCGGGTTTGCGCTCATTGCGACATGGGCAACATACACATATCCATAAGACATGGCCATCATGCCAAGGTCTTTCTTCTTAGTGCGCTTGCCTGCAGCGGCAAATTTCGCCACAGCGCCAGTAGGCGTTGCCTTGGAGGATTGACCGCCTGTGTTTGAATACACTTCGGTGTCCAATACGAGTATGTTAACGTCTTGGTTTTGCGCTATAACATGATCCAGACCGCCAAAGCCTATATCGTACGCCCAGCCGTCGCCGCCGAAGATCCAAATGGATTTCTTAACCATTATATCACGGTCGTTAAGGACGGCTTCAGCCAATGCGCGCATTTCTTCATTTCCAGAAGAAACCAGTTCTTCGCAGGCTTTAATAAGCTGTTCGGAAGCTTTCTTGCTGCCTTCAGCATCGTGCATATTGTCAAGCCAGCTCTGGCCCGCTTCTTTTACTTCGCTTGAAGAGCCTTCAGCGTTAATGAGATTTTTAATGTTATCAGCAAGCTTATCTCTTCTCTGGTTTATTGCGAGATTAATGCCGTAGCCAAACTCTGCGTTGTCTTCAAACAGGCTGTTTGCCCATGCAGGACCGTGTCCTTTGTCGTTTACAGTATAAGGAACTGTCGGGCTTGAACCGCCGTAGATTGATGAGCAGCCTGTTGCGTTGGCAATAATCATCCTATCGCCAAATAGCTGCGTTACAAGCTTGACGTACGGGGTTTCGCCGCAGCCGGCGCAAGCGCCTGAGAATTCAAACAGCGGCTTCAGGAACTGGCTGCCCTTAACCGTGTTTCTATTGTGGTTAAGCTCGTTGGTTTCAGGAAGTGTCATTGCAAATTCCCAGTTAGCTTCCTGGTTCTTTTGAGTTTCAAGCGGCTTGAGTTCAAGCGCTTTTTTCTTTGAAGGGCATACTTCTACGCAGTTGCCGCAGCCGGTGCAGTCCATTGGGCTTATCTGAATACGGAATTCATAGCCTGCATACTCCTTGCCTATGGCTTTTTTGGTTTCAAAGCTTTCAGGCTTTTCAGTGCCTTCTTTAATTAGGAACGGACGTATTACCGCATGCGGACATACAAAGGCGCACTGGTTGCACTGTATGCAGTTTTCGATATGCCATTCAGGAACGTTTACAGCTATGCCGCGTTTTTCAAACTTGGTGGTTCCAGTAGGCACAAAGCCGTCGGGCGTGAACTTGGAAACAGGCAGGCTGTTGCCTTCCTGGCGGAGTATAGGCTGAACCACATCGTAGAAATATTCGGTGGCTTCTACACGCACTGGTTCTGCGCCTGTAGTGGCATTGGCCCATTCTGCAGGAACTTCAACCTTTTTAAGGCCGGATATTGCTATATCGATAGCATCCCAGTTTTTCTTGACGATGGCATCGCCTTTTCTGCCGTAAGTCATTTTGGCATATTCTTTCATGTACTTTTCAGCATCGTCGTAGGGAATAACATTGGCGAGCTTAAAGAATGCAGCCTGCATTATTGTATTTATGCGGTTGCCCATGCCAACTTTTGCTGCCAAATCGGTAGCATCTATAATGTAAAGCTTCGCTTCTTTCTTTGCCAACAGCTGCTTCATTTTGGCGGGCAGATGCGCGTCTAATTCTTCGGGCGCCCACTGGCAGTTTAGCAGGAATGTGCAGCCTTTTTTAAGAGGGCTTACCATGTCGTACTGTGTGACATATGCAGGGTTGTGGCAAGCGATAAAGTCTGCAGAGTCAATCTGATATGTCGAGCGGATAGGGGTCTTGCCAAAGCGCAGGTGAGATACCGTCAAACCGCCGGACTTTTTAGAGTCATAGGCAAAATAACCCTGGGCGTACATATCCGTATGGTCGCCGATTATTTTGATGGAGTTTTTGTTGGCGCCCACGGTACCGTCTGAGCCTAAGCCGTAGAACATGCAGCTTACAGTTCCTTCAGGGGCGGCATCGTATTGTTCGCCAAGTTCAAGAGATGTATGGGTTACATCATCGACAATGCCAACTGTGAAGTGGTTCTTGGCATCCTGTTTGTCTGCGTTATCAAATACGGTCTTTATCATGGTAGGCGTGAATTCCTTGCTGCCAAGGCCGTAGCGGCCGCCAAGAACGCTTATGTTTTCTTTGCCGCTTTCATTAAGAGCTGAAACGACATCCATATAAAGCGGATCGCCGATAGCACCGCTTTCCTTTGTGCGGTCAAGCACTGTAAGAACCTTAACGGTTTCAGGAAGCGCGTTTATGAAGTGGCTGATGCTGAAAGGACGATAGAGATGCACATTAAGCACACCTACTTTACGGCCTTCTTTATTCAAAGCTTCAGCTGTTTCTATTGCGGCTTCGGCGCCGGAACCCATAAGCACAATTACGCTGGTGGCATCGGGCGCGCCGTAATAGTTAAACAAGCCATATTCTCTGCCTGTAAGCTCGGAAACTTTTTTCATTTCGTTTTCAACTATGGCAGGAACGGCGTCGTAGTATTTATTTGCAGCTTCGCGGTTCTGGAAGAAAACGTCAGGGTTTTGCGCGGTACCGGCCTGATGCGGATGCTCCGGATTAAGGGCACGCTCTCTGAAGGCTTTTATTTTATCCATGTTAACCAGCTTAGCCATATCTTCATAAGAGATCTCGTCTATTTTCTGAATTTCATGGCTGGTGCGGAAGCCGTCAAAGAAATGGAGGAAAGGCACGGAGGACTCGATTGCCGCCAAATGCGCAACAAGAGCCATGTCTTCCGCTTCCTGCACGCTTGAAGAAGCCAGCATGGCAAAGCCCGTTTGACGGCATGCCATGACGTCGCTATGGTCGCCAAATATGGAAAGGGCGTGTGTAGCCAAGGTACGAGCGCTTACATGGAAAACAGCCGGTAATAATTCGCCGGCGATTTTATACATGTTAGGAATCATAAGAAGCAGCCCTTGAGAAGCTGTATATGTTGTGGTAAGTGCGCCTGCTGCTAACGATCCGTGTACGGCACCTGCTGCGCCGGCTTCGGACTGCATTTCTTGAACAAGCACATTTTGACCGAAAATATTCTTGCGGCCTTGTGAAGACCATTCATCTATATATTCGGCCATTGTTGAAGACGGAGTAATTGGATAGATAGCAGCAACATCGCTGAAAGCGTACGCTACATGACTAACTGCACCATTACCGTCTATGGTGAATTTATTTGCCATGTTTACCTCCTCGTTATGACAATGTCTTAAGGCGCGAGTATTTTCCATTGAAGAAGCACCTTTTAAACTAACGCTATCATTATAAACGCACTAAGGCTTTTCGTCAAGAAATTCAAGCATGAAAACAGAAAACAAAGAAACATATATGATAGAGTATAGACACAGTATTGTTTAAGGGGTTTTTGCGGGCAAAGCCACATGAGTGTAATAGCGAAAAGCTTCAGGGTTTCGGCCGCGGGGCATTGAAAAGCTGCACACTCCCTACATTTTCCGTTTGAGGTAGAAAAGCCCTCAAACCAAAAGGCATACGACAAAGAGTCTAGAGACATATTGTCGACAACCTGACACATATGATTTAGATAACGATAGAATCCTTAAACGATAAAAGCGTGTATTAGGTAATTTTATTTTACTTTTAATAAAATAGTTATTGATAGTTTTATGAGCAGAAAAAAATATTTATATGAAAATGCGGGTAAAAAGACCGATTTTATATTAAACAAGTGAATATAAAAATCAAAAAGGGCCAAAATATAAAGCTTTTTTGCGTTGTATCCAATAATCCATATTGGATTCCTTTACATTAAGGCCTTTTTTTACTATAATGTAAATACACAAGGGCAAATTGCCACAAAATTTAAGGGGGATTGTATGAAAAAATTACTATCGCTTCTATTAGCACTGACAATGATCCTTTCAATTGCCGCAATTACGGCGGAGGAAAAGGATTATTCTGGCTACACCATTAGAATTTATTCTAACTCCAACTCGACCGAGCGCGCGACATGGCTGCAAAACGCTGCAAAGCAAGCGGGCTTTAGCATATCTATGGATGATAACTCCGTACTTTCGGGCGATACCACCGTTATTCAGGCGGCAAATGAAAACAAAGACGGCGATATCATATTCGGACTAAACGAAATTCGCTGGTCGCAGCTTGTAAACGGCACATATGAAAACCTAAGCGTTATGGACTGGACCCCAAGCTGGGCGGACGAGGTTGGCGACTACAAGTATGACGGCAAAGCCTATGGCCTTGTTGTTCAAAATATACTTATGCTTTATCGCAACGATGAACTTGGCACAAACGGCGAAAAACTCCATTTTAAGCACTGGGCGGATATAATCGACAGCGGTCTAAAATGGTACCGCCAGGGCAAGGTTGGCGGCACTACCAATACAAATATCAACAACGCTATGCTTTATGCGTTTACAGATCCTGAATCGCCTGCCGGCGGCATAAGCGTAGAAGGATGGAAAGCTCTTTGGAAGTATTGCAAGGACGGCTTTTTCACGGGAGATAAATATGGTTTTGATCCTCTTAACAGGGGAGATGTGCAGCTGTCGACATTCTATTCTTCATCGCTGTACGGCAACATAGACGCAGCCGAGGCTTCTTCAAGCAACCCGCTAAAGGGCACGCTGGAACCTGAAAACTGGGCTCTTGTTGATATTGACGATGGCACTTACTACATAGCGGAATATCTCGGCATATTGGATCGTCCGGGCAGAAGCGCTGAAGAAACCGAAGCCGTTACGGCCTTTGCGGAATGGTTCGGTTCTGCTAAAACCCAGGCCACCTGGGCTGATGAATTTGACTCCTATCCCTGCAACAAAGCCGCTGTTGAAGCCATATACGATGAAACGCCGCTTATTTACACGCTTCCCAACTTCTCGCTCAATAAAGTTGAGGGAACGGATCTAAGCTACGCTGAATATGTTGGCGAGCATATAAGCCAGTGGACGAATATCATGACTAACTTAGGCTTCTACTGGGCGGATGCAACCGCCGAACCTGCAGAGCCCGACTGGGAAAACCTTGATTGGGCAGTTCTGACACAGGCGCCTGCAAACTAAAATAAAATCCGATTAAGGTGGTGGCTCTGCTTTGCAGAGCTGCCACCTTTAATAAAATATACCAAAGGGGATAGCGAAATGATAGAACTGGAAAATATTGTCGTTAAATTTGGCGATTTTACAGCCTTGCACAATATCAATGTTAATGTTGAAAAAGGCGAATTTTTTACTTTTTTAGGTCCTTCCGGATGCGGTAAAACTACTACACTGCGTACCATCACCGGTTTTATTGAACCTGACGAAGGAACTGTTAAAGTAAACGGGATAGATATCACCAACACGCCTATTGAAAAGCGCAATATAGGCATTATTTTTCAGAGCTATGCGTTATTTCCTTCAATGACTGTGCGTAATAACATAGCCTTTGGGCTTAAGATTCAAAAATTGGACAAATCGGAAATAAACAAAAAAGTTGAAGCTATAGCTAAAAAGGTGGACTTAGACAAAAAACTGCTTGACAGAGCTGTTGGCCAGCTTTCAGGCGGGCAGCAGCAGCGTGTTGCTATAGCAAGAGCTTTAGTAACAGAGCCTGAAATTATTTGCATGGACGAGCCGCTTTCAAATTTAGACGCTAAGCTAAGGGTGCAGCTGCGCAACGAGCTTAAGACGATGCAGGAAGATTTTGGCATAACTACCATTTATGTAACGCATGACCAGGAGGAAGCTCTGACGCTTTCTGACCGCATTGCTGTTTTCAACAAGGGCCGCATTGAACAAATAGGCACACCCAATGAAATCTACAACAAGTCCGCTTCCGGTTTTGTGTGCAACTTTATAGGCGATATTAATCGCTTAGATGGGCGGATTGTAAAAGACATGGGGCTTGAGCCAAACAGCTCTCACCATATTCGACTTGAAAGGCTGCGTATAAATCCCAAACAAAAAAACGAAAACGAACTGCATGTAAAAGGCGTTGTTCATTCAAGGGAGTACTACGGCCTTTATATAAAATATACCATTAAGATAGGGGATTCTACCGTTAAAGCAGTTGAAAAGAACGACGGAATAAATCTTTTGGAAATAGGCGAAGAGGTTGTAATCGGCATAAATAAAAAAGATATAATGAGCTATGATGACGCTACAGATGAAGCAAAGGAGTGGCAAGCATGAAACAGCGCACGACCCGTCCGGATTGGCTTAAACCGGAACGCCTATACAGAGTGTTTGTCATAGCGTTTTTTGTATACCTGTTTCTCGGTTTCATGATTATACCTTGCATTAACACGCTCACACAAATATTTACCACCAAGGGCGCTGACGGCAAAATAGATCCTTTCGCTGTATTGCGCTTTTTCTTTGCAGGCTCTATGCCAAGTTTCATATGGAATTCGCTTAAACTAGCCATATGCCTTGTTATAACGGTAAATGTGGTAGGTATAAGCATTGTCTTGCTCACTGAATATTTTGACATTAAAGGGGCAAAAATTTTGCGCCTTGGCTATATGACAACTCTTATTTATTCCGGCGTAGCGCTCGTTACCGGCTATTTATTTTTATATGATTCAGACGGCATATTAACTTCTTGGCTAGTAGAAAGCTTTCCAAATCTTAACCGCAACTGGTTTTCAGGCTTTAAAGCCGTGCTTTTTACAATGACATTCGCCTGCACTTCAAACCATATGCTTTTTTTAAGGAACGCTATACGCACCATAGATTATAATACCGTGGAAGCGGCGCGCAACCTTGGCGCCAAACCTTTTAAAGTACTTATGAAGGTTGTTTTCCCAACGCTTATTCCAACGCTTTTTTCATTAACTATTATGACTTTTATCACAGGCCTTTGCGCTATGAGCGCTCCGACATTGCTTGGATATAACTCAATAAATCCGGAGATTGTGCGGCTTGCGGGTTCGTCTGTTGCAGACGAAGCTTTCCCGCAGGCAAGAGCGGCGCTATTATCCGTAATATTAGCTATGTTTACTATATTGTTGCTAACATTGCTGTCCTCGTATGAGCGCAAAGGGCATTATTTGAGCGTTTCAAAAACGAAGGCAAAGCTTGTAAAGCAGAAAATAAATAATCCTGTTGCAAATGTGCTGGCGCATATATATGCTTATGTATTGTTTATAATATATGCTACGCCTGTTGTAGTTATAGTGCTTTTCGCTTTCCAAAACTATCCTGCGATAAGGTCAAAAACACTGTCGCTTGACCAATTTACGCTTGTAAACTTTTTTGGCACTCAGGATTATGAGTTTATGACCAACCGCGGCAAGCTAAAGATTAGGCCGGATTCCATTTCAGGCGTGTTTTCAAATGCGGATACTGTAGGCGGAATACGGCTGTCCTTTGTGCTTTCCGCCTTAGCGTCGGCGCTTGCCTGCGTTATAGTTGTTGTAGCGGTAAACTATATTTTTAAAAATAAAAACAAAAAACGCAGCACGGTTCTAGAATATTCTATGCTGTTTCCATGGCTGCTGCCTACCATACTTATATGCTATTCATACCGCACATTCTTTAATTCCGATAATATATGGTATGTAGGCAATGTGAACCTTTATATGAGAGAAAATGTGCGCTTTTTAATTATGATTGCCTATGCCGTGGTAAAGCTGCCGTTCGCCCTTAGGATGATAAAAGCCGCTTTCTACGCTATTGATGAAGAACTGGAAGATGCTGCGCGCAACCTTGGTGCAAGTCCGCTAGTAAGTTTTTTGAGGATAAAGCTTCCTATTGTTCTTCCGAGCGTTCTTGCTGTATTTGCGCTCAACTTTAACAGCCTGTTTACAGAATATGACATGTCCGCCACATTCCATTCAAGCTATGGCAAGACCTATGCCATGGTGATGCAATCCATGACCATGGAAGAAGGCAGAGACGGCTACAATGTAAACGCTTCAGGCAGACGCTGTGCATCGACCGTGTTTATTATGGTTGTGAGCGGGCTTATATTGTACCTTGTATATGGGGTCGGAGCGAGAGACCTTAACGAGAGGCTCGAAGCAAAAGAAAAACGCCGTAAAAGATATGAAAAGCTGATGTCCAAATTCAAAAAAGGCCAGGTTGAAAAACAAGAAGCTGTGTAACATATGCCAATCGTTTTTAAACTTTTATTATTTTAATTAAGTTTATAGCTTTATGGCAGCTTTTGTTAGGCTGCATTGAATATATTTTAATAGTGCTGATAAAGCGCATATGCGCAAATTGTTGCGTGTCTTTTTGCTTAATAAATTAAAATTTTTTTAGTTAAAATTATGGAAATACATAAGCTTGACCATGTGTCAGAGTGCAGACAAAGTATTATTTAAGGGGTTTAAAGGGGCGAAGCCCCACGAGTGTAATTGTGAAAATCTTCGGTGCTAAGGTCGCGGGGCATTGCCGAGCATTCCATTCCCTACATTTTTGGCTTAAGGGAGCAAAAGTAACTAAGAGAAAAGACACACGGCCAAATTGTTCATGGACAATTTGCCGACAGCATAAAACATAGCTTGGCCATGCAAAGCTTCCGCCGCGCATTAAGCTTTTTACGATTATTTAAATGGAACTTTACATTATTACACCCTTAAACGTTACCTTATCTGAATTTTTTTGATATGATAAATTTTACAAATATGCTTCTGGTTTTTGTTGCAGCTCATATTGTTTTTACATCTAATATCATACTGCAAAACCGAAACAAAAATTTAAGGCTTTCGATATTGCATTGCGATTTGTTTTATGGTAAAATGTCACCGCTGTGGGATTATAGCTCAGTTGGTTAGAGTACCACGTTGACATCGTGGGGGTCACTGGTTCGAGCCCAGTTAATCCCACCAAAATTATCAGCTCCCTTAAAGGGGGCTTTTTTATTAAATGGGCTGTTTTTATTAAAAAAAGATTTTTACGCACAGCTTTACTTAATCGTATTATTAATTTAAATAAATAAATGTTATGGTTGACATGGTGAATAAAATGTGTTAATTTATAAATGTCATTTTAGTAATTAATATTGTATTTACTTTTAATAAGAAAGGGGCGTATATTCCATGCAGAGGCCAATTGATAAATCTGCCCAAAATAACAAAAGGCCAAAGAAAAAACGCAGATTGTACAGAGATGATGTAGAATTAACTTTGCTCGCCCTACCTACGGCCATATGGTATATTGTTTTTTGCTATATGCCTATGTTTGGAATAATAATCGCATTCAAGGATTTTAAAATCACGCCTGGAAAAGGCTTTTTCTTCAGCTTGTTTACAAGCGAATGGGTTGGCTTGTCCAACTTTGATTCTTTATATGCTTCAGGCCGTATATGGATATTGCTCCGCAATACAATATGCTACAACATAGTCTTTATAATTTTAGGCATAATTGTACCTGTAACTCTTGCGATCATGACACACCTTATGCGCAACCAGCGCGGCGGCAAGGTTTACCAAACTATGATGTTCTTCCCGCACTTTTTAAGCTGGGTAGTTGTAAGCTACTTTGTCTATGCCTTTATTAACCCGAGAAACGGGCTTATCATAAGCTACGCGGATGTTTTAGGAATTCCTTCGCGCCTTAACCTGTACAGAGAGCCGAGATTTTGGGTATGGGCATTTCCGCTTATAAACCTTTGGAAAACAGTGGGTTACGGCATGGTTGTGTACCTTGCTGCAATTACGGGCATAGATGTTTCGCTTTATGAAGCGGCCCTTATAGATGGTGCAAATAAAAGGCAGCAAGTGCGTTATATAACGCTTCCGAGCATAAGGCCTATGATAATAATTATGTTTATATTAAATGTAGGCCGGATTTTCTATAGCGATTTTGGTCTGTTTTATCAAGTAACGCAAGGCATTCCACTGCCTCTGCGCAATGTTGCCGATACGCTTGACACGTATGTATTCAGAAGCCTTACAAGCAATGCTTCGTTAGGGAAAATTGCGGCTCCCACATTTATACAGTCTGTTGCCTGCTGCATAACTATTTTGATTGCCAACGCCATTGTCCGCAAAGTGGACTCGGACAGCGCCCTAATTTAACAGGAGGAAGGTAATAAAATGTCAAAAAAGCAGCATGAACACAAAGCCATAAACCGCTTAATACAGGTTTCTGTACCGACAAACATTTTTTTTAACATTATCCTTCTCATATTTGCGCTTGCCTGTATTATTCCATTCATAATTGTTTTAATAATTTCATTTACAGATGAAAACAGTATTGCGCAATTTGGCTACCAGCTGATACCTGACAAATTTTCAGTAGAAAGCTATCTCTTTTTATGGAACGAACGTTCAACCATATTCAACTCCTTGGGCGTAAGCTTATTCGTAACCGTTATTGGAACAGCGCTTGGCGTTTTGCTAACTTCAATGCTTGGCTATGTTTTAAGCAGAAGACAGTATAAATTCAGAAAGTTTTTTGTCTGGATGGTATTTATTCCGATGATATTTAACGGCGGCATGGTAGCTTCTTATGCTATCAATATACAAATGCTGCATTTTAAAAACGGGCTGCATGCTCTAATTCTGCCTCTGCTTGTATCAAGCTTTAATGTAATAATAGCAAGGACATTTTTTCAGCAGACTATACCTGACGCCATAATAGAATCGGCCAAAATAGACGGCGCTTCAGAGCTTAGAATTTTCAGAACGATTATTTTGCCGGTTTCAACGCCTGTTTTAGCAACGCTTGGTTTATTCTTAGCTTTCGGCTATTGGAACGACTGGTATTTAAGTATGCTCTACATTACAAATCAATCAAAGTATTCCTTGCAATACCTGCTGCAGCAAATCGTTGCAAATATAGAATTTATTGCAAAAACACCAGGCATAGGCGTCAATATGCAAGAATATTTAAGCAAGATGCCAAGAGAAGGCGTGAGAATGGCAATTGCTGTTATAATAGTATTGCCAATTGCGATTGTGTACCCATTTTTCCAAAAATATTTTATTTCAGGCTTGACGATCGGCGCAGTAAAAGGCTGATCTTCAATAATAAATTTGCCTAAAAGGCTAAAGGAGGAAAAGAATGAAAAAACTATTTTCACTCATGATGGCAGCTATTATGCTGTTAGGACTGTGTTCCTTTGCGACTGCAGAAGAACCCTACACAATTAAGTGGGTCGTTGTAGGCGGGGGAATGCCGCAAAACTATGATACCTGGAAAGCAAAGGTAGATGAATATTTGGCGGAGAAACTGCCTGGAACAGCACTCGATGTTGAAATTATTTCATGGGGCGCATACGGCGATAAGCGCAACGCCATGATTAACTCAGGCGAATATTTTGATATAGTATTTACCGACTCGGGCTCATTCTATACGGATATACAGAAAAACGCGCTTCTTGACATAACCGAACTTTTGCCGGAACATGCGCCAAAACTTTATGAAACATTGCCCGAAGCGCTTTGGACCGCAGCTAAGTTCGACGACAAAATTTATGCTGTGCCTACATACAAAGATAGCTCTTTAGCGCAGTATTTTATATATGATACCGCAGCAGTAGAAGAAACAGGCGTAGATATAAGCGAAATAAAAGACCTTGCGGATTGGGAGCCTGTATTTGTTGAAATGCGCAAGAACGGCATTGATCCTCCGTTCATATTGGACTTTGGCGGCGTATATCAGATTCTCGACAAATACGACAACGCCGGCTTAGGCGTGCCTGTTATAGGCGTGCGCTATGATGATGAAGAGCGCAAAGTTGTTTCTATTTTTGAAACCGAAGAAACCATGGATTATCTCCGCCTGCTTAACAAATGGTACAATGACGGCCTAATCAATATCGATGCTGCAACTCTTAAAGAAAATCCGCGCTATCGCGCGTTCTATTTCGGACAGGGCTGGCACAATGCATGGCCGCTTACCGATGGAAAACCGTCTTCAGATAAACTCTGGTTCGGTCCTATATTCTCTAACGGATCTGCGCAGGGCTCAATGAACGGCATATCTGCCGCATGTAAAGATCCGGAAAGAGTTATCAAATTCTTAGAACTTGTAAATACGGATCAAAAACTTCGCGATATGATTTGCTACGGCGAAGAAGGCATTAACTATACTTTAACTGAAGATAAACTTGTAGAACGCTCACAGGATAACGACTGGCCGTGGCCGCGCTATACGCAGGGCAACCATTTTGTGCTTACGCCTGAAGCATCTTCACCCACGCAGTTAGACGATATTAAAGCTAACAACGACATAGCAGTGCCTTCAGTGCTCTTAGGCTTTGTCATAGACAGAAGCAATATCCAGGATGAAATTGATAACATTAACGAAGTTTACAATGCTTATAAGTCAGAGCTGCTTACAGGCACCGGCAATCCAGAGGAACTCGTTCCGCTTATGATCGAAGAAATGAAAAATGTCGGCTTCGATAAAATTATGGAAGAATTCTCAAGCCAGTTAGAAGCACACTTTGCAAAATAAGCAAATAATCTCTTATGCTCAATTAGAGTATAATACAATATCCGCAAAGTCCGAGGAAAATCCTCGGACTTTGTGTGGTGTCAACCTATTCTTTTGGTTTTAGTTTTTAATTAACCAATACTATGATTTTGATTGCACAAGAAATGCAGGGTTTTTTAAGGAACTTACCAATACTCTTTGGTTAAATAAATTAAAGAACCAAACCATTTAAATTCTTGACAAAATCTCATATATTATTTATAATGTGCAACACGCCGGTGTGGCGGAATGGCAGACGCACTTGACTCAAAATCAAGCGGGTAACTCCCATGCTGGTTCAAGTCCAGTCACCGGCACCACTGGGAAGTATTAAAAAGAAACTGCAGCAAAAATTGTTATGCTACAGTTTCTTTTTAATAAAAATATTTCAATTATTTTTATATTATAGTATGCGTAATTGTGATGCTAATAATACTATCCCGCTTATGTATAAGACTACAATACATATCTGACACGCAAGTGAGTAAAAGGAGGGTCCCTTTGTTATAATAAAAGACAATTAGAAAGAAAGGAGCTCTCCACGTCAATTTTACCAGAATCAATTGCTTCTTTCTTATCTTTCAGTCTCACATCTATTGTAAGGGTACAATACTAATAACACTATATTGCTTATAGCTCTTGACTCGTTAGTTGTTTTATTGTACTATACCAAATGCTTGGAGAGGTATCGAAGCGGTCATAACGGGGCTGACTCGAAATCAGTTTGGCAGAAATGCCACGTGGGTTCGAATCCCACCCTCTCCGCCAGATGAAAAGATAAGGGGGGTTATGAAACCCTTCTTTTTTTATTGAAAATATTGCGTTTCTGGGTTTCTATTTGTACAACGCAGTTACATTGTTAAGAAACGGAATACAATAGAAGAGAGCAAAATGCGACATGAAATGCAACACAAAATCAAAATTATAATATTACCTCAACGTATAAAGAGCGGAGGTATTAGCATATTTGCATGATATAGCTGCATAAATAGAAAAATATATTTTTATAATTTCTGCATACACAGATTTTATATACTCATAAAAATTAAAAAATAATGTTTTGTTGACATGGTTGATAGTGTATGCTATTATAGCTAAGCGAACATATGTTTGTGTATGGGAAGGGTTTAGAAAGAATCTTAATGCTGCTTGAAGATAAACTAAATGCTGTTTGAAGATAAACTAAAAAAGCATGAAAAGAATAAAATAGCTGAAGCTGAACTGGCAAATAATAGCGATTTGCTAATTGTTTTGCTTAGAACTGTGCATTTAAAAGCGAACAGGCTGATGTTAATATTGGCAACGACTGTAAAAAGCAATATGATAAGAGTGTGAGATTTGCTAATAGAAATATCTTCTCTATCAAAATATCACAGAGAATTTGCTTGCTATGCGTGCATATTATTAAACCTTAGACTATGTGTAAGAGCTGATTAAATATTTCTTCTGTGTAAACCGGTTTTAACTGGATATGCTGTTTGTTTTGATATAAGTAAAGATACTTATAACAAATATGTATTATGGAGAACGGAAAATGGATAATAGAACAAATAACGAAGAAGCAAACTTTATTCCAATGCCGGAAATCTATTCTCGGCGGAAGCTTAATTCACTTTACAGAGAAATTCCTTTAAAGGACACAGCGTTTCGTACTATGCGTAAATATTTCAATGCAATGGCAAACCTATATGGTATAGTAACGCTTAAAAAAGCATATGAAATAATATCTGAACAAAACGCTTCTCTTGTGACTAAAGACGAGTTTATTGCGTTTGCTGAGATTGCTCGTCACGAACGTGAAAATTATTCTATTCTCGGCAGCGAAGAAATTTACATTAACGAGCCGGGCGGAACAGCATGGGAACGCGAAATTATCCATAATCTTTTGCTTGAAGACGATTTAGAACCCTATTTTCAAATAAAAAAGATTCAACAAGGAAAGCCGTACTACATTCCTAAAAAAAGTCAATTGTTGGAATATAATGATCCCTTTTACTGCGAAAAAACTTCTGAAGTCTTAGCAATGCGGAGCTTTCTTGCAAAAAAGTTTGGGGCGGATACTGCAAAGTGCAAAGACGTTTTTGATGAAATTCTATATAGTTCTCGCTACTTAGATGTTGAGTTTTTTCAAATGCTGAATCAGCTTTATGACATGGGGTTAAATTTCAAAGACGAAGCGGATTTTCAAAAGTTTGTGGAGCTATACCAAAACTTTTATAATGCTACTAAAATACCATATAACAGAGGCTACTCTCCTAATGAAATTTCACGAATGCAAGCTTCTTCAGAACGTAAAGTTGATTCTATTTCCCTTGGACCAAATATTTTATAAGCAATTTCAGATGGGAAAATGGATATAAAAAAACTGCGAGAAGATATTTTGTCTATGGAAATGCCTAATGAACAGCTGCGGCTTAATTTACTTAAAGAAGTGTCTGACGCTGAATCCGCTGCAAAGAATAAACGCAAGAAAATAGGAAGAAACGAAGCATGTCCCTGCGGCAGCGGAAAGAAATATAAGCATTGCTGCGGACGGTGATGTAGTCTTTTTCGTATAAAAAAAATATAAAAATCGAATATATATTTTTTAAAAAACAGCGGTTATGACCTATGACGTAAATTTAGTTGAGGAAGCGATTATTGAATTTTTTTATAAAAATAATTGCGGTTATTGGAACTGTTATCTCATTTCAAAATTCCTTGTTTTATATAAACTGTGATATGCAATATATAAATTCGATTAACACATTATGGGTTGAATGCAAATTATTTTCATTCGCTAAATTTAAAATCTTTTGATTTGTTTACGCCCTGCAATAAATAAAGAAAGATTATATTCAAAAATGAATAAGAGAAAGGATTGTTCAATGAAAGGGTATGGACATAGCATGAAGGAACGTACATACATAGCAATCGACCTAAAGAGTTTTTACGCTTCGGTTGAATGCCGGGAGCGCGGGCTTAATCCTATGGACACTAACCTTGTTGTTGCAGATGAAAGCCGTACAGATAAAACAATTTGTTTGGCAGTTACTCCATCTTTAAAAAGCTACGGCATATCAGGGCGCGGGCGTTTGTTTGAAGTTAGACAGCGAATTAAGAAAGCAAATGCGCAAAGAATGCAATATGCTCCGGGACGAAAGTTTACCGGCATGTCATACTTATTTTCCGACTTGCAGGCAAACCCCGGCCTTGCTATTGACTTTATAATAGCTACCCCGAGAATGGCTTGCTACATAGAATATAGTACTAAGATTTATGAAATTTACCTTAAGTATATAGCACCGGAAGACATAGTTGTTTATTCCATAGATGAAGTATTCATGGACATTACGAATTATTTAAATACTTATAAACTTTCTCCCCGAGAACTCGCTATGAAAATTATTTTAGATGTTCTTAAAACTACGGGCATAACGGCGACAGCCGGCATAGGTACGAATTTATTTTTAAGCAAGGTTGCTATGGACATTGTGGCAAAGCATATTGCGCCAGATGAAAATGGAGTAAGAATTGCTGAACTTGATGAAATGAGTTTTCGCAAAAATTTATGGCCGCATAGGCCTATTACCGATTTTTGGCGTGTAGGCCGAGGATATGCAAAAAGGCTTGAAACTAACGGCATGTTCACAATGGGCGATGTTGCAAGGTGTTCCGTAATAAATGAAGATAAATTATACGAGCTGTTTGGTAAAAACGCCGAACTGCTGATTGACCATGCGTGGGGCAGGGAGCCTACTACAATTAAAATGATAAAAGCCTACAAACCAAAAAATAAAAGTTTAGGTTCCGGTCAGGTTTTGCGCTGTCCGTATGAAGCGGGCAAGGCAAAGCTTGTTCTTTGCGAGATGGCAGATATTCTTGCGCTTGATTTAGTGGATAAAGGGCTTGCTACAAATCAGATAACTATTAGGATAGGCTATGATATTGAAAATTTAGCAAACCCAGAACGAAAGAAAAATTACCATGGAGAGATTGTGCAAGATCCATATGGAAGACAGGTACCAAAACATTCTCACGGTACTGTAAACCTTAATGCATACACATCGTCTACCAAGAAAATAATGTGTGCTGTGGCAGAGTTATTTGACAGCATTGCAGATAAAAACCTTCTTATCAGACGGCTTAATATAACAGCCAATAATGTTATTAGAGAAGTAGATGTGCCGTATAATAAAGACAAATTTGAGCAGCTTAACTTTTTTACGGATTATTCAGCCCTCGATGCAAAACGCAAGATAGAGTGCGAAAAATTAGAACAAGAGAAAAAGATACAGCAAACAATATTAACCATAAAAAGGAAGTTTGGCAATAATGCTATTTTAAGGGGGATAAATTTTCTAGATGGCGCAACAGCTAAGGAACGCAACATGCAGATAGGAGGGCATAGGGCTTGAGCGGGCAGTATGACGATATAATAAATTTGCCGTATCATGTATCTGCAAAAAGACCGCAGATGCCGCTGATAGAGCGTGCGGCCCAGTTTGCTCCCTTTGCTGCTCTTGCAGGGTATGACGCCGCCATAAAAGAAACGGGACGCTTCACAAATGAAAAAATAGAACTATCTGAAGAGTCTTTGCAAAAACTCGACATGAAAATGAGGCTGCTAATTAACAGCTTGCATGAAGAACCTGAAGTAATGTTTACATACTTTAAACCGGATGAAAAAAAGACCGGAGGAACATACATTAAAATTTCAGGTGTTATAAAAAAAGTAAAAGAATTTGAAAGACTGATAATTATGCGGGACGGAACAGCGATACCTATGGACGATATATTAGATATGGAAGGAGATATCTTTTCTGAATAATGCAGTTCCTAAGATAAGTATAAACATAGAATAATTTTAAAGCCTATATAAATGAGAGTTCAAAGAGGCAGAGTTTCTTGCATGCAATCTTTAAAAGTTTTATGCAAGGCGTAGGCTTCGCCTCTTAAATTTTTGGATTTAGAAAGTTTAAGCAAGCGAAAGAAGTTTAGATAAATTATCCATGGACAATTTGCTGGAACTTCGATTTATAGTTATCTTAACGCAGCGTATAAGCGCTTTAACATGATGTTTGAAAGCGAGTCTGCTATAAAAATATCGCTGTAAACAAGAAATGCTTGACAAGCTTATCCATATGCTGTATATTTCATCTGTCAAGCAAAAAGGCTTGACAGCTTGGAGGGGAAATGTCAAACGGTACGGAGAGGCTTAATAGAAAGGTGGAGTATGGCATGCTTGCCACATTTTATGCGCCTTTGTTAACGGAATCTCAGCGTACTATACTGCGCTTATATTGCTGCGAAGATTTTTCTTATGGCGAAATAGCGCAGCAGCTTAATATATCCAGGCAGGGCGTAAGCTCTTCAATCTTCCGTTCTTTTGATAAACTCGATCAGCTTGAAAAAAACTTTAAGCTGTCGGAACGCTTTTTCATGCTCGCTAAAGCGAGTAAGCTTTTAGAAACATTAAAAGCAGAGCCTAAGAGCGAAAAGGCATTGCAGCAGGCAAAGGATATAATAAATTCTGTTTTAAACTTTGAGGAGGGACACGATGGCGTTTGAATCGCTTTCAGAGAAGCTTCAAAATACCTTTAAAAAGCTGACCGGCAAAGGCAAGCTAAACGAACAAAATATCAAGGATGCTATGCGTGAAGTGCGCCTTTCTCTACTGGAAGCCGACGTAAACTATAAAGTGGTAAAAGACTTTGTTAAAACCGTTACGGAGCGCAGCGTTGGAACAGAAATACTTTCTTCGCTAAACGCAGGCCAGCAGGTAATAAAAATTGTAAATGAAGAGCTTACCAAGCTAATGGGCGGAGCTAATTCAAAGCTTACATGGTCTTCATCTGTGCCTACTATTTATATGCTCTGCGGTTTACAGGGCGCAGGCAAAACTACTATGGCAGCAAAACTTGCAGGCATGCTTAAAAAACAAGGCAAAAAGCCTATGCTTGCTGCTTGCGATATATATCGTCCTGCAGCTATAAAGCAGCTGCAGGTGGTTGGCGAAACAGTAGGCGTTCCTGTATATGAAAACGGCACGCAAAATCCCGTAATAATTGCGCAGGAAGCAATAGAACAGGCTCGCTATTATGGCAACGATGTATTGATTATAGATACGGCGGGCAGGCTGCATGTTGATGAACAGCTAATGCAGGAACTTAAAAACATAAAAGAACAAGTGCGTCCCCAGGAGATACTGCTAGTAATAGACGCCATGACAGGCCAAGACGCGGTGAATGTCGCATCTTCATTTAACGAACAGCTTGGAATAGACGGCGTTATCATTACAAAGCTCGATAGCGATACGCGCGGCGGCGCTGCTTTGTCCGTCCGTGCGGTAACGGGCAAGCCTATTAAATTTGCAGGAACAGGCGAAAAGCTCTCCGATATAGAGGTTTTCCACCCGGATAGAATGGCATCCCGCATACTTGGAATGGGCGATGTGCTGACTTTAATTGAAAAAGCAGCGCAAACCGTAGACGCAAAAGAACTTGAAAAGCAGGCAAAGGCTAAATCCCTTAACGAACTTACCTTGGAAGATTTTTTAGAGCAGATACAGCAGCTTAAAAAAATGGGACCTTTGCAAAATGTAATAGGCATGCTGCCCGGAATGGGAAGTAAGCTTAAAAATGTAGAAGTAGATGATGATGCGCTTAAAAAGCCTGAAGCCATAATAAAATCCATGACGCCGCTTGAAAGAAAGAAACCTTCTGTTTTAAACGCAAGCAGGCGCAAACGCATAGCAAAAGGCGCCGGCGTTACTGTGCAGGATGTAAACCAGCTTATGCGGCAGTTTAATCAAATGCAAAACATGCTCAAGCGGGTGTCGGGCAAGCGCGGCCGCCGGGCCATGCGCAATATGCGAATGCCTTTTTAAGGGTTTTCCCACTTAGTGGTAACCATATATATTAATCTTTATAAGGAGGATTATTCCTAAAATGTCAGTCAAAATTCGTCTAAAAAGAATGGGTATGAAAAAACATCCCTTTTACCGTGTTGTAGTAGCGGACGAGCGTTCGCCGCGCGATGGCCGTTTTATAGAGCAAATAGGCACTTATGATCCTATGAAGCAGCCGTCTGAAATCAATATAGACAGCGAAAAAGCAGCCAAATGGCTGAAAAACGGCGCTCAGCCCACAGATACAGTGCGCACGCTTCTGCAACAAGTAGGCGTAATAGAAAAGCCTGTCTATGCAAAGCCTGCCGATTCGCAGGAA
>JBMNUE010000019.1:0-20545 GCA_050946095.1 Christensenellales bacterium
AGCCCGCGGTCTGGATTTTTTTGGAGAAGAAATATACAAGGCAAAAGCCAAGGCGGTATTTTTGGAGGACGAAAATTACCCCGAGCTTTTAAAACAAATATCGGACCCTCCCTATGTGCTCTTTTATTACGGCGCATTGCCAAAAGAAAGTTACAAGGCTGTTGCAATAGTAGGTTCCAGGAGAGAAACCAGGTACGGAAGCCGGCAGGCCAAAAAAATAGCGGAAGAATTAGCCTTAAGCCATGTAATGGTTGTAAGCGGGCTTGCTTACGGCATAGATTCCGCCGCGCATAAGGGCTGCCTTAAAGGAAACGGCAAAACAATTGCGGTGTTAGGTTCCGGCATAAAAAACATATACCCTAAGGACAATATACCATTGGCTCGGGATATTATAAGAACGGGCGGCTGCATAATGAGCGAATACCCAATTAACTCTAAGCCGCTTCCATATCATTTCCCCGTGAGAAACCGCATAGTGGCGGGCCTTTGCCAAGCGGTGCTTTTAATAGAAGCCCGGGAAAAAAGCGGAACGCTTATAACAGTGGGCCATGCCTTAAACCAGGGAAGGGAAGTTTTTGCGCTGCCTGGACCTGTGGATATGCCTACAAGCGCTACGCCGCACAGAATATTGCGGGAAGGCGCAAGGCTATGCACATGCGCCCAAGATATTTTGGAAGATATGGGCTGGGAAGAGGCGCAGCTTAGCTTTTTTGATGATAAAAAGGAAAACAAAAAAACTAAAAATTTGACAAATGAACAATTGAAGATATATGATTCTTTTTATGGCGATGCGCTTAGCTTTGAAGAATTGCTCGAAAAAACATCGCTTTTGGCATCCGAACTGAACGCAAACCTTGTTCTTATGGAGCTGTACGGGTGCATAGAATCGCTTCCTGGCGGCATGTACCGCAGGAAAGACATTTAAGGAGTATAGTTTGGCTACAAAAAACAAAAACCTTGTGATAGTTGAATCCCCCGCAAAAGCAAAGACATTAAGCAAGATGCTTGGAAGAAACTATAAAGTTATGGCATCTCAAGGCCATGTGCGAGATCTGCCTAAATCTCAAATAGGCGTGGATATAGATAACGACTACGAGATTAAATATATAACCATTCGCGGCAAAGGCGAAATCTTAGCGGAGCTTAGAAAAGAAGCGAAAAAATCCAAAAATATATATTTAGCAACAGACCCTGACAGAGAAGGGGAAGCTATATCGTGGCATTTGGCTCATGCGCTTAATATAGACGAGCAGGATGCAAAAAGAGTTACCTTTAACGAGATAACTAAAAACGCTGTAAAATCCGCAATAAAAAGCCCGCAGAAGATAAACATGGACTTGGTGGATGCGCAGCAGGCAAGGCGCGTATTGGACAGGCTCGTGGGCTATAAAATAAGCCCGCTGCTGTGGAGAAAAATACGAAAGGGTCTGTCTGCAGGCCGTGTGCAAAGCGTTGCCACGCGCATTATAGCAGACAGAGAGCAGGAAATAGAAAGCTTTGTTCCGGAAGAATTTTGGGACATATACGGACTTATCAAAGTAAACAATGTCCACGGGAAAAAGCAGGAGTACCGTGCAAAGCTTAACCAGATAGACGGTAAAAAAGCGGAAATCAATTCCGAAAGCCAGGCTCTAAGCATCAAAAAAGAAATCGAAAGCCTTGATTTTGCTGTGAGCGAGGCAAAGAAAAAGGAGCGCAAAAAATCGCCCGCGCCGCCTTTTACCACATCCACTCTTCAGCAGGAAGCGAGCAGGAAGCTTAACTTCACAATATCAAGAACCATGCGCGTTGTGCAGCAGCTTTACGAAGGCATAGACTTAAAGCAGGGCGGCCTTCAGGGCCTTGTAACCTATATTCGTACGGACTCGGTGCGCGTGAGCGATGAAGCTCTTAGTCAAGTTAGGAGCTATATAGCTTCTTCCTACGGCAAAGAATACGTACCCGCCAAGGCGAACTTTTACAAAGGCCGCTCCAACGCGCAGGATGCGCACGAAGCCATACGCCCAACCGATGTAAACCGCACGCCGCAAAGCCTTAAAGAATACTTAAGCAGGGAGCAGCTGCAGCTTTACACGCTTATACACAACCGCTTTGTAGCGAGCCAGATGGATAATGCGCGCTTTAATACGCTTACAGCATTTATTGAAGATAAGAACAAAAAATACCGCTTCCGCTACTATGGCGAAGAAAAGGTTTTCCCGGGCTTTACCGCCGTTTACGAAGAAAGCTTTGACGACAAAAAAGAAGAAAAGCCGTCGCCGCTTCCAAGCATAAAAGAAAATGAAAAAATAAACATAAACGAAGTGTTGCCAGAACAGCATTTTACGCAGGCGCCGCCGCGCTATACGGAGGCTTCGCTTGTTAAAACGCTTGAGGAAAACGGCATAGGCCGCCCTTCTACATATGCCCCCACAATTAACACTATTATGCAAAGGGGCTATGTTTCCAAGGAAAACAAGCGCCTGTACCCAACGGAGCTTGGCAAATTAGTAGTCGACATAATGAAAGAATATTTTGCTCCTATTGTGGATATAGATTTTACTGCGGGCTTAGAAAAAGAGCTTGACGAAATAGAAGAAGGCGGCAAGCAATGGAAAGACACCATACGCGACTTCTATCCTCCTTTTGAAAAAATGCTGGAGCATGCCGATAAGGAAATAGAAGAAATTAAGATAGAAGATGAGCCTACCGATATAATCTGCGAAAAATGCGGCGCCACCATGGTGTATAAAATGGGGCGCTACGGCAAGTTTATTGCCTGCCCCAATTTCCCGGAATGCAGAAACACAAAGCCCATACTTAAATATATAGATGCGCACTGCCCCAAGTGCGATGGCAGGCTGCTTGAAAAAATAAGCCGCAAAAACCGAAAGTTCTACGGCTGCGAAAACTATCCCAAGTGCGATTTTGTTTCATGGGAGCAGCCCATAGATGAAAAATGCCCCAAATGCGGCAGCTTTATGACTATAAAACGCAGGAAGAAGAGCGACGACTTAAAAATCTGCTCAAACGAAAAATGCCGTTATCACGAACCCTATGTTTTAGACAAAGATGCAGAGGAAAGTTAAAATAATAGGGGCGGGGCTTGCGGGAGCGGAAGCTGCGTGGCAGCTCGCTAAAAGAAATGTAGCGGTAGAGCTGTACGATATGAAACCCGCAAAAAAATCCCCCGCGCATACGAGCGGCTTGTTTGCAGAACTTGTATGCAGCAATTCTCTCAGATCGGATAGAACCCAAAACGCCGCGGGGCTTCTTAAGGAAGAAATGCGCCGCCTGGGTTCTATTGTTATGGAAGCGGCGGATTTGACAAGGGTTCCTGCAGGCGGAGCCTTAGCGGTGGACAGGGAAAAATTTTCCCGATATATTACGCAAAAACTTATGAACAACCCTAATATAAGCTTTATTTCTCGGGAGATAGCCGATATTCCTTCCCCGCCCGCTATAATTGCAACGGGGCCTTTAACATCCGAAGCTTTAAGCCTGTCGATAGCGGAATTTGTAGGGCTTGAGCATCTGTCGTTTTATGATGCCGTCGCGCCGATAATATATAAAGATTCAATAGATATGGAGCATTGCTTCAAAGCGTCGCGCTACGAAAGGGGCAGCGACTATTTAAACTGCCCTTTAGATGAAGAAACATATAAATTGTTTATTGATGAGCTTGTCAACGCAAAAACTGTTCCCGTGCAGGGCTTTGAAGACAGAAAGGTGTTTGAAGCCTGCATGCCGGTAGAAACCATGGCAAAAAGAGGTTTTAAAACGCTTGCCTTTGGGCCGCTCAAGCCAAAGGGTTTAATAGACCCTAAAACCGGCAAAATGCCATATGCTGTTTTGCAGCTAAGGCAGGATGACGCTGATGACAGGCTCTATAACCTTGTAGGTTTTCAAACAAGGCTTACCTTCCCCGAGCAAAAGCGCGTGTTTGGCATAATACCGGCGCTTAAAAACGCGCGCTACGCAAGGTTTGGCGTAATGCACAGAAATACCTTTATAAACAGCCCGAAGTTTTTAAACGAATTTTACGAAGCGAAAAATACCCCCGGTCTGTTTTTTGCAGGGCAGATAACGGGCGTTGAAGGCTATGTGGAAAGCGCCGCTTCGGGCTTGTTGGCGGGGCTGTCGCTTTGTGCTACAATAAAGGGAAGCGAAAGACCGGTATTTAACGACGCCACCGCCATAGGCGCTTTGGCTAAGTATGCATCAAAGCAGAACTTGAACTTTCAGCCTATGAACATTAATTTCGGCATAATGGCGGAGCCTGATAAAAACATACGCAGCAAACAGGACAGATACCGCTATATAGTTGAAAGGGCTCTTAAAGAGATAGAAAAAAATAAACTTCCGGAGGAAACAAATGCCACAGGAATTTAAAGGCACTACAATATGCGCTGTAAAAAGAAACGGCAAAACCGCCGTAGCGGGGGACGGGCAGGTAACTCTGAGCGAGTCCGTAATATTTAAGTCCACCGCGCAAAAAGTAAGAAGAATTTATAACGACGAAGTAGTTATAGGCTTTGCAGGCTCCGTTGCGGATGCATTTACATTAAGCGAACGCTTTGAAGAAAAGCTTCAGCAAAATGCCGGCAACCTGGAGCGCTCCGCAGTGCGCCTTGCGCAGGAATGGCGCAGCGATAAGGGCATGCGCCAGCTTAACGCCATGCTAATAGCTGCAAACGCAGAAGACCTGCTTATAATAAGCGGCACGGGCGAAGTGATAAGCCCGGATGACGGTGTGTGCGCCATAGGCTCGGGCGGCAACTACGCCCTTGCTGCAGCGCGCGCCCTTGTTAGCAATACAGAGCTTTCCGCACACGACATAGCCCTTAAAGCCTTGCAAATCGCTTCTTCCATATGCGTATATACCAACGGGAACATAATTGTGGAGGATGTGTAAATGAAAGAATTAACTCCAAGAGAAATAGTAAAAGAGCTTGACCGCTACATAATAGGGCAGGACGAAGCTAAAAAATACGTTGCCATTGCCCTTAGAAACCGCTACCGCAGAAGCCGCGTGCCTGAAGAAATGCGGGAGGAAATATACCCTAAAAACATACTCATGATGGGCCCCACAGGCGTTGGCAAAACGGAAATTGCTAGAAGGCTTGCAAAGCTTGTGAACGCGCCTTTTATAAAGGTGGAAGCTACAAAGTTTACGGAAGTAGGCTATGTAGGCAGAGATGTTGAATCCATAATCAGAGATTTAATGGAAAATTCTTACAGGCTGGTTAAGGCGGAGCATAAAAGCAGAGTGCAGAAGCGCGCTGAAGTTATGGCGGAAGATAGGCTTGTTACAGTTATACAGAACCCGGAGCCTAAAAAAGCGCCCAACCCGATAGATATACTTATGGGCAGGCAGACGGCGAAGCCTGAAGTAAGCCCCGAAGAACAGAAAAAAATAAGCGGCAGGCGCAGCGAAATTTTAGACAGCCTTAGAAGGGGCGAGCTGGAAGATAACTATGTATCCGTTGAAGTCGAAGAAAGCATGCCGCAGATAGAAGTGGGCGGCTCTTCCATAAGCATAGGTGACATGATGGGCAATATGATGCCCAAAAGCACTAAGATACGCAATATGAAGGTAAAAGATGCGAGAAAGCTGCTTATAGAAGAAGAGGCTGACAAGCTTATAGATGAAGACGCGGTGCGTGAAGAAGCCATTAAAAGAGCGGAAGACCACGGCATAGTGTTTATAGACGAGATAGATAAAATATGCGGCAAATCCATGAGCAGCGGGGCGGACGTTTCGCGGGAAGGCGTGCAAAGGGATATATTGCCCATAGTTGAAGGCTCCACCGTAAACACAAAATACGGCCCGGTGAGGACGGACTTTATGCTTTTTATTGGCGCAGGAGCTTTCCATATAGCAAAGGTGTCAGACCTTATACCGGAGCTTCAGGGCAGGTTTCCCGTTCATGTAAAGCTTGACCCTTTAACAAAAGAAGATTTTGTTAAAATACTAACCCAGCCGGACAATGCCTTAACAAGGCAGTACACGGCCCTTCTTGCAGTAGACAATGTGCATTTAAGCTTTGACGAAGAAGCGCTTGAAACGATAGCCCAGGCCGCTTACAACGCCAACATAGAAGGGGAAGACATAGGCGCTAGAAGGCTGCATGCCGTTTTTGAAGAACTGCTTGAAGATGTATCGTTTAACGCAGGCGGCGACAATATGCCAGAAGTGGAATTTAATATAAGCAAAAGCTATGTGGAAAGCCACGTCAAGCAGGCAAAACAGACCGACATAAAGCGCTATATTTTATAGAGCGCATAGTGTAGACAAAGTATATTGTTAGATAGTTTTATGGGGCGAAGCCCCATGACTGCAATAGCTAAAAGCTTACAGTGCTTAATGCCTAAAGGCATTAAAAAGCATTTAATTCCCTAAATTTTTAGCTTGAGCGGGCAAAGCTCTCAAGCGAAAAGCCGCAGGACAAAGCGTCTTTTGACATTTTGTTGACAGTCTAAGCGCTATATTTTATAGCGCGGAAGGAGATATTGTGAAAGAAAAAGTAAGCGTTATTATCCCTGTGTATAACGCCCAAGACCATCTGCACAATACCTTGAGCAGCGTTTTAAAACAGGACTATAAAAACATAGAAGTTATTGCTGTAAACGACGGCAGCAAAGACGGCAGCTTGAGTATTTTAAACAAAATAGCAAGCGAAGACAGCCGCGTTAGCGTAGTGGATAAGCCAAACGGCGGCTGCGGCGATGCGCGAAACGCCGCGTTTGATAAAGTTACCGGGGATTTTATAATGTTTGTCGATGCAGACGACACTATGACAGAAGATGCAATATCCCTTGCCTTAAGCAAAATAGGCGAAAACGATATGCTTATAGGCAACTTTAACGCCGTAGCAAACGACAATGCGAGCGAGCGCGGCCTTATAAAGCAGGAGCAAATATTAACAGAGAGCGAATTTTTAGATATATACGTTAAATCCGCCGGCAAGTTTTATTTTAGCGCACTGTGGAATAAGCTATATAGAAGCGATATTATTCTCGGCAACAATATACGCTTTAACACACAGCTAAGCTGGGGCGAGGACTTTATGTTCAACTGTAACTACTATAAATACATAAAGTCCGTTAAAATACTGCCGGAGCCTCTATACAACCATAATTTAAGGTTTACAGGGCAAACCTTTGCCACGCTGCATAGGCTTCCAAGCAGCATCAGAATAAAAAAACAGCTCTATATGGAACTTAAAGAGCTGTATAAATACAAAAGACTGTACAAGCAATACAGGTTTTATGTTACGCGCTATATATTCAACGTAACGGTATTGGATTAGGATTGCGCATTAAGCAAAAAATCCGCCTTTTTATGAGGCTCGTAAAAAGCTATATACTTTTCTTCAAGCGGAATCCATTTATTTATAAAGTTTTCAAGGCTCTCTGCCGTTTCGCGCCTGCTAAGCCTATACTGCTGCAGGCTACTTGAAATATCCATAAAAACAGTTATATCGTAATATTTAAGAAATTCAGGGCGCATGCTGTATGCGCCCTCTATTATATATAAAGGAGCGGGGTTTACATTAAAGCTTGAGTACGAATCCGTGCGGCAGGAGTACTTCCTGTAAGAAAAAGGCTCGTTTTTACTCAAGTTTATAAGCACTTCTTTAAAGAAACGCTCGCGGTGCACATTGCCGCCGGGCTCGTTAAGCCGTGCTTGCGTTCTTAATTCCGGTGGGAGAAAAAAATCGTCCATGTGAAATACCGTGCTCTCGGGAAACATTTCATGCAGATGTGCTGCAAGAGTGGTCTTTCCGCTTGCGCATCTTCCGTCTATGGCAAGCGCAATAGGCTGCTCCTGCAGCTTTAACTTATCGCCTACATATGAAACAAGCGCAAATGCGTTATCGTTCTTCACGGAAATAATTCACCCCGCAGGCGGCAGGCTGCTGATTTTCCTTTTTCATTTTTATGCTGGATATCAATAGCACCAAGCATGTTACTACAAACGGAAGCATGCTGAATATGGCGCCCGGTATATCTATTACGTCTTTAGGTATGTAGAGCCTTAGCATGCTTAAAGCTCCGAAAACAAAGCTTCCAAATATGGCCCTTAAAGGCTTCCATGAAGCGAATATTACAAGCGCCACCGCTATCCAGCCCTGCCCGCCTATTATGTTAGGCTGCCAGTTGCCAACGCAAGTAACGAGCGACACATATACTCCGCCTATGCCGCATAGCCCTCCGCCAAGCATTATATGCAGGTATTTGTACTTGTTTACGTCTATGCCAACGGCATCGGCAGCTGAAGGGTTTTCGCCTATGGCGCGCAGATTAAGGCCGAGCTGCGTGCGGTTAAGGTACAGGCTCATGCATATGGCAAAAATTATAGCCAGGTAGGTTAATATGCTGTGGTTAAATATTAGGCGACCTATAACGGGTATATCTGTAAGCGCGCCCATATTAAGAGGCAGAATCGGTTTTAAAATGGCATCGTCTATTATTACGGAGCCTACGGGAGAATTCATTTTCATTCTTTCGCCTAAAAAATTTGCAACGCCTGTGCCAAACACCGTAAGCGTTAAGCCCGTTACATTTTGGTTTGCCTTAAGGCTAACCGTTAGAAAGGCGTATAAAAGCGCTCCTAAAAGCCCGGCCAAAAAGCCTGCCATTACTGCAAAGAACACATTTTCAAAAGTGAATGCCGTAAGGAAGCCGAATATGGCGCCAAGGTACATCATGCCTTCTACGCCTAAGTTAAGGTTGCCGCTTTTTTCTATTATTATTTCGCCGAGCGTGCCGTATAGAATAGGCACCCCTGCAAGTATGGTGGCATAAATAAAAGAAATGAAATTGCCAAAGTCCATTACGCTTCCTCCTTTATACGACCTATGCTGTATCTTATGAAGAACTCTCCGCCGAGCACACAGAATAAAATTATGCCCTGCAAAATATCGGACATCGAGGCAGGAATGTTAAAGTCCGTCTGCATCATGCTGCAGCCCTTTTCAAGCACTGCAAAAAGGAAGGATACAAACATAATCCCTACCGGCGAAAGCTTTGAAAGCCAGGCGATTGAAACGGCGGTAAAGCCCCTGCCGTTTGCCACTGCGTCTGTAAGCTGCCTGTCGGGGCCTGCAACCTGTATCATGCCTACAAGGCCTGCTAAGCCTGCCGATATAAACATGGTGCGCAGTATTATCTTTTTTACCGGCATGCCGGCGTACTTCGCCGTGTTTATGTTTTCGCCGACCACGGTAAGCTCGTAGCCGTGCTTTGTGTAGCGGAGATAGAAAAATACCCATATAACCGCTATAAACATAACTACCCAGCCTATGTGTATATTGCCTACGCCCGGGAAATTGAGCATGGGAAGCCTTGCCTGCTTTGGAAACCTTGGCGTTGCGGCAAAGCCGCCTTCTGGGTTTCTCCAGGGCCCTTCCCTAAGATATGTTATAAAAAAAGCTATAATGTAGTTAAGCATAAGCGTAAACAGAGTTTCGTTTGTGCCAAAGCGCGTTTTAAAATACGCAGGGAGCAGCCCCCAAAGGCCGCCTGCAACTATGGCGGCTAAAGCCATCACGCAAAGCAGCAGGCCCTGCGGCATGCTGTTGTGGAAATAAGCAAAATAGCTTGCGGCTATAGCGCCTGCGCATATCTGCCCTTCGGCGCCTATGTTCCAGAAACGCATTTTAAATGCAAGCGTTACGCTAAGCGAAGTTAAGCAAAGCGGTATCATTATTTTTATGGTTTCTTTCTGCATTCCGGAAGAACCTAAGGCGCCCGACAGCATGGAAGAATAAATTTCAATAGGGTTGTAGCCTAATGCGAGCAGGAACAAACCGCCTGCCGCAAGCGCAACTATTACAGACACGAAGCGCATGGAATATTCATGCGTTTTGCTTATTTCTCCCCGCTGCAATACATGGAAACGCATACGTTTAGACATATTCGTCCTCCTTATCCGTTGTCATGCCGACCATCTTCATGCCAAGCAGCGCCTTTGTGGCGAACTTGCTTTCGACTATTGCGGTTACCTTTCCTGAAGAAAGCACCACAATTCTATCGCACAGGGCTAAAAGCACATCGAGATCTTCGCCTACAAAAAGCACGCCTACGCCTTTTTTCTTCTGTTCGTTAAGCATGTCGTATATAGTCATGCTGGCGCCTATATCAAGCCCCCTTACAGGGTAGGCGGTTATTAAGACTCTGGGGGACAGGTTTATTTCCCTGCCGAGCAGCACCTTTTGCACATTGCCTCCTGAAAGCTTTGAAACGGGTGTGTTTAAGCCCGGCGTTGATATGGAAAGCTTTTCAATAAGCTCTTCCGCTTCTTCTCTTGCGCTGCTTCTGTCTAACAAAACGCCTTTTTGGTCTTTATAGGTTTTCAGCATAAGGTTATCAGGTATATTCATGCTGCCGACAAGCCCCATACCCAAGCGGTCTTCAGGAATATAGGCCATAGAAACGCCGAGCTGTATTATTTCGCGCGGCGTTTTGCCGTCTATGCGCTTTTCGTCCAAAAGTATGCTGCCCCCTGAAATGGGCTGAAGCCCGGCTATCGCTTCGCACAAGGCCTTCTGGCCGGAGCCAGCTATGCCTGCAACGCCTAATATCTCCCCGCTGTGAAGCTTAAAGTTTACATGGTCTAATTCTAAGTTCCCTTCCTTGCCTTTTACGCTTAATTCATGCACATCGAGTATCACATCGCCCTGCGGAACTTTAACGCGCTTAATATTAAGGTCTACCTGCCTTCCAACCATCATTTCAGTCAGGCTGAAGCGATCGGCTGTTTTGGTAGGCACGGTATCTATAAGCCTGCCCTTATGCATAACGGCCACTCTGTCAGATATTGCAAGCACTTCATCAAGCTTATGCGTGATAATGATTATAGCTTTGCCTTGGCTTTTCATATCGCGCAGAGTGTCAAAAAGCGTGTCTATTTCCTGCGGCGTTAATACAGCGGTAGGCTCGTCAAGCACAAGCACATCGGCTCCTCTATAAAGCACCTTTAAAATTTCTATGCTCTGCTTTTCGCTGACGGACATATCATATACTTTTTTGTCCAAATCCAATTGCATATTAAGCGTTTTTATAAGTTTATCAAGGTCTGCGCCGCTGCGCCTGCCCTGCCCGAGCATTATGTTTTCCCGCGCAGTAAAAACCTCCACAAGCTTAAAGTGCTGGTGTATCATGCCTATCTTTAAGTTTATGGCGTCTTTGGGGGAAGATATGCTTACCGTTTGCCCGTCGATAACTATGCTGCCGCTGTCAGGCTTATATATGCCGGACAGCATATTCATAAGCGTTGTTTTTCCGGAACCGTTTTCTCCTAACAGCGCTAAAATTTCGCCTGGGTAAAGGTCTAAGCTGATGCTGTCGTTTGCCTTTACCGAGCCGAAAGCTTTTGTTAGGTTATTAAGCTGTATTTTGGGGAGTGTCTGCTGCATGTATTCTCCTTATAAAAACAGGCTGCTGCGTGCGCAGCAGCCCGGGGGAAATGTTTATTGAAATTTTATTTTACTTCTACGCCCTTTATTAAGAGCTCGGACATAAAGGCGCCGGTTATATCAGCATCTGAAAGCGCTTCGCCTTCCTTTAATACTTCTTCGCCTTTCTGGTTATAAAGCGGGCCGGTGAAAACGTCCCATTCGCCTGAAACCATTTTGGCGCGCGCTTCTTCTATTTTTTCTGCTGTGCCTTCCGCAACATTTTTGGAAAGGGGAGAAATGTCGACCATGCCTTCCTTTAAGCCGTAGAAGTAGTTGACGGGTTCCCAGGTGCCTTCGATAAGGTCTTTAACTTCAGCTGTGTATACGCTGCCCCAGTTCCATATGGGCGCTGTAAGATGGGCTTCGGGAGCCATGGGGGTCATGTCCGTGTTGTAGCCGCAGCCGAATACTTTGGCTTCCTGCGCTGCAACCTGGGGCATGGCGCTGTCAACGTGCTGGGAAATAACGTCGCAGTCAAGCGCTATAAGAGCTGAAGCTGTCTGCTTTTCAAGCGTGGGGTCGCCCCAGCTGTTTATATATTTTACATATACTACGGCATCCGGGTTTACAGACTGTATGCCAAGAGCAAATGCGTTTATGCCGCCGTTTACTTCCGCGTTATCCGGCCATGCAGCCACATAGCCTATTTTGTTGGTCTTGGTTTTAAGGCCTGCGGCAATACCGCTTAAATACCTTGCCTGGTAAATTCTGCCGAAGTAGTTGTTGAAGTTTACGCCGTTGTTTTTGTAGCCTGAGCAGTGGGAGAACACCACTTCGGGATATTCTTCCGCAAGCTCTTCCATATAGTTCATGTAGCCGTAGCTGTTTGCAAATATTATGTTGCAGCCTTTGTCGACAAGCTCGCGCATGGCGACTTCGCATTCGGAATTTTCAACTACGTTGAATTTGTACAGAACCTGCTCGTCTGAAAGACCTAAATTTTCTTTCATGAGCTCCATGCCTTTGTAGTGCGCGCCCGTGTAGCCGTCGTCGCTTGGGCCTATGCATACTACGCCCACTTTTATTTCGTCTTTTGCTATTGGGCCATACTCTGCAAAAGCTGGTGTTAAACCGAGCAGAAGTATAAGACCGAGAACTATAGAAAGTGCCTTTTTAAACATATGTACCCTCCAGTATTGCGGCATCAGCCGAATAATTTCCCTTCAAAAAAAGGATAATATCAGCATAGCAGAAAAATATGAATAATGCAAGGGCATATTAGCAGAAAAACGCTTAAAACACGAACTTTTAGCTTGAATTATAGCGCTAAAGTTCGTGTTTTGTGCTTGCGGTGATGCGTTTTCCCTTTTATTTTGCTTTAGCCGCATCAACGCATAGGCAAGTATTGTTTAAGTGCAAAGCTTTATGAACTCAAGCGCCGCCGGCTGCATATGCATTGCCCGCAGTTTAAAAGAATAAACCTATGCGGTGTACGTTTTGCCGGCAGTTTAAAAGAATAAACCTATACGGTGTAAGTTTTGTTCGTATCTCAATAGTGCAGTCCTATGCAATGTATGTTTTCTTCGTGTCTTAAAAGCGCAATCCTTGCATCGTATGTTTTATTCGTATTTAAATAGCAAAATTCTATGCAATGTATGTTTTCTTCGTATCTTAATAGAAGAATCCTATGCAGCGTACGTTTTGCCGGCAGTTTAAAAGAATAATCCTATACGGCGTACGTTTTGTTCGTATCTTAAAAGTGCAATCCTATGCATCGTACGTTTTGCTCATATCTAAAAAGCATAATCTTATGCTGCATATGCTTTTGCCGCAGCCTAATCGCATAATTCTATTTTGTTGCTATTAAGGCTCTTTATCCTGCAAAGGCTTAAGAGATCTATATTTTTGGAGCGCAAAAATTCTCCGCCCGGCTGAAAGGCTTTTTCTATTGCTACTGCAGCGCCGATGCAAGTGCAGTTTGCCTGATCAATTAAGCTAAGCATGCCTTTTACGGCTTCGCCTTTGGCTAAAAAATCGTCCACTATTAAAACAGAAGAATTTTCAGGCAGATATGCTTTTTCCACGGACATTTTGTAGTCCGCATTTTTGGTAAAGCTGTGAACATCCGCAGTGTAGCGATCTGCCCCCTGGTTTGATGCAGCGCGTTTTTTTGCAAAAACAACGGGAATGCTGTTTAAGGCCATTGCGGTTGTTATAGCAAGCGCTATGCCTGAAGATTCAACAGTTAAAATTAAAGAAGGCTCTTTATGCTTAAAATAAGCGGCTATCTCTTTTCCCATGTTGGCAATAAGCTTAGTATCCATACGGTGGTTTAAAAACATATCCACCTTTAATATGCCTTCTCCCGGCACCTTCCCAAAGCGCAGCACCGCTTCATTCAATTCCTTCACTCTTCCCACCTCCGAATTTGTTCCAGTATAGCTCATTTTTTTTGCGCTTACAATGCATTGCGATATCTCTATTAAAGCATAGGGTGCTAATCGATAAGCAATGATATTAAAAACATGCAAAAAGCTATTGATATTTAAGGAATAAAAAACTGAAGGTTGATAAAAATCGCCCTTTTCAAACTGTGCAAAAGCGGTTATAATGCATTCGTAGAAATGTATTTTTGAGGCAAGGTAAAGGAAGGATGTTCTATGTTAAAAAGTAAAGCCAAAACACTTTTTATGCTTACAGCATTGCTTTGCTGTGTGCTTCTATCTATGTCTGCAGAATCAGTAGTTACGGACATACCGACCGGCCAATCATATGCGCATAACATACAATGGCTGTCGGGCTCTTATGCCAAAATAAGCGAAGACCAATTTACCATGACAAGCAGTCCGAGACAAAACTACACGACAGAGCACATTATGAAGCTAAACTTTTCATATACGGGCAATGCCGAGAAGTACGATGTAGAGATACGCTTGCCGGCGCATATATTTACGGACCGCGAGGGCAATAACATAGGCAAAATAGAAATACCGCTTCCAAAATATAATCCTCAAAATACAGATGAATCGGAACCGCCGAACGCATCTGCAAAGTTTAATTGGCGAATAGATGAAGAAACGGACGAAATAGTAATTTCAAACTATGCAGATATAGAGGGGAATTTTTTCCTTACAGCGGATATTAAATACTATGATATATGGCCGTATCTTGTGAAAAGCGGCTACACAAATACATTTAGAGCCTACATGAATGTAAAAGACAAGGCCATAGGGCAGGTTGGTCCTTTCGAATCAAACGATATAACAATAAACTATGTTACCAAGGCGGATTTAAACAGTGTTACAAAATATGCATCAAACGCCGAAAGCTATGAAAAATGGCAGTCTTCATGGGGCGATCCGCCGGAAGGCATAGACACTGAAGATTATTTTTTTGTGCGATGGTATGCATACGCAAGCGCCGGGACAGACGACACCCAGCCTTTTTCAGTTAGTTTTAAAGAAAACGATTCTGGCGAGGATGAGTACGGCACGCTGTTTGCCGTAAGCTCTTCAAAATCAAATGGATTTAAGCGCATCACGCTTGATGAATACAACAACCCGCAAAACTATGAAGGCGCTGCGTTTAACAACCCTTATGTTGAAATTAACAACCCTTCAACATATAGCTCAAATGACAGAACCTATTGGACGCAATATCTCTATTGCATGTACCCGAGAACGCTGCTTGTAGACCAAAAAGCGACGGTTAAAAACAGCATAGAAGCAACGCTTAAAGGCGTAGACGGCTCAGCGGATGGTTCGTCAGACGTAGCAGAAAGCACAATAAAGGCAACAGGGAGCTATAATTACAGCGAAGTGCCAAAACCCAAGCCCACTATTCAGCCGGACACCGCCTATGTTTATAAAAACAACAACGGAAGAACCTACGGCGGCATAAATGAAATAGAAAACGGCGCTGTTACAAAGGAAAATACAGAGCTAAACGATTATAATGCTGTAAACAAAGGAAACTTCTATTTTTACGGATATTTATACGGATGGTATCTTTCCCAGGATAATGATACCAAAGAGTTCGGCGTAAAAGATTG
Organism: Christensenellales bacterium; assembly: GCA_050946095.1. Classification (GTDB taxonomy): domain Bacteria; phylum Bacillota; class Clostridia; order Christensenellales; family Aristaeellaceae; genus DTU024. Next base: position 15,436 of record JBMNUE010000019.1, read on the forward strand.
GACTGCAGAACTGTATGACGACTATGTAAGACTTTATGATGGCGGTAAATATACTGTTCTTGACGAAAACGACTATCAATTCACCAAGCTGTATTTTTCAGGCTTTAGCGTGTCGGACCCTAAAGACAAGGACGGATCTAGCGTTTCTACCGTGGCGCGCGACAACGATAAATATAAGCCCCTTAGGCTTCTTGTAAAACTTAATGGCGCGTGGAAAGACTATGCCTTAATACAAAAGCAGAGCGACGGCAAATACTCTTTTACGCCGGCAGCCGGCTATGAATCTGTATCGGTGGATACGGGAAGCTATTTAAGCATACCGCTGCCTAAGGATACTTCCGGTGTAAAATATTCGTACACAGATAGCGCCGCTTATGTTTATTTTTCAAGCTACTCATACCTTACAACTGAGCTTAAGCCTTCGGAAAAGGTTTTAAGCACAGTAAAAGACAAAAGCACCGTTACAGTATATAACACCGTCTATTCGCAAAGCCTTGACAGCAAAGGAGAAGTAAGCAAAAGCAGATCAGATTATTCAACGCATGTTCTATCCAGAATAGTGCCGATATCTCCGTGTTCGAAGTCCTTTGGAAGCATAAAGAACGAGATTCTTGATTCGCGATATTATGTTCCTGTTACCATAGATGCGTATGTGCAATTCGACTACCCGGATGCTCCGCGAGAAGATTTGATTAATAGCGGCTACATTATCGAGCAGCGCAACAGCACCTTTTATGACCTTTTGCCTCCCGGCACCTATGCGGACTTAAGCACAATAAGAGTAACAGGGTACAGAGGGACGGCTGCAAACACTAATTTTTCAACAAATGTTGAAGTGATTGACAACTGGAACAATTCCGGCAGGACATTGCTAGTTGTGCATGCGCAGGCGCCGGAAGATTCTATAAACTTTGATTACTACAGATACGCAAACCGGTACACCCAGCTTTGGAGCGGAATGAAGCTGCGCTTTAACCTGTACAACCCTTGGATTAATATAGCGGATAACGGGGATACGCTTAATAACTATGCAGCGTACGAATCTCATGACGGGCCGCTTCCAGACGGCTACCCGGATAACGCCGGAAGCTCCGCAATACCCTATAACCTTAAATCCGCCTTTACGGACCTTAACCGCGATGGCAATCTTGGAAATGTTCCGGAGTCCTTCCTATATTGCAAAACATCAGGAACATTCAACATACTTAAGGCGGCGGAAGTAGGCTTTAAAAAAGCGGTCTCATCGCCTGAAGAACCTAAATTTGGCGAGCATACCAAGGCTTTGCTGGGCGGCGAATATACCTACCGCTTAAGGCTTGAAAACGCATTTTCAAGCTCAAAAGATATAGTTTTTTACGACATATTGGAAAATGCATTTGGCGAAAACGACTATTGGAAAGGTTCGCTTATTGGCGTTGATGTAAGCCATGCGCTTTCTAAAAACATCGATGTTAAAACATACTATACAACACAAGCTTTAAACGACAGCGATTTATTTGCCGATTCGCTTCATTTGGATAACCATCCGGAAATATGGCAAAGCTGGGATTCGAACCCGCCGGAAGACACCTCAAAGGTGCGCGCCGTGGCTTTTGATTTAAGAAAGCTAAAAAGTGGAGCGGAGTTTGTTGCAAGGCCTGGAAACAGCATATATGTAAGCATGATTATGCGCGCTCCGGTTTATGCGGAAGATCATATTAAAAACAACGACCTGGCGTATAACAGAGCCTTTATAACAAACAGAAAAAACAGTTCTAGCGCAACAGGCTGGGACGAGATGGTCTCCATAGAAGCTTGCAACAGAGTTACGGTAGAGCTTAAGGATATGGGCTTAAGCTTTGACAAAGCTTCTTCGCCTGCTTCAGGCACCGAAGAAAAACCGGCTACCGTATATGCGGGCGACAAAATAGAATATAAGATAAATTTGAGCAATGCGAATACGGCGCAGAGCTTTAAAGACATTCTGCTTGAGGATGATATTCCGGAAGGCCTGTCATTCAATGCTGAAGACATTAAAGCAATGCTGGATGACAACCCGAGCACGATTCAGCCTATAAGCAAATCCACCAGGGTTAAGCTTGTATCAATAGAAGGGCGCACGCTTAAATTTAGGGTGATCTCTCTTGCAGGCAAAGAAAAACTATCCATAATAATACCTGCTGTTGTTGAGCCTATGTCGGAAGGCAAAAATACGCTGTTTGAAAACACTGCGAAGATAACAGGCATATTCGGCGTTGACTATGTATTGGAGTCCAACAAAACGCATCATGAGCAGCAATATGCGCAATTCACGCCTGAAATAAGCAAGACGCTTAAAGGCCGCGAAATGCAGGAAAATGAATTCAGCTTTAATCTTAAAGATTTTAACGGCGATGTAATCGAGAGCCAAAGCAACTCATACGCTGAAGCAGACAAAGAAGACGCCATGTCGTTTAGCACGCTGTATTTTGACGAACCGGGCGAATATATATACACTATTTCAGAAGAAAAAGGCATGCTCGACAGCGTTGTTTACGATGAAAGCGTTTATACAATTAAAATAAATGTAACAAAGCAGGAAGACGGAAGCTTTAATTTAGAAACCGAATTTATAAAAAACGGTCTCGAAACGCAATCCATAGACTTCACAAACGAATATAAGACGCGCGACTTCACTGCAAAAAAGATGTGGGAAGTGCCGGCTGATGTTACCGTTGCCGACGGCGCTAAGCATCCTGAAATAGAGCTTCAGCTTTTAAGAGACGGAAAACCTTATGGCGATGATGTAACAATAAATCCAAACGATCCGGACAGCTTTACCACGCAGGAAAACACGTTTACTTGGGAAAAGCTTCCTATGTATAGGGCGGATTATGCATTGGATACGCAAACAGGAGAACGCCTTGAATCCGTCTATACGGTAAAAGAAGTGCATGTTCCCGATAACTACTTTATGGGCATGGAAGACGAAGATCAAACCGTTCGTAATGTATACTGGCCGAACGCAAGGGCAGTTCATAAAATTTGGGATGGCGGCATGCCTGAAGCCGGCACCGAGGTTACTATGGAAATTAACCAAGAAGAGCGGATATTAAATGATGGCGGGACTTACACGAAAATAAAAGACAATCCATATGGTTCAATAACAATGGACGGCATTGCGGATGAAATTCCCGACCCTCTGCCCGCAGATCCATATGAGTTGAAAGGCGAATTTACCCCGTGGGTATATACAATGGTTCTTCCTGTTTCGGGGACAAACCAAGAAGGACAGATTGTGCACTATTTCTATACAATAAAAGAACAGCAAATAAAGCATGATGATGACTTTAAGCTTGGAAGAATAAAAATAATACCTGCCGGCGGCGCCGATGTGACCAACGTGCGGCAGACTACAGAGTTTACCGTAAGCAAAAGCTGGAAAAACGGTCCGGATGAAAAGCCAACCGTTACAATATGGCTTTTGCAGGATGGCAAAAGATACCGGAGCGCAGAAATAGAAAATGGAGAAACATCATACACATTTACCGATCTGCCGCGCTTTAGCGAATGGACCGATGCAGTTGAAGACAACGGTTTTACAGCAGAATATAAAGAGTATAAGTACACTGTAGAAGAGCTTGTACCGGAAAACTATGTTTCTTCAATAACGGAAACCTTAGACGGCGCGGACATTGTAAATGAGTATGTGCCGCCTGTTAAGGACATTAAAGCTTACAAAATATGGTCGGGTGGGCCTAAGGCAGACCATACCGCAGTACCCTTGGTTCTTACCGGACATACTGCAAAAGAACCGGAAAACATAGTGGAAATATCCAACGAGTCATTGACTGTAACAGAAAATGAAGATGGAAGCTTCTCCTATGTATGGAGCGGTTTGCCGGAAACTGACGATAGCGCCGAAGCTTACATTTACGATGTTAATGAAGAAACATCTAAGGACGGCTTGATGCATCAAAACGGCAATACCTACAAGGTAAGCAAAAACACCTTAAATGACGGAACGCTGGAAATTACAAATACATATGTGCCGCCGGAACAGAGCCAGATTAAACTTAACATTGCAAAGCGCATTGCAGGCGATGCATATGCTATAAATGCAGGGGACTATTCTTTCAAACTGTCGGGAGACGCGCCTGAAACAATAAAACCTTGCGATAAAGACGGGCGTGCCGAATTTACGCTGGGCTTTAACAATGCGGGAAGCTTTACATTTACCGTAAGCGAAGTAAAAGGCAAAGTGGAAGGCATGCAGTTTGACAGCAGCGTATATACAATAAAGGCGGATATAAGCTTCAACGAAGCCGAAAACCGTTTTGAGCATGAAGTAAACATACTGAAAGACGGCAAGGAATACGCGGAGAGCGAGCTTATATTTACCAATCGCTATAAAAAACCTGCGACGGACTACCAGCAGATAAATGTGCCTATAACAGCAAACAAGGTGCTTAAAAACGGCACGCTTAAGGCTGACCAGTTTACATTTGTGCTTAAAGACAGCCGCGGCAAAGAACTTGCCAGGGCTGCAAACGACGCCAAAGGAAGCATAGTTTTCCCGGACAGGACATTCTCGCGCGTTGTTAAGGACTATAAATATACACTGGAAGAGCTTGAAGGAAACGACAAAAATATCAAGTACGACAATACCGTTTATACTATAAAAATAAGCACGGCAGCTGTTGGCGGCAAACTTAACGCCCGTGTAGACCTTGAAAAAGACGGAGTTCCTTATGACGGCAGTATTGAATTTACAAACAGCAGCTCTGTACCGCCTACAGGCGACAGCGCTCCGACTGCAATATTAATAATAGCATCAGCGGGGCTTGCTGCGTTTGCCATATACATGGCGATAAAACGGAAAGAAATGTTGCAAAGATAACCAATAAACCTTAGTTTGATAAAAACGCCCGGGCGGGAGTGCCGCCCGGGCATTTTTAAAAAGCAGCAAGAACAGGTTTTGAATAAAACGCGAGTAAAGCGGTTTCCTTAAGCGATAGCATTGATAAATTATAAAAACAATAAAAGTTCCAAGCTTGACAATTGATTTAGAAACATTTAATATAGATGTATCAAATAAGTCTAGTTTAGCTTTAGTTAGTGCTACGGAAGCTGGACGACTAAAAAATAGGAG
>JBMNUE010000020.1:0-18527 GCA_050946095.1 Christensenellales bacterium
CTGCTTGCGAGCGTGCCGACGCTTTGGCCCAAAAATTTCGTATGGGAAAACTACCCCAATGTTCTTGAGCGCGCGCCCTTTGCCCGCTACCTTATTAATACCTTGGTTACGACCTGCATAATAATGCTGACGGAGGTTACGGTGGGCGTGCTTGCAGCCTACGGCTTTTCAAAAGGCAGGTTTAAAGGGCAGAATGTATTGTTTATGATGGTGCTGGGCGCTTTAATGGTGCCTATTCAGGTAACCTTTGTGCCTATATATGTTTTAATTGCCCGCCTTAACGCTATTGATACATACCTTGGCATTATTTTGCCCAGCATGGTGAGCGCCTATTTCATATTTATGCTTCGGCAGAACTTTATGGCAGTTGACGATAGCTATATAGAAGCGGGCAAGCTGGACGGCATGGGAAGGTTTAACACCATAATACACGTGCTTTGCCCTATGTGCATGCCTACGCTTATAACTGTAAGCATAATATCCTTCATTAACGGGTGGAACAGCTACTTCTGGCCTAAAATGGTTACAAAGACAGCGGCAAGCCGCACTATTGCGGTGGGCGTTCAGCAGCTTAAAAATACATTTGCCGGCCAGGAAGTGTCCAACTACAATGAAATAATGGCCGGCGCTGTGATGGCTATAATACCCATAGTTATTTTATTCCTGTTCCTTCAAAAATACATTATGACAGGAATGAGCAAAGCGGCTATGAAATAAAGAATTTTTTACAGGAGGCTGTTAATGCAAAAAAAACGCGCCGTTATATTTATTGCGCTTTTATTGTGCCTGTTCTCATGCTTTGCAGCAGGGGAAGGCTATGAATATATTTTTGATAAAGACCAGGACGCGGGGCAGTTTGTTATCCGCTTTCTATGGCTGGGCGAAAAGACTGCCAAGGATAAGCCTGGCGACTGCATGATACTAAAATCGCCGGACGGCAAAGTAATGGTGCTGGATGCCGGGCATCCGGACGCCGTATCGTATGTAACGGACGCCCTGGATGCGCTTAAAATAAGCCGCATTGACTACCTTGTTGCATCGCACCCTCACATAGACCATATAGGCGGGTTTCCAACGCTAATTAGAAAGTACGAAATAGGCGCCATGTACACAAGCCCGCTCACATACGAGGATTCGTCATACTACAACGCCTATTTGGCTGCGGCTGAAGAAAAAGAAGTAGAGCATATAATACTGCATGAAGGCGACAGCTTTATGTTTGGAGATGAAGTTAAAGTAAAGGTGTTTAATCCGCCTGAAGATATCGAGTACCCTAAGGATTACAGCGCAGGCGCAACGCAGTTTATAAACAACCAGTCCTTAGCCATGAAGTTTATTTACGGCGATCGCTCTATCATGCTTGCGGGCGACTTGTATATGGGAGGAGAGCGGTATGTAGTCAGCAGATGGGGGGACGAGCTTTCATGCGACTTTATGAAAGCCAACCACCATGGGGCGAACACTTCTTCCAGCGCCAAATGGTGCAAGGCGGTCAGCCCTAAAATTACATTTATTACAAGCTCAACAATTGAAGATTTAAAAGTCGCAAGAAAATTCACCAAGGGAGAGCAGCAAATGTACCATACCTTTCTTGATGGAAGCATACGCCTTGCAATAGACAGCGAAGGCAATTACGATGTGGCTGCAGAAAAAGAGCGCACGAGCGACATGTTTAACAAAGACTAAAGCTAATCCTCGGACTTTTAGCAGATAAGTGGCGGTTGCGTCTGCTAAAGATTATTGATATAATAGTCGGGATATTCAGAAAGGTAGGTATTCAGCAAATGCTTGAAAAATTTTTTGGCATCGTGTCTGCAATAGCTGAAGAAACAGCGGCTGCGGCGGGCGATGCGGCAGCGGCTGCAGGCGATGCCGCTAAGACAATGGAAGAGCCGAGCGCCGTAGCTGCGCTTATTACGAGCCTTTTGCCCCTGGTGCTCATATTTGTTGTGTTTTATTTTATGCTTATACGCCCGCAGCGTAAAAAGGATAAGAAAATAAAAGAAATGCTTGCAAATATCAAAGTGGGCGACAGGATCTGCACCATAGGCGGCATATACGGCACCGTTACGGGCTTAAGCGACGACACTGTGCGCCTTAAGGTCGGCAATGAAGATATGCCAATGGTTATTGCTCGCTGGGCTGTACGCAGCGTGGAAGAAGTCCCGGTGGAAAACGAGGGCGACATCATAGTCTGATGCCTTGAGGCTTTAAGCGCTTGCCAAAAAGCAGCAGGCGCTTTTTATTTGGAGGGAGCAATGCGAGATATTTTTATTAAACCAAATATAATGTTGAATGCAAAAGGCAGCTGCCTTGCAGCCTTCGGGAATACCAAGGTGCTTTGCACGGCTTCGGTAGAAGAAGGCGTGCCGCCCTTTTTAAGGGGCAGCGGCCAGGGCTGGCTTACGGCCGAATACGCTATGCTCCCCGCTTCCACAAACACGCGCAAAAGACGCGATGGCGTAAAAAGAGACAGCCGGGGCGTTGAAATAAGCCGCCTTATAGGGCGTTCTTTGCGCCAGGCTGTGGATTTAAACAAAATAGGCGAACACACTATAACCATAGACTGCGATGTTTTGCAGGCGGACGGCGGCACCAGAACCGCTGCCATTACGGGCGGGTTTGTGGCGCTTTGCATAGCTTTGGATAAAATGATGCAGGAAGGGAAGATAAGCCAAAACCCTATCATGCGCCAGGTGGCTGCGGTAAGCTGCGGCATAGTCGAAAACAGATACAGGCTCGATTTAGATTATTCCTTGGATTCAAACGCTTCAACCGATATGAATGTAGTGGCTGATAACAATGGGCATATAATAGAGCTTCAGGGAACCGGCGAAAAGCAGCCGTTTAGCAGGGAAGATTTAAATGCTTTGATAGATATGGCATATAAAGGCATAAGGCGCATACAGTTTGTGCAGCAGCTTGTTTTATCAGGGCAGCTTAAGCGCATTGCAATACCCTGCCGCCTAATATTATCAAGCCAAAACAAGAACAAGGCAAAGGAAATAGCCGCTGTTTTAGGCAAAAACTTCGAGGTAAAAACCCTTGCCGAAGCGGGCTTTGATGCCGATATAGAAGAAACGGGCGACACCTTTTCGCAAAACGCAATTATTAAAGCGGAAACCGCTCTAAAATACACAGGTCTTCCCTCTATCGCGGACGATTCCGGCCTTGCGGTCGAAGCGCTAAACGGCGCTCCCGGCATATATAGCGCAAGGTATGCAGGGGTGCATGGTGATGACGATAAAAACAACGAAAAGCTGCTGCTTAATATGCAGGGCGTTAAAAACAGAAAGGCGAAATTCGTGTGCGCCGTTGCTCTTGCTATGCCTGCTGATAAAACCCGCGTTTTCACGGGGGAATTAATCGGCAGCATAGCAGAGCAAAAACAGGGCGAAAACGGCTTTGGCTATGACCCCGTTCTTATGCTCGAAAGCGGCAAAACCGTGGCGGAGATTTCATCCGAAGAAAAAAACGCCATAAGCCACAGAGCCGCAGCCTTAAGCGCCTTAAAAGACTACCTTAACAGCTTGTCCTTATGATTTGGCTTGTAGCAAGCGATGTCCACCATGCGGATTACAAGCTTAAAAAGCTTTTGGAAAAGGAAACAGCCGCGCAGGGATTTATATTTGCAGGCGACGGCATAAGAAGCGTCTGCCCGTATAAAGATAGGTTTAAAGAGTTTTACGCTGTTTCGGGCAACTGCGATTTTATGCGCGAAGCAAAGCAGGAACTTCTTATTAAATCGGAAGGCTTAAATATATTCTTGTGCCACGGGCATAGGTACAGGGTAAAGTACGAGATGGTTTCGCTTATGTGCCGCGCAAAGGAGCTAAATGCGCAGGTATGCGTGTTCGGGCATACGCACAGTTCCATGGTTCAGTGGAAAAACGGCATACTGTTTTTAAACCCGGGGGCGCTTTTGTCAGACAGCTATGCTGTTTTAACTTTAGACAAGACAGGGCAGATAAACGCACAGATAAAGAAACTAAGCTGAGGTATAAATGACGGATAAAGAAAAAATAGAGCGGATTTTAGATGCCGTGCAAAGGCCTTCGCGCTACATAGGGGGGGAAATAAACGCCGTTTTGCGAAAAAAAAGGCCTGATGATATGCATTTCGCCTTCTGCTTTCCGGATACCTATGAGGTGGCTATGAGCCACTTAGGCATGAAAATACTTTATGATATACTAAATAATAATCCGGATACGCTGTGCGAAAGGGTGTGCATGCCCTGGGGCGACATGGCGGAAAAGCTGCGCGAAGAAAACATAGCTCTTTTTTCGCTTGAAAGCAGAACGCCTCTTTGCGAATTTGACATAATAGGCTTTACCTTGCAGTATGAAATGTGCTATACGAACATACTGCATATGCTGTCTTTAGGAAAGGTAGCGGTATTAAACAGCGAAAGGCAAAAAAACGACCCCATAGTTATAGCGGGAGGGCCGTGCGCCTGCAACCCCGAACCCTTAAGCGCCTTTATAGATGCCTTTTTAGTAGGCGATGGAGAAATCGCAATAGTCGAAATGACGGAGTGCATACGCGAAGGCCGAAAAAAAGGCAGGGAAAGACAAGAGATAATTGAAAAACTGTCCAATATAGAAGGCGTTTATGTGCCTAGCCTTTACAATGTTTCATACAATGAAGACGGCACCATAAAAGAAATTAAAAAGAACGGCGGCGCTTTTTCAAAAGTAAGGCGCAGGATAGAAAAATCAATAGAAAATCTGCCTTTCCCAAAAAGCGTGCCCGTGCCTTTTACGCAGGCTGTGCACGACAGAATAGTCCTTGAAATTATGCGCGGCTGCACGCAGGGCTGCCGCTTCTGCCAGGCCGGCATGATATATAGGCCCGTAAGGGAGCGCAGCTGCGAAAATCTTTTAAATATAGCAAAATGCCAGGTCGCTTCCACGGGCTATGAAGAAATATCCCTGTCTTCTCTTTCCACTGGGGATTATTCGCAGCTTGAACCGCTTGTGCAAAGCCTTATGGACGAATTTCAAGCAAAGCGGGTGTCCGTATCCCTGCCTAGCCTAAGGCTTGACAGCAGGGTAAAGCACACGCTTGAAGAAACGGGCCGGGTTAAAAAAAGCGCGCTTACTTTAGCGCCGGAAGCGGGCACGCAGCGTCTGCGCGATGTTATAAACAAGCGCGTAACGGAAGAAGACCTTATGCGTTCTGTAAGCGAAGCCTTTAGCATAGGCTACAGCAGCATAAAGCTCTATTTTATGATAGGTTTGCCTACAGAAACCTATGAAGACTTAGACGGCATTGCGGATTTGGCTGAAAAGATAAGCGATCTGTACTTTAGCTTGCCAAAAGCTAAGCGCGCTAAAGGGCTTAGGATTTCTGTAAGTACTTCAAACTTTGTGCCAAAGCCTTTTACGCCTTTTGAATGGACGGCGCAGGACAGCCTTGAAACGCTTAACGAAAAACAAAAATATCTAAGAAAGAAGCTGAGAATAAAGGGCGTTCAGTATAACTGGCACGAGTCGGAGCTGAGCCTGCTTGAAGCCTGCCTTTCAAGGGGAGACAGGCGCATGGCAAAGGCCTTGTACTTTGCCTTTAAAGACGGGGCCATGCTCGATTCATGGAGAAATTATTTTTCTTTTGAGCTATGGCAGAAAGCGTTTGAAAAAGCCGGTATAGATATGCCTTTTTACGCCGGCCGCGAGCGCAGCTACGAAGAAATACTCCCTTGGGATGTTATAGACATGGGTATAAGCCCCGAATACCTTAAACGCGAAAACGAAAAAGCTAAACGGGCCATTCAAACCAGGGACTGCCGCTTAGGCTGCAACCTATGTGGCCTGCAAAAATGGGAAGGCGTGTGCAGGGTATGAAAATGCGCTGTGTTTATTCAATAGATAAGTCGCTTCGCCATGTTGGGCATCTGGACATTATGCGCACTATGCAGCGCGCTTTAAGGAGAAGCGAACTGCCGGTTCGCTTTTCAGAAGGCTTTAACCCGCGTATTTTGATTTTCATAGCAGCGCCTTTAAGCGCCAATATGGCGGGAGAACGGGAGGTAATGGATGTGCCTCTGGCAAAAGACGTTTCAAAAGAAAATTTTCTTAACAGCTTAAACAATACCCTTCCAAATGGCATACGCGCCCTTGAAGCCCACCCTAAGGACGACAAGGCAAAATCCGGCATGAGCCAGCTGTTTGCCTGCTTAGTGCGCTATGAATTTTTTGAAAATACGGATGCGCTTTCAAAAGCCCTGCCGTCATTTCTTGAAAGGAAAAGCATACCGGCAGTTAAAAAAACCAAAAGGGGAGAAATAGAGTACGACCTGCGCCCGCTTATATATAATTTAAAGTTAAACGGAAACAGCCTAAGGGCTCTTTTGGCGCTTTCCGAAGCTGGCACCGCAAGGCCGGATGCCGTAATAAACGCCCTGTCTCAATTTGCCGATATAAAAACGCCGTACTATATCCCTGTAAGGGAAGCGCTTTTCGGCGAAAAATTTGTCCCTCTGGAGCTTTTATGAACACAGTTTTGTTTGAAAAAAACGAAGACGCTTTTGCATACGCTTTTCTTATTGACGGCGTTTTGTATGAGTACGAAAAATGGCTGGAAGACGAACAGCTAAATCCCGGCGATATATATCTTGCAAAAATTACGCGCAATATGCCTTCCATTAACGCGTGCTTTGCAGATTTAGGGAACAGCGAAGCTGCGTTTTTGCCCTATAAAGAAATGCGCGGGGATGCAAAATGCGGGGACAGCGTGCTGGTTCAAATCAAGCGCCCCGCAGTTGGGAAAAAGGCTCCGTATATAACGCAGGATATAAGTTTTGCAGGGGAATATTTAATGTATCTGCCAAATTCAAACAAAGACGGGGTTTCGCGCCGCATAGAAGACAAAAGGCGGGATATGCTGAAATTTGCAAAAAAGATTCCGCGCGAAAAAGGCGCCTTTATAATGCGCTCAAAAATTCTTTATGCAGATGAGCAGTCGGTTCTTGATGAAGCTAAGAAGCTTACAAAACAATTTGAAAAAGTTAAAAATAAAGCCGCGAATATGGAAACTTTAGGGCTTGTTAAACCCGCTCAGGACCCCCTTGAAATATTTTTAAGGGACAATAAAACTAAAATAGACGAGTTTTATTCTAACGATACATCTTTTGCCGAAACATACGATTTGCCCGCAAAACACATGGCTTGCCCCATGCAGTATAAAAATGCGGGCGGGCAGTATGAAAAAGCCCTGCGCCGGAAAATTTACTTAAAAAGCGGAGCGGATTTAATAATAGACCCTTGCGAAGCGTTTACTATTATAGATGTAAATTCCCGCGCGAGCAGAAGGGGCGAAGCCCTAAGCGTAAACCTTGAAGCTGCAAAGGAAATTGCCCGAATCTTAAGAATACGCAAAACCGGCGGCATAATACTTATAGATTTTATTGATATGCCGCAAAAGGAGCAGTATAATAAACTGCTGGTTTTTTTTGAAGACGCTTTGCAGCATGACCGCGTTAAAACGGAAGTGTTGGGCTTTACCAAACTGGGTATATTGGAAATGACGAGGAAACGCGCGCAAAGCGCAGCGCCGCAGATTGAGCGCTGCCCCGTGTGCGGTGCGCCAAAAGAAGAAAACTAAAGGGAAAGATATGAGCAGCAAAATAATAAACATAACAAAAGAGCAGATAGAAGAGCAAAGGCAGTTTGCTTTAACCATTGCCGCAATGAGCAAAAGGCCTAAAAGCTTTCATATAGTTACATACGGCTGCCAAATGAACGAGCACGATTCTGAAAAGCTGAGCGGCATGCTTAAGGAAATGGGGCTAACGCAGGCCAAAACGCGGGAAACTGCGGATGTGGTTATCTTTAACACCTGCTGCGTGCGCGACAACGCCAACAGACGCGCCTTGGGCAATATAATATGGCTTAAAGAAATAAAAAAGGAAAGGCCCGAGATGCTTATAGGCGTTTGCGGCTGCATGATGCAGTCCAAGGGCGCGGCGGACTCTATACTTGAAAACTACCCCTTTGTGGACTTTGCCTTCGGCACCGGCAACTTGTACAAACTGCCTGAAATACTGTACAATTGTATAAGCGCCGGCGAACGATGCTTTATGGTGCCTAAGGAAGATTCAACCATCGCTGAAGGCCTGCCAGTGCTTCGCAGCAGCAAATTCAAGGCCTATATATCGATTATGCAGGGCTGCGACAACTTTTGCACCTACTGCATAGTGCCTTATGTGCGCGGCAGGGAGCGCTCCCGCAAGTCGGGCGACATACTTTTGGAAGCCGAAGCGCTTTTAAAAGACGGCGTAAAAGAGATAATGCTTTTAGGGCAAAACGTTAATTCCTACGGCAAAGGCACAAACGACATAAGCTTCCCCGAGCTTTTGCGCAAATTGGACGAACTGGGCGTGCCGCGCCTGCGCTTTATGACAAGCCATCCTAAGGACCTGTCAAACGAGCTTATAGAAGAGTACGCGAAAAGCAAAGCTCTTTGCCATCACCTGCATTTGCCTGTGCAGTCTGGGAGCGACCGCGTGCTTAAGCTTATGAACAGACGCTATACTGCTGAAAGCTACAAGCAAAAGATAGACCTTTTAAGGCAAGCCGTTCCAAATATCGGCATAACCACGGATATTATTGCGGCTTTCCCCACAGAAACAGAGGAAGACTTTAACCAAACGCTGTCGCTTGTTGAAACTGTGCGCTTTGATGCTGCGTTTACGTTCATTTACAGCCCCAGGGAAGGCACAAAGGCTGCTAAAATGCAGGGAAAAGTGGATAGGGATACTGCAGCAAAGCGCCTTGAAAGGCTTATATCCCTTCAGGAAGGCATAACAAAAGAAATACTTGAAAGCCAGAAAGGCTCCGTTCAGAAAGTGCTTATCGAAGGTCCGTCCCGCCGGAACGAAAAAATGCTCACCGGCAAAACAGAACGCAATGTAAGCGTCAACTTTGTTGCAAAAAACGCTAAAATGGGCGATATTGTGCCTGTAAAAATTACATCTCACGGCAGCAACACGCTGCGAGGAAAGGAAACGCTATGATTAACGAAGAAATACTTAACAAGGCAAAGGAACTCGGCGAGGAGCTTAAAAAGAGCGATACTTTTATCAATATGACCGAGCAGGAAAATAAGGTTAACAGCAACGCAGCCCTTATGGAAATGTCTTCAGAGTACGAGCAGCTGAGGATGAAGCTGCAGGAAAAGCAGCTTGAAGATAAGCCGAACCAAAGCGAAATTGAAGAAATAGAAAGCAAGCTTCAGGAGCTTAAAACGAAGATAATGTCCCATTCAGACATGCAGAAATTAAGCGATTACAGGCATGAGTTTAACCAGATAATGGAAGGCGTAAACAGAGTCATCCAAGGCGTGCTTATGCCGCAAAGCGGCTGCCAGGGAAGCTGCGCTAGCTGCCCCGGATGCTAAAGGAAAACTAATTGTCAAAGCTATCCCCCATGATGCGGCACTATGTCGCGACAAAGCAAAAAAATCCCGATGCCATTTTGTTTTACCGCCTGGGCGATTTTTACGAAATGTTTTTTGAAGACGCCATTACGGTGTCTCAAGAGCTTGAGCTTACGCTTACGGGGAAGGACTGCGGGCTTGAAGAACGCGCGCCCATGTGCGGCGTCCCTTGGCATTCTGCCGACGGCTATATAGCAAAGCTTATAGAAAAAGGCTATAAGGTTGCCATATGCGAGCAGGTGGAGGACGCTAAGCAGGCTAAAGGCCTTGTAAAAAGAGAAATAGTGCGCATAGTAACGCCCGGCACCGTAACGGACTTAAGCGCCCTTAACGAAAAGAAAAATAATTTTCTGTATTCCGTTTACATAAAAGGCAGGCAGGCGGCTTTAGCTTCCTGCGATATTACAACGGGCGAATTTTTTGTGCGCGGCTTTGATAACGGCAAAGACGGCGTGCTGCTCGCATTAAGCGCTGAAAGCCCCGGCGAAATTATAACGAGCGACAAAGAAGAGCTTTCAAATATAAAAGCCTACATGCAGCATGTGCCTGAAAATTATTTTTCTTTGGAAAAAGCAAGGAACGCTCTTAAAGCGCATTTTTCGGTGCATTCGCTTGAAGCTTTAGGGCTTACAGATAACGCTTCCATAAAGGCTGCGGGGGCGCTTATTATATATCTGCAGGATACGCAAAAGGTATCGCTGCCGCATATAAACCATATAAAAATTATATCTGCTTCAGATGCTATGCCTCTTTCTGAATCCACAAGGCGCAACCTTGAAATAACGGAATCTCTGCGCGGAAGAAGCGTTAAGGGGAGTTTGCTGTGGGTGCTTGATAAAACAGTCACATCAATGGGCGGCAGGCTGCTGCGCAGCTGGGTCGAACAGCCCCTGCTATCTCGGGAGAAAATTTTAACGCGCCTTGACGCAGTAGACGAGCTAAAAAGCAATGTGGTTCTCCAGCAGGAAATAATAGAAATTTTAAAGCAGGTCTACGATATGGAGCGCATACTTTCGCGCATATCCTTTGGGTCTTTTAACGCAAGGGATGCTCTTTCGCTTTTGCGCTCTTTAAAGCAGGCGGCTCCGCTTAAAAAACTGCTTTTAGGCTGCGAATCTAAAGGCATAAAAAATGCCGCCGCTCTTTTAATGCCTGAAGACGACATTATTAGCTTGCTGTCCGATGCAATAAGCGAAGAAGCGCCAGTATCCATAACCGAAGGCAATATAATAAAGCAGGGCTATTCAAAGGAGCTGGACGAGCTGCGCGATGCGTCCCTATCCGGCAGGCAGTGGCTCTTAAGCCTTGAAGAAGAAGAAAAACAAAAGACCGGCATTAAAAACCTTAAGATACAGTACAACCGTGTTTTTGGATACT
Source organism: Christensenellales bacterium (assembly GCA_050946095.1). Lineage (GTDB taxonomy): Bacteria > Bacillota > Clostridia > Christensenellales > Aristaeellaceae > DTU024. Next base: position 10,813 of record JBMNUE010000020.1, read on the forward strand.
ATATAGAAGTAACCAAATCAAACTATTCCCTTGTGCCGGAGCGCTACAAGCGCCGCCAAACGCTTGCAAACAGTGAGCGCTACACAACAGAAGAGCTTAGGGAAATAGAAAATAAAATAGTAGGCGCCGATGAAAAAATAGTGCAGCTTGAGTATAAGCTGTTTACCGGAATAAGGGAGCGCTTAGCGCAGGACATTGCCGCACTGCAAAAAACGGCGGAAGGCTTTAAAACGGCGGATGCGCTTTTGTCCTTAAGCCTTGCAGCGCTTGAAAACAACTATGTCTGCCCAAAAATCAACACTTCCGGGGAGCTTTTTATACGCGCGGGGCGGCATCCTGTTGTTGAAAAAACCTTAAAAGACAGCAGCTTTGTCCCAAATGACGCGGAGCTAAACCTAAGCGATTCCCGCATGCTTATAGTAACGGGCCCCAACATGGGCGGGAAATCCACATACATGCGCCAGACGGCAATAATAGCGCTTATGGCGCACATGGGTTCATTCGTACCGGCAGAAGAAGCAAACATACCTTTAACCGATAACATATTTACAAGGATAGGCGCTTCGGACGATCTGGCTGGCGGGCAGTCCACATTTATGGTGGAGATGAACGAATTAAGCTATATTTTAAGAAACGCCACGCAAAATTCTCTTATTATACTGGATGAAATAGGCCGCGGAACAAGCACTTTGGACGGGCTTTCCATAGCCTGGGCGGCTGTGGAATACCTTGCGGATAAAAATAAATGCGGAGCCAAAACCATGTTTGCAACGCACTACCACGAGCTGAGCGAGCTTGAAGGCAACATGGAAGGCGTTAAAAATGTAAGCGTCGCTGTAAAAGAAATGGGCGAAGAAGCTATATTCCTGCACACCATAGTGCAGGGCGGGGCGGATAAATCCTTCGGAGTGTACGTTGCAAAGCTTGCGGGGCTTCCAAACCAGCTTATACATAGGGCCAGGCAAATACAGGCGCGCCTTGAAGCCAACAACATAAACGCAGGCTCCTTGGCGGCGGGCATTATGGAAAAGAACAGAAGGGACAAACAGGTATCTATAATGGACATAGGCAAAACCGAATTAATAGAAGAAATTTCAAATATCGACGTGCTCAACATGAACCCAGTGGAAGCGCTCAATTATTTATATTTGCTTAAGGAAAAGGCAAGGAAGCTGTAATGGGAAGAATACGCAGGCTTTCTCAGGAAGTCATAGGCAAAATTGCGGCGGGCGAAGTTGTGGAGCGCCCGCAGGCCGTTGTTAAGGAGCTTGTAGAAAACAGCTTGGACGCGGGGGCTACCGGCATTACGGTGGAAATCGTTAGAGGCGGCCTTGATAAAATAAAGGTCTTGGACAACGGCTTAGGCATAGCGGAAGAAGACCTTGCGCTTGCCTTTGAAAAAAACGCAACGAGCAAGCTTTTTAATTCCGAAGAGCTTTTCCGGGTCGAAACATTGGGTTTTAGGGGAGAAGCCCTGCATTCCATAGCCGCGGTAAGCCGCGTTATCCTGCTTACGCGCCAGAAAGGCAGGGACAGCGGCATAAGGCTAAAAAACTCAGGCGGCACAATAGAGGATATACAGCCTGCGGCCTGTGCGGAAGGCACTTCAATTACAGTGAGCGATTTGTTTTTTAACGCTCCTGTGCGAAGGGATTTTTTAAAAAAGCCTTCGCAGGAAGCGGGCCTTGTTTCCGACCTTATGCGGCTGCTTATACTCTCGCACCCTGAGGTCTCCTTCCGCTTTAAGTCCGACAGCAACACTATTTATTTTAGCGCGGGCGACGGCAAGCTGGACAGCGCCTTTCTTTCCGTATACGGCCTGCAAACGCTTAAAAACATGAAAAAAGTGGAGCATAATGAAAACGGAATTATAGTTAAAGGGCTTGTGGGCGTTGGGGCGGCTTCGCGCGGCAACCGCAGCCATCAAAACTTTTTTATAAACGGCAGGGCGTTTAAGAGCAGCCTTGTGTCAAACGCCTTGGAAACAGCTGTGCGCCAGCGTGTTATGATAGGGCGTTTTCCTATGGCGGTGCTGTATATTGCAATGCCTTATAACAAGGTCGATGTAAACGTTCATCCGAACAAATGGGAAGTGCGCTTTTCGGATGAAAAGAAGCTGCATGACGCTGTGCTTCACGCCGTCGAAGAAGCCTTAAACGAAGGCATAGCGTCAAGCGAGCCGGAAGCTTTCTTTAAGGAAGAAGGCCAGCTTAAAAATAAAGCTAATATCGTTGAAAAAACACCCGAATCAAAATACGCGGGCGGCGAGCTGCCGGATAAGGCAGATACAGAAAAAAGCAAAGCAAGCCCGTATTTATTTGTAAAGGACCCTGCGTGGAAGCAGAGCGCCGTTTTAGAGCCAGATTCGCTAAAGCAGGGCCCTGAAAACCTGAGCGCTTTTGAAAAAGCTTCAGAAAGTTCTGATGAAAACTCTGCCGGAAGCTCTTCCTTAAGCTTTTCAAAAGAAAGCAATTTTGAATTTGAAAAGCCGTTGGAAGAATCCCATATTGAGCAAACCGCTTTTTCAGTGCCAAAAAAGCAGCTTAAATTCATAGGTTCTTTATTTAACACATATATATTGTTTCAAAGCGACGATGTTTTTTACCTTTGCGACCAGCATGCGGCTCACGAAAGGATACTTTTTGAAAAGATGCAGCGGGCGCACGATGAGGGCGCCATATCGCAGATGCTTTTAATGCCACAGATAATAAAGCTCAGCCTAAAATCCTTAGGCGTATTCTTGGAAAACCAGGCCCTGCTTGCAAGCGCAGGCTACGACGCGGAGGACTTTGGCGAGCAGACGGTCAAGCTGCATTCCGTACCTTTGGTGCTCGGCATGCCCGAAGCCAAGTCGAGCTTTTTAGAAGCGCTCGACACCTTGGAAAGCACAGGAAGTTTGCCAAACGACCGCAAGTTTGACCGCCTGCTTTATGCCGCCTGCCGGCATGCGATAAAAGGCGGGGATATGCTGTCCAAAGAAGACATGGTGGCATTATTAGAAGAAATGCTAAGCCGCGATGTTATTCCCACATGCCCGCACGGCAGGCCCATAGTGCTTTCCATAGGGAAAAAAGAAATAGAAAAGCGCTTTGGAAGGATACAGTCTTGAAGTCTGTTTTAATAGCCATATGCGGCCCTACGGCGTCTGGCAAAAGCAGCCTTGCAATGCAGCTGGCTAAAGAAATGCCCGCTGAAATTGTTGGCATGGACGCTTTTCAAATATATAAGCGCCTTGATATAGGCACTGCAAAGCCCGCTTTAGAAGAAAGGCTTAAGGTTCCACATCATATGATAGATATAGCGGAACCGGATGAAGCATATTCCGTGGCGCAGTATAAAAAAGACGCTGTAGACTGCATAGAAGATATCCTGTCAAGAGGTAAAACGCCTGTATTGGTCGGCGGCACGGGCATGTACCTGCGCTCTCTATCCCTGCCTTTAAGCTACGGCGGCGCAAAAGCCGATCTTAAAGTGCGAAAACTTTACGAAGATTACCAAAAAGAAAACGGCAACGAAGCTTTGCACGAGCTTTTGAAGCAAAAAGACCCCGAAACGGCAAACCGCCTGCACCCAAACGACATTAGGAGAATTATCCGGGCGCTTGAGGTGCAGCATGTCACGGGCATTCCTTTTTCCAAGCAGAGCATGCCAAGCTATTCCGAAGGCAGGTACAACATACTTCCCTTTGCTTTCGATTGGGATAGGGATAAGCTTTACGCAAGAATAAACAAACGCGCCGAAGCCATGTTTAATAACGGTCTGCTTAAAGAAGTCGACGATTTGCTTAAAGACGGCGTTTCGCCTTCCTTTCAAAGCATGCAGGCCATAGGCTACAAAGAATGCGTGCCATATTTTGAAGGGAAATACAGCCTGGAAGAAACAATAGACCTTGTTAAGCGCCGCAGCCGCCAGTACGCTAAGAGGCAGCTTACATGGTTTAGGAAAGACAATAGGCTAACATGGATAAACCCCGATTTAGGGCTTAGCAATGCCGTTAAAATTATAATAAAGAAAGAGGCTCAAAATGCGGACTATTGACAGCGTTTTTTTGCAGGCGGAGGAAGACTGCAAACCCCAATTCGCCTTGTTTGAAAATACGGAAGAGCAGCTTACGCGTAAAATGCTTGAAGCCTTCAAGGATTTTCAAATAGCGCAAAGGCACTTCGCGCCTTCAAACGGCTACGGCTATGACGATATAGGGCGCGATACGCTTGAAGCGCTTTTTGCACATATTTTTAAAGCGGAAGAAGCCATAGTGCGCCCGCAGATAACGAGCGGCACGCACGCGCTTTCTCTTTGCCTGTTTGGCTTAACCAAGCCGGGAGATCATATTTTAAGCATTACCGGAAAGCCTTACGATACGCTTATGACAGTTATAGAAGGAGCCGCGGGCGACCTTAAAAGCCAGGGCGTTGATTTTAGCTTTGTGCCGCTCAAGGACAATGAAATTGATTTAGCCGCTTTAAAAGAAAATATAAGGCCGAACACAAGCCTTATAATGCTTCAAAGGAGCCGCGGCTATGACTGGCGAAAGGCTTTCAATGTAAAAGAATTGGAAGAAGCCATAAGAAAAGTAAAAAAAATAAAGCCCGATGCTAAAACCTTTGTGGACAACTGCTACGGCGAATTTACAGAGCTTAGCGAGCCCGTTTCAGCAGGCGCTGATGTTATTGCAGGCTCTTTAATAAAAAATCCGGGCGGAGGCATAGCGCCTACTGGTGGCTATATAGCGGGAACAAAGGAATGCATAGAAAAAATAGCTTCGCGCCTTACGGCTCCCGGCATAGGGAGAGAAACGGGAAGCTATGAAGCAAGCTACAGGCCTTTTTACCAGGGGCTTTTTATGGCGCCGCACACTGTGTGCCAGGCGCTTAAAACTGCGTGTCTTGCTTCAAGAGCGGGAGAACTTTTAGGGCTTAAGGTGTCGCCCGGATATAATGAAAAAAGGAGCGATATTATTCAGGCGCTGCAGTTTAACGATCCCGACAGGCTTATAGCTTTCTGCCAAGGCATACAGTATTTTTCGCCCATAGACAGCTTTGTTACCCCCGTGCCGTGGGAAATGCCTGGGTATAGCGACAATGTAATCATGGCGGCAGGCAGCTTTGTGCTGGGCTCTTCAATAGAGCTAAGCTGCGATGCGCCCATACGCCCGCCATACACAGCATATCTTCAGGGCGCTCTAAGCTATGCGCATGGCAAAACGGCGCTCAAAGGGAGCTTTCTCCGCATGAGAGAAAAAGGCATGCTGTAAGGCTTTAGCTTTTAAAGCCGCGCAATTAATTTAAAAGCAAAACCCGCCGTATAATTTAAGCGGGTTTTTTAATGCGCATAAAAGCAAAGGCCGATTTTACGGCTTGTATTTGATTTGCATTATCCAAAAAGCTGCTTGTATTCTTCGCTTTTGCCAAAATAGAACATATACTGCTGCATAAGCCCTGCCGAACCGCCGTAATGCGTCTCGTCAAAATGGCCGTTGTAGTGCTCCTTTTCCATGCGTAAAATCCACACGTCGCGCGGAAAGGCTTCTGTTCTTCTGTATGCAAAAAGCATTACGCAGTTTGCGACCTTTTTTCCTACCCCGGGAAATACGCAGAGGCTTTTAAAAAGATTTTCATCGTCTAATTTGCTAAGCTCCTGCAAGCTTACATTGCCTGAAGCGACCATCTGCGCCGTTTTTTTAACATATGGCACGCGATATCCTAAAGAGCACGCCGAAAGCTCTTCATCTTCAGCGTTTGCAAGGCTTTCGGGGCTTGGAAAGCCGAAGCACTCAAAGCCCGGTATTTTTTCACCGAACATTCGGCATAGCTTTTCTATGCTGCTTTTTATTGCCGGTATGTTTTTGCGCTGCGAAATAATAAAGCTTATAAGCGTTTCCCAAGGGTCCTGCTTTAAAATACGGATGCCAAAGCTGTAATCCTTTGCGGCGCGCAGAAAAGCATCGTCCTTTGGTATTTTTTTGTGGTGCTCTTCATAGTCGCATGAAAGGTCGAAATACGGCTCCCAAAAACTGCTAAATTCTTTTTCGCCGCAAAGAAAACGAATATTATCGCCGTTTTGTATTATTTTTACGGCTTTGTCTTTTGCGACAGCTAAAAAGCTGCCGTCTTCCTGCCTGTTCATGCGGAAGCATTGCCCGCTCAAGGCGGTTTTTAATATATCAACATCCGGTCTTGTGATTTCTACCATAAATACCCCTGTTAAAATTTTGTTTTGGCGCAAAGCGGCTGCAAACCAAGTATACCCTTTTTAAGCGGTGTTTTCCAGTTGAAACACATTAAATATTATTGCGCAAGCATTGACAAAAAACTAAAAAAGTGTTAACTTTCTTATGCCTGCAAAGGTTTAATTTGCGTTTTGCTGCGTATATTTTGAAAGGATTCAGCTGTGACGGAAAGATTAATCCGTTTATTTGTAAAAGACGAAAACAGCCCCAAGGCGCGGGTGCAGTACGGCAATTTAACAAACTCCGTAGGCCTTGCGGTAAACCTGCTTTTATTTTTAGGCAAGACCGTTGTAAGCATTATAACGGGTTCGCTTGCAATGAGAGCGGAAGCGATAGACAATTTGACCGACAGCCTTACAAACATTTTAGGCTTTTTAAGCTTTTATTTAAGCGCCAGGCCTGCGGATTCCGAGCACCCCTACGGCCATATGCGCCTTGAAATGATGCTAAGCACCTTTGTAGGGCTTTCCATTGTTTATCTGGGCGGCCGCACTTTGGCGGACTCCGTGCAAAACATTGCGGATCCCGTGTTCGTACAATACAATATCTGGGCTGTTATTGTGCTGCTCGCTTCGATTTCCGTTAAAATCTGGCTTAGGTATTTTTATTTAAACATTGCGGATAAAATAAACAGCGAAATGCTGAGAGCCACCGCGGCGGATTCCTTTACAGATATACTGCGCACAGCGGGCGTGCTTATATCCATAATTATCGCAACGCTGTTTAAGGTAAACTTAGACGGATACATAGGCCTTGTGATTTCTCTGTTTATATTAAAAAATGGCGTGGGAATCATAAAAAACAATGTATCCATACTTTTGGGAAACGGCGCAAACAAGCCCGTAGGCTCAGAAATTATGGCCTTTATTAAAAGCCAGGATAAGGTCCTTGATGCGCACGACCTTATGATGCACGAATACGGCGGCCAAAACCGCTTCGCCAATGTGGATATTTCCCTCGATGCAGACATGAAGCTTGAAGAAGCGCACCTTGTGGCGGACAGCATAGAAAGAGCCGTTGAAGACAGGTTCGGCTACCGGCTTACAGTGCATATGGACCCCGTGCGCATACACGATTCCCTTTTCAACAGGGCGCGCAAGGATGTTGAAAAAGCGCTAAAGCAGGTTGGATGCCCATACCGCTACCAAGACCTTCAGGCAATGGAGCTTGATGACGGCAGCATAAGGCTGTCCTTTGACTTGCTTGTGCCGCCTGAAAAAATGGAGGATAAGACCGACTGCGAAAACCTGCTTATCAACCGCTTAAAAAAGATAAACGTCAAGTACGCGCCCATAGTGCGCAAACAGTACTTTTTTGAAAACAGCCCTGAAAGCGACTGAAAAACCAGTTTTTAGATAAAATATTCCTTAAGGAGAAAAGCTATGAACCAATACCCCAACAACATGAGCGATGATAAAGTGCGAGGCTTTATTTTGGTAGTGCTTACCCTTTTGCTTATTTTGATTATAGTGCTTATAGTGCGAGG
>JBMNUE010000021.1:0-18463 GCA_050946095.1 Christensenellales bacterium
TCTAAAGCTTTCTCTGCCTGTTCTGTCCTATCTAATTTGGGTTTTGTAACAGGATGGCGCGGCGTAAACACCGTGCAGCAGTCTTCATAAGGCAGGCAGGAAGTTTCGTATGTGTCTATTTCTTTTGCAATGGCGATAATCTGTTCCTTGTCAAGGCCTATTAAAGGGCGGAAAACCGGCCTTTTTACAACGGCATCCGTGCATGTAAGCGCTTGCATGGTTTGGCTTGCCACCTGCCCTATTGATTCGCCGGTTATAAGCGCTGCAGCTCCCGCTTGCTCTGCAATGCGGTCCGCTATTCTCATCATAAAGCGGCGCATCAGCAGCGTTGTATATTCATCGGGGCATTTTTGATGTATTTCCATTTGAATATTCGTAAAAGGCACTATGTAAAGTTTAAAGCTTCCGCAGTAGCTGCTTAATTGCCTTGCCAAGGAAAGCACTTTTTCTTTTGAGCGTTCTCCGGTGTATGGAAAAGAATAATAGTGCACGGCGCAAAGCGATACTCCCCTGCGCGCGATCATATATCCTGAAACGGGACTGTCTATTCCGCCTGAAAGCAGCAGGCAAGCCTTTCCGTTGCTTCCTACAGGCATTCCGCCGACAGCAGGAATTATATTTACATACATGTAGGCCTTTTTTCTTATTTCAACATGCAGCACATGATCTGGCTGCTTTACATCCACTTTTAAATTATCGCAATTTTTAAGTATGGCTGCGCCTATGCGCGCGTTTATTTCAGGCGATTCCAAGGGATAATTTTTATCGGAGCGTCTAGCCTGCACCTTAAAAGTGCCTTCCAGATTTTTCATGAGCGAAACGGCTTGGTTTTCCAAAGCTTCAAAATTGTCTTTGTCCATTTCTATTGCAGGGCATACGGAATGAACGCCAAAAACCTTGGTGATTTTTTCTATAACCGCTGTTTCATCCGTATAGCCGCTTACATATATCCTGCTGTCGCTAAGCTGCGCTTTTGCGCCGAGGCCTTTTATCGCCTCGCGTATTCTCGTTAAAAGCAGTTTTAAAAACCAGGGACGGTTAAGCCCTTTAAGAAAAATTTCAGAATATTTTACAAGCAATAGTCTTTCCATTTCTTCTCCTATCTGCGTACAAATTTTTTTAATATATTATAATGCAACGCACATTTTTCTGCAGCAAACAGCACTTCTTCTTTGGTAGTGCATGGGCTTAGGCTAAAGCGCACGGCAGATTCAGCCCGCGGCACTTTAATACCCATAGCTTTTAGAACATGGCTTATATTTCTTTTTCTTGAGGAGCAAGCAGAACCATTGCCAACATAAATATAATCGCTTTCTAACGCATGGAGCATGGTTTCCGCGCGCACAGGCTCAAAAGAAATATTTATTATATGGTCGGAGGCGTCTTCATTTTCAGGGTCTGGCCCGTTTACTTGAGCTGTCGGGATCAATTCTTTTATTTTTTTATATAAAAGCAATTTATTTTCCCGCATATTGTTTTCCTTAGGGTAGTTCTCTATTGCTGCCTGCAGAGAAAATATTCCAAAGCTGTTTTCTGTTCCTGCTCTTATTCCGCTCTCTTGCCTTCCGCCATACATCAGAGGTTTTATTTTGTTTCTGTTGGATACAGCAAGGGCGCCTATGCCTTTTAAAGCTTGGATTTTATGACCTGATAGCGAATAAGAATCTATGCCTAAATGGTCTAAATCAGCAGGCACACGCAAAAAAGCCTGCACGCTGTCCACATGAAGCATTGCACTTGGGGCAAGTTCATCGCGGAGCGCAGCTATCTCTTTTAGCGGCTGTATTGAGCCCACTTCATTGTTTACATGCATAACGCAAATAAGCTGTATGCTTTCATTAAGCAATTCCTTAAATTTATCTAAGTCTATAACGCCCGTTTTATTAACAGGTATGGTTTTTAATACAAAACCCATTTCTTCCGCCCTTTTGCATGCATTCAAAGTGGAAGGATGTTCTATAGCGCTGCACAGTATTGTGCCTTTTTCTCTTTTGCGGAGCAATGCTCCAAAAACAGCAAGGTTGTTGCTCTCTGTTCCGCCAGAAGTAAAATACAAATTGTCGGCATGCAGAAGCGTCTTGATATTTTCTCTGCAGTTTTCAATTTTTTTGCTTACTGAAACTGCAGGAGCGTATAAAGACGACGGGTTGTAAAAGCCTGCTTCAAAAGACTGAAGCAGGGCTTCCTGCACTTTTTTAGAAACCTCGGTGGTTGCGCTGTTATCTAAATAGCAGTACATTAATTTACCTGATACTTACCTGATGGCATCACTTTTTTAATAAGCCCTATAAGCGTATCGCTCGGTTCAATAACTATCATATTTTTTTGATTGTCTTTTACAAAATAAAAGTAGAACAGATTGGCATCGCGGTTTAAAAACCAATTTGTTATTTTAACGCCCTGCATTTGGCTGTATCGCTTAAAAGAACCAGAAGATACAAGACCGCAGGCTTCCACATTCCGCACATTCATAGAGCCTAAATTTTTCCTTTTGCGGTTGTTGAACACTTTTGCAAAGTCTAAAATGCCGTTGGTGAATGTGTACTCGTATTCGGTTTTTATGCGATCCCTATATATAAATATAAGCACACAAGCTGCGACAGACATAATAAAAATTATTATATCTAAAAGCATGTTTACAGAAAAACCTTCCTGCGTGATTATGAATATAAGCGGGTTGATCATTATTAAAGCATATAAACCGCTTAGCACCATAACTACCATGGCAAGCGCATATAAGAGGTTTTGCAATCCCTGATTCTTTTTTAAAACTACTTCTTCATGAAATAAATCCATTATAGTACTCCATTCATTTGATATTTGCTATTTTACACGCTTTAGTATGCTTTGTGCAAGCGGAACGAAAAAAGCTCCATCTGAAAAGTCGAATTGCTGCGCCGCATTTGCAGCTTTTTCCACAGCTAATTGCGCGTCTTTTTTTGCCTGTTCGATCCCAAACATTTTTACCCATGTAGCTTTATTCTGTTTTTCGTCTTTTCCTATGGACTTGCCAAGCGTTTGGCTGTTGCTCTTTATGTCCAAAATATCATCCGTTATTTGAAACGCAAAGCCGATATTTTCTCCGTATGTTTCAGCAGCTTTAAGCTTGCTTTCATCTGCCGATGCTAAAATAAGCCCCGTTTTAACAGCAGCTACAAATAAATCCGCCGTTTTATGTAGGTTTATGTAACGCACATCATCTTTGCAGGGGTTTTTATTTTCAAAATGCATGTCCGCTACTTGCCCGGCTATCATACCCCTTGCGCCTGAACGAAAAGCAATTTCTTTTATTGCTTTTAAGGCATTTTTATTATCTGTTAAGGACATCATGTAAAAAGCTTCCGTAAGCAGCGCATCGCCTGAGAGTATTGCCAGCCATTCTCCAAATTTGCAATGGCTTGTTGGTTTTCCGCGGCGCAATGTGTCATTATCCATGGCGGGCAAATCGTCATGTATAAGAGAATATGTATGTATCATCTCTATCGCAGCAGCGAAGTTAAAAGCTTCTTCCGCTTTTAAGCCTTCTGCTTCCGCCGCAGCTAAAAGCATAACAGGACGCAGACGCTTGCCGCCGGCTAACAAGCTGTAGCGCATGGCTTCAGAGAGCTTTTGCGGCATGCTGCCGCTTTCAAATGGAAGCTCCGTCTGTTTAACCGAATTATCAAGCTGTTTTACAAAAAAGCTTTTATATTTTTCGTATCTTTCATTCCAAAGCATCTTCTTGGACTGTTTCCTTTATTTCACCGTTTTGCAGCACTTTAAGCTTGGTTTCCGCTTCTGTTAGCTGTGCTTTAAGCTGTTTTACAATATTCATGCCTTTTTCGTACGAAGCAAGCATATCATCAAGGTTCATATCGTCTTTTTCTAAACCGCTTAAGATATTTTCAAGCTGCTGTATGCCTTCTTCAAAGCTTAACTTTTTTTCGTCCATTATTTTAACCTTTCTACTGAAACAGTGCCGTCAAAAAATTCAAGCTGCATAAGCCCTAAAGCATCATCGGCACTTTTAACAATGTCATTTCCCTTGCGCACTATAACATAGCCGCGTTTTAATATGTTTTCGGGATTAATAGAATCCAGCTGTATTTTAAGTTCTTGCAGGCGCGACGCCTTTTTATCCAATATTGATTTTGAAAGTAAATGCATCCTGCTTTGTATATTTTGCAAGTTTTCATTATACAGCTTTATCTTTTGCTGCGGAGCATATTGCTCTAATAAGCTGCAAAGCATATGCAATTTGTTTTCTTTTTGGTCTTTCATAGATCTGCAATTTTTAAACAGGCTGAATGCAAGGCTTTCAATCTGCTGATTAAGCGCTGCCTTGTCGGGCACTGCAAATTCTGCCGCCTGCGATGGAGTTGCAGCCCTAACATCTGCAGCGAAATCGCACAATGTTACATCTGTTTCGTGGCCAACTGCAGATATTATAGGGATTTTGCATGCAGCAACGGTGCGCGCAAGCGTTTCATCGTTAAACGCCCAAAGGTCTTCAAGAGAGCCGCCGCCCCTGCCTATTATTATAACTTCAACCGAGCTTGCTTTGGAAAGCTCTAAAACGGCATTGGTTAAATCTTCAGCGGCCCCTTCACCCTGAACTTTACATGGGCGCAGCAAAATAGTCGTACCGGGAAAGCGGCGGTTGACAACGGTAAAAATATCGTGCAGCACTGCACCCGAGCTTGCCGTTGCAACGCCTATTGTTTTGGGAAGCATAGGCAAGGGTATTTTTCTGGCAGGGTCAAACAACCCTTCCGCTGTAAGCTTGTTCTTTAGCTTTATATACGCTTCGTACAGTTCGCCTGTTCCGCGTTTTTCAAGCTGTTCAGCATAGAACTGGTAAGAACCTGAAGCTGAATAAAGACCCACAGAACCTTTTAAGTTAAGCTTCATGCCATCCTTAGGCACTGTTCTTGCAAGCATATTGTACTGCCTGAACATAACACAGGATATGCGCGCCTTGTCGTCCTTTAAGGAAAAATACCAGTGCCCTGAAGGATGCTGCTTAAAATTGCTTACTTCGCCCGTAATAGTGATATTGTGCAGCATAGGGTCAACGGCAAGCGTTTTTCTTACATATTCATTTAGTTCGCTTACAGAAAGAGTACTCAAATCTGCGCTGCCTCGATTGTGTTTTGCATGAGCATGCTTATTGTCATCTTCCCTACACCGCCCGGAACCGGAGTGATGTATGCGGCTTTTTTTGAAACATTTTCAAAGTCCACATCTCCCACAACCTTGCCATCCACACGATTTATGCCGACATCCACAACGCATGCGCCGTCTTTTACCATGTCTGCCGTAATAAACTTAGGCTTTCCTATGGCTGCGACCAGCACATCCGCTTCGCGCGTAATTTCCTTAAGATTTTTTGTATGCGAATGGCAAATTGTAACAGTGCAGTTGGCGTTAAGCAAAAGCATGGCAATAGGCTTTCCCACTATGTTTGAGCGGCCGACTACCACGGCATGCTTGCCGTCCAAGTCAATTTTAGCGCTTTCCAACATATACATTATACCTTTAGGCGTGCAAGGAACAAAGCCTTGTATTCCGGTAAAAAGCCTTCCTGCGCTTAATATGTGGAAACCGTCCACATCTTTATTTGGCGAAATGCGCATTATGACGCTTTTTTCGTCTATTCCTTTTGGGAGAGGAAGCTGTACCAGTATACCGTGTATTTTATCGTCTTGGTTTAGTTCATCCACAACTGATAAAAGCTTTTCCTGGCTTATATCTTCAGGAAGGCGAATGGTTTTTGAATATATGCCTATTTTTTCACAAGCGCGCATTTTATTGCGCACATATATCTGGCTTGCGGGGTTTTCGCCTACAAGCACAACGGCAAGGCCAGGCTGTATGCCCTTTGCCTTAAGCTTTTCCACCTGCTGCTTTTGCAGCTCTGTAAGCTCTGCAGATATAGTTTTTCCGCTTAATACATTAGCCACCCTAAATATTTGCCTCCTTTATAAAATTATTTAATCCTATTATAGCGACACCTACAGCATTATCGCTTGACAGATGATTTTTTGCAAAACGAAACTTAAAACCGCTTTTTTGATTGAGCATGGCTCTTAAAATATTGGAAGACGCCACTCCCCCAAAAATCAGCACAGGCGTGTTGCTGTCTACGCTTGAATTTTCAAGGGTTTTAATCAGGCTTCTTGCGAGGCAGTCATAAACTTCTATTGCTATTTGTTCTTTTGATATAGACTCAGCCTTGATGTCATCAAAAATCTGTTTTTCCGCACCCGAAAGGCATGGGCCGCCTTGTTTTACAGTAACAGTATACCTTCCTAAGGCGGTTTTACCCAGTGCCAGCTTTTCTAAATGCTTTCCTCCTGGAAATGGCAAGCCCAGCGCAACGGCGGTTCTATCGACCAATTGGCCAAAATGCAGGTCCAATGACTTAGCAAATAGCTCGATTTTGTTTTCATTAACCAACAAAAAATCTGAAGTGCCGCCGGAAATATGAATGGCCACATATGATTTCTCTATATTATTGTCGTTCAATAAAGCGGCCTGCATATGTCCCCTTTGGTGAGTTGTGTAAAAGCAAGGGATATTTAAAGCGCTTGCTATACTTTCTGCAAATGCTTTGCCTGCTTCAAATACGGGCATATAGGAATCTTCCCCGTCTGAAGGCGCTTTGGAAACGCAGCATGCCTTTGTAGAGCAATCTTTTAACTGATTAATTAATCTATCAAAAGCAGACGGAAAGTTCCGCACATGCTGAAAGACGGCTTCGCTTTGACGCAAACCGCGCGAACCCGTCTTAACATAAAGCTGAATTCTTTCATCGGCTAAAATGTTGCCGAATATATCGACTGCGGCACAAGAAGTTGTATAACAGCTTGTGTCTATACCTAAAAAAACAGCCTTAGACATCTGTTTCGTTTTTTCTTACATAGCTGCCTAAAAGACCATTTGCGAACTTCGCTTCATAAGGCTCCGAGAAACGCTTTATTATCTCTATGGCTTCGTTAATTATAACAGCGTTTGAGGCGTCTTTTTGGTACTCTATTTCATAAAGCGCAACCAAAAGCGCAGCATGGACGAGCGCCGGTATACGGTCAAGCTCCCTTTTAGGACTTAGTTTAGATATAAGCAAATCAAACTGTTTTTGATTTTCAACAGAGCCATTAAACAGTTCGTACAAAAAAGACAAGTCCTCATCGTTTCTTGGATATTCTATTAGGCCGAAAAGAGTATCGTCCCCGCCTTCCCCGCCTAAAAGATGTTCATAGGTGAGCTGGACTGCGGCACGTCTTGCAGCGCGTTTTGACATAATAAACCGTTATTTATCCTTGGCTTTTGCAGAATCATCGCCGCTTGTTTCTTCGCTCTTTTTTGGCGACGCTTTGTCCGGCTTTTCTTTGCTTTCCTTAGCAGTAGTTTTTTTATCTTCTTTGCTGGCTTTATCTGATGAGCTTTCGCTTTTCTCATCAACTTGTTCTGAAGATTTCATATCGTTAAATATTTTTTTATCTTCTTCCGTGGGCTCAATCTTTTTTTCCTGAGGCACAACTTTATTTACCATGTTAGCCACATCAGCTTTAAGGTCTTTAGAAGAACCTATGAAATATCCAACTGCGGAAAAAGCTATTACAAGTATAGTTTTCCAAAATCCTATAATTATAAAAAGCAAAGCCATGCAAAAGAACAATGCCGTAAAGAATATTTTTCCTGAATTTGTGCCAGGTTTTATCTTTTCAAAAGGTTTTTTATTATCATCTGCCATAGATTTCCCTCCTAATGTTTTTAAGGAAAAATGCTATTGTTCTTCCTCTTCTAAATCTTCAAAGCCGTCTGTTTTGCTTTCGATTGGCTGCTCTTCATTTGTCTGTTCTTCAAATAAATGCTCTTTTACCTGACGCTCTTCAGACGTCTGTTTTTTCACAACGTTTTCAAAAGCTGTTGTTTCATCAACAGATACTATTACCTTGGATTGCGAAATGCCGGCAATGTTGTTAAGCTGCGCTATCACTTGTTTTTGTAGATTATCCACAGCAACGGGTATGGCTGCATCTTCTGCAACATTTATGTTTATTTTTACAACAACCCCATCCTTTATAATATCTGTTGTGATATTTAAAAGGCTTATATCTTCCTGCTGGCTTGCGCATTTTAATATAATGCTTTCAATAGCTTGCTTGGAGATGCGCAGTATGCCGCTTGAAGTCTGCTGTATAACAAAGCTTTCATTTCCCATTCTTTTTATTTTGCGCGGCATTAAGAACAGATTCATTGAAAAGGCTACAAGCACCACGCCGAATATGAGCGAAAGCAGCGGCATCATGGAAAACAAGCCTACATCTTCTCCAAACGCGATATCAGGTTTGAAGGCGCAGGATATTAAGCACACCCCTATCAGGGCTGTGAGCAGCGTGCCTATAAAATATGTGAATTTTGTTTTAAAATCAATTTTCATTTTCTTCTTCAGCGTTTTCTTCGCTGCTGCTTTTATCGTCCTGCTGTATATCTTGCTCTGAATTATCTAAATTTTCAGTATCTTTATCAGAATTATCCGAGCTATCCTGCTCTGTATGCTTATCTTTCTCCTGCTCTTTTGAATCATCGCTTTTTTCCAAGTCTGACGCTTTATCGCGCTCAGGGAGCGATGGCTTATGGGCAGCATTTAGGTTTTTCTGAACTTCCATTTTTTCTTTTTCGAAGCTGACGCCCTGAACAAAAACGTCTACGCGCACAACATGCAAACCAGTCATAGCTTCTATGTTCTTACGCACATTTTCCTGAACTTCCGAAGCGACTTTTTGTATGGGCTGATCGTATTCTATAATGGTGTATAGTTCAACCGATACTTCTTCCGTACCGATATCTACCTTTACTCCCCTTGTTATATTCTTATTTTTATTCATAATGTCGGCAAAGCCGCCGCTTGTGCACATACCGGCAAGCCCTTCGACTTCGTTGGCAGCAACCCCTGCGATTATAGCAATTACTTCCGGCGCATATGTAATGGTACCGCCGTCTGTATTAGTTTCTTCGGAATTGATAGGCAGATTTTCTTTCTTTTTTGCCACCTCTTACACCTCCTATTAAACGGTTTTATTATATCAAACTTATAAATTCCTTGCAATCAAATTGCAAATTAATCAATCTTGTTTGTTTAAATCAAACTTCATATGAAGCATATCCAGCTGCTCCTGCGGTACGGGGCTTGGAGAGTTCATCATAAGGCATGAGGCGTTTTGCGCTTTGGGGAATGCTATTACATCGCGCAGGCTTTCTTTGCCGCTTAATGTCATAATAAGTCTGTCTATGCCAAAAGCGAACCCGCCGTGAGGCGGCGTGCCGTACTTAAACGCTTCAAGTAAGAAACCAAAGCGCTGCCAAGCTTCTTCCTTGCTAAAGCCAAGCAGATTGAACATTTTTTCCTGCACTTCGGACAGATGTATCCTTATAGAGCCTGAGCCCATTTCAACGCCGTCCATTACCAAGTCGTAGGACTGCGCCCTTACGGCATAGGGATTTGTATCAAAAAGTTCAAAGTCTTCAACCATTGGCATTGTAAAAGGATGATGCGCCGCTACATAGCGATTGTCTTTTTCGCTGTATTCAAACATAGGGAATTCTGTAATCCAAAGCAAATCGTGGCGTTTATTATCTATAAAATCAAATTCTTTGCCTAATTTCAAGCGCAGCTGGCCCATTGCTGTTAGGGCGGTAATTTTTTTATCCGCCACAAAGAACATAGCATCGCCTTTTTCAAGGTCCATTGTATTTATAAGCTTTTCTTCCGCATCAGCGTTTAAGAATTTCTTAAACGACGAACGGACGCTGCCATCTGACCTAATAGAGTACCACGCAAGCCCTTTTACATGGTAGGTTTTAACAAATTCTGCGAGCGCATCCATGTTCTTGCGTGAAAGTTTATCTGCGACTCCCTTTGCGTTTATGCCGACAACAACGTTGCCGTCCTTGCATGCGCTTTCAAAAATAGAAAATCCGCAGTTTTGCACTTGTTCTGTTACATCCGTAATTTCCATTTTAAAGCGCGTGTCGGGTTTATCGCTGCCAAAGCGCTCCATGGCTTCTTTCCATGTGATCCTTGGTAAGGGAAGCTTTAATCCGCGGCCCGTAATTTCTTCAAAAACGCTGTTAAATGCGCCTTCTATTACCCCTTGTATGTCTTTAGGTTCTACAAAAGACATTTCCATATCGAGCTGGGTAAATTCCGGCTGTCTGTCGGCGCGGCTGTCCTCATCGCGGAAGCATTTGGCAAACTGAAAATAACGGTCAAACCCGCCCACCATAAGCAGCTGTTTATATATCTGCGGGCTCTGCGGCAGAGCATAGCATTCACCCGCATGTATTCTGCTTGGCACAAGGAAGTCCCTGGCGCCTTCCGGAGTGGATTTGGTTAAAATGGGCGTCTCGACTTCTATAAAGCCTTCGCTTAACATATGGTTTCTTATGGTGTTTACTACTTTGGAGCGCATAAACAGCGTCTGCTGCACTGATGGTTTCCTTAAATCAAGGTAGCGGTATTTAAGCCGTACCGCTTCGTTGTCTTTAGCGTTATCTTCGATATAAATGGGCGGCGTTTGCGCTTCGTTGAATATTGCAAGTTCATCAGCGTGTATCTCAACCTTGCCCGTTTTCATGTCTTTGTTGATTTCGCTTTCATCGCGCATGGCGACTTTGCCGCGCACGCCTATTACAAACTCGCTGCGTAAAGACTCTGCATCTTTATATAATCCTTCGCCCATATTCTGCTCATTAAAAACAAGCTGAACTATTCCAGTTCTATCCCTTAGCCAAACAAAAATAATGCCGCCTATGTTGCGCACACGCTGCACCCAGCCTATTACGGTAATTTGTTTGTCCTGCATAGTTTCTGATACTTCACCGCACATGCAGCTGCGTTTCCAACCGTTTAGAAAGACCGCCATCAGTTATTTTCTCCTTTAATGATATTATTTATTATACTATCTATTAAAACTTCTTTTTCGTTCCCTGTCTGCATATTACGTATGCGCACAGCTTCCCTTTCTCTTTCTTCGCCGCCTGTCATTATAACAAATTTTACATTGAGTTTATTGGCAAATTTAAACTGCGCTTTAAGGCTGCGCCCCACATGGTCGCAGTCCGCAGCTATGCCTGCTTTTCTTAAAGTTTGAACTATATGAAAAGCTAAGGGCAGGTCCTCTTTTGAAATCGACGCTACATAAGCAGTTAAATGAGATTCGGCAGGCAATTCAACATGTTGATTTTGCAGTTCCATTAAAATGCGCTCCATGCCAAGCCCAAAGCCTACGCCGGGCATTTCAGGGCCGCCGAGCTCCTCCACCAATTCGTCATACCTGCCGCCGCCGCACAGCGCTAAGCCTTCTCTGCCTGTTTTCATTATTATTTCAAATACTGTTTTTGTATAATAATCTAAGCCGCGCACTATAAAAGGGTCAACCGTGAAAACAATATTTTCTTGTCTTAGCAAAGCTTTCAGCTTTTTAAAATGGCTGCTGCATTCATCGCAAAGGTGTTCTAAAATAATCGGAGCATTTTTGGCTATAATTTTGCAGCTTTCTTCCTTGCAGTCAAGCACACGCAGAGGGTTTCTATCCATTCTTTCTACGCAGTCCTTGCATAGACTGTCTTTATATTCGTGCAGGTAAGAAACCAGCGCTTCCTGATATTTAGGCCTGCATTTCTTGCATCCTATGGAATTGATGCTGACTTCCAAATTATTTAAACCTAAATGCTTTAGCAGTTCTATAAGAAGCGCTATAAGCTCCGCTTCCGCTGAAGGCTCTTTTGCGCCAAAGCATTCCATGCCAAACTGGTGATGCTCTCTAAGCCTTCCGGACTGAGGGTTTTCATACCTAAATATTGGACAGTTTAAGTAATAAAGCTTTGTAGGCTGAGCGTTTGAATACAAACGGTTTTCTACAAGCGCACGCACAACGCCGGCTGTTCCTTCAGGCTTTAGAGTTATAGATCTCTTGCCCTTGTCCAAAAAAGTGTACATCTCTTTTTGAACAATATCCGTCGTATCGCCAACGCCGCGCTGAAACAGCTCCGTATGCTCTATTACCGGCGTTCTTATTTCCTTATAGCCGGCAGCAGCGGCAGCTTTCCGCATAGCAGCTTCCAGCCATTGCCACAGATACGAATCCTGCGGTAAAACATCTTTTGTTCCTTTTAATGCCTGTAACATCGATTCTCCTATAAAAAGCATCCCGGCATTTTGCATGGGATGAAGATAAAAATAAGTGAAAGTGCGCCATTTTGCCCTTGACAAAATGTAAATAAAACCTCAAAGCGCTTTTTGATTATAGGTTATATGCTTTTGCATGTCAACATTTTCATTCCTGTAATTTTATGTTATAATCTAAAAAAAAGGAGGCCTGCTATGAAAACCAATTCACCAATCACCTTAGATATTAATAATCTTATGGCAGATGTCATCGGCAGCCGGTACGGCATAAGCACATCGCAGATTGACGCTTACCAAAACAAAGCGGCGGCAGCGTACGAAAGCATTTTAAAAAGGCGCGGCACAGACGGCCTTGGATGGACCGAACTTCCTTATGTTCAAGACGAAATAGTCGAAGAAATCGAGAAAACCGCAGAAAATATACGGGAAGAATTTGATAACTTTGTTGTTCTCGGCATAGGAGGCAGCGCGTTAGGACCTATTGCCGTTCATAGAGCCATAAACCATCTTCGTTACAATGAGCTTCCCAAAGAAAAAAGAAACGGCCCCCGATTCTATGTTGAAGACAACATAGACCCAGAGCGTATGAGCGCGCTGCTCGATGTTATAGATGTAAAAAAGACCTGCTTTAATGTAATAACAAAGTCCGGTGCAACGGCTGAAACCATGAGCCAGTACCTTATTATTTCAACAGCCTTAAAAGAAGCCCTTGGCGATTCCTGGGCAAAGCATATTGTAGCAACGACAGATAAAGAAAAAGGCAACCTTATAAGGATTGCGCTGGAGCATAGCTTCAAGCTATTCTACATACCCGAAACCGTGGGCGGAAGGTTCTCTGAACTTTGCACAGTGGGCCTTTTGCCTGCTGCTGTGTGCGGTATAGATATACGCGCCATGCTTGAAGGCGCAAAGGATATGGATAAGCGCATAAAGAGCCCCATAGTATGGGAAAACCCGGCGCTTCTTGAAGCAGTTATACAGTATATACTAATGGAAGATATGGGTATCAACATACATGTTATGATGCCCTATGCAGACAGCCTTAAATATATGGCAGACTGGTTCTGTCAGCTTTGGTCGGAAAGCCTTGGCAAAAACGTAACGCGAAAAGGCATGGCTGTAAACGTAGGCCAAACTCCCGTAAAGGCCTTAGGCGTTACCGATCAGCACAGCCAGCTGCAGCTTTATACCGAAGGCCCCTACGACAAGGTTGTTACATTCCTGCATGTTGAAAATTTCCGCTCCACCGTTAAAATACCTGAAGGCTGCGAAGAATACCCTAACGTCGCATTCCTTGGCGGCAAATCCCTTAACGAATTGATAAACGCCGAATATCATGGAACGCAGTACGCTCTCCTAAGAAGCGGCCGTATGAGCCAAACTATAAACCTTCCTTCTGTTAATGAGCACAGCATAGGGCAGCTTATATATTTCTTTGAAATGGTTACCGCATATGTAGGCGAACTGCTTGATATAAATGCATACGACCAGCCAGGTGTTGAAGAAAGCAAGATAGCAGCATACGCAGTGCTTGGCAATACAGATGAAAAATATAAGGCAAAGTTCGATGAAATGGCGTCTGCTCCAAAGGGCTTTAAGAAGTTTATAATTTAACTTTATTCAACCCACAATAAAAGCCGTCCGTTAATTTGGCGGCTTTATGATGTAGACAAAGTATTATTTAAGAGGTTTCACGGAGTGAAGCCCCATGAATATAATCGTGAAAAACTTCCAGTGCTAAAGCTATGGAACATTAAATAGCAATGCATTCCCTATATTTTTGGCCTAAGGGAGCAATGCTTCCAAACGAAAAGACATACGACAAAGTGTCCAAGGACACTTTGTCGTATGCATAAAGCCGCCTTTTTACCGGGCGGCTTTTCTTGTATTACGCTTTTTTGATTACGTACTTTATTAGTTTGCTTATTAAATATGTATCGCCCTGCCCTCTATGCTTTCTAATGCTTCCGTAATGCCTTCTACAAAGCTTGGATGAGGGCGCATGTGATTTAACATCTCTTGAACGGTGTTTTCATTTGCTACAGCCTGTGTAAATACATCTATAATATCGCTTGCTCTTTCGCACATAAGCTGCGCGCCTAATATTTTTTTAGAACTTTCTTCCGCAACCACTTTAATAAAGCCGACATTTGAACCGCTTATCATCATTCTGCCGTTTCCGCCCATTATGTATTTCCCTATGGATACATCTATTCCTTTTTGCTTTGCTTCATCCTGCGTTAAGCCCACAGTAGCGATTTCAGGTCTTGTGTAAACGCAAGAAGGCACGGCGTTTAAGTTTGTTAAATTGCTTTTACCGCCTATTAGATCCGCCACAAACAGTCCCTGCGCGGAAGCCGCATGCGCCAACTGCGCCTTGCCAATTGCGTCGCCTATGGCATATACATTTTCAATAGATGTTTTAAATTGTTCGTCAACGCTTATAAAGCCTTTTTTCATTTCAGGCTCTTCATCAAGAAACAGATCCTTTGTATTTGGCTTTCTTCCTACCGCTACAAGCAGTTTTTCAGCTTGTAACGGCTTTTTGTCTTTTATGTGCAGTGTAAGTTCGCCGTCATTTTGCTCGGCTTTTTCTAAAAATGCGTTGGTTATAATTTCAGCTCCCTGCTTTTTAAGCACCGCCGCAAGCTTTATGCCTATTTCCCTATCCATCATAGGCAGTATGCGAGGCATAGCTTCTATTATTGAAACCTGCATTCCAATGGACAGACAAAACGAAGCGAGCTCCACGCCTATTACGCCGCCGCCTAATATGGCAAGCTTTTTGCATTTAACGGGTTCAGCTAAGAAGTCGTCACTATTTATAACAAGCGGGTTATTGTTAAGACCTTCTATGGGAAGCGTAGCAGGGCTTGAACCTGTTGCTATTATGATATTTTTCCCTTCATATGTTTTTCCATCCGCCACAACGCTGCCGCTCTTTAAAAGCTGCGCGCGTTTGTTGATAAACTCTACTTTGTTCTTTTTAAACAGCATTTCTATGCCGTTTCTTAAATCCGCAACTATGCTGTCCTTTTTTGAGTACATCTGCTCTAAATCAATATTAGGCTTATATTCTATACCCCATTCCTTAGCCTTTTTAGCGTTCCCAGCATATTCCCCAGCATTAAGAAGCGCTTTAGTCGGTATGCAGCCGCGGTTAAGGCAGGTGCCGCCGATTTCTCTGTCGTCAAATATCTGTACGGATAAGCCGTTTTGAGCAGCTCTTATAGCGGCTTCATATCCTCCTGGACCTGTACCAATAATAATTAAATCTACCATGTTCACCTCATACAAATAGCTCTATTATATCTTCGCTGTATTTTTCAAGCGAAGGTTCGCTGTATATAATATCTTTTATGTCCTTAGTTTCAAAGCGTACACCGAGAAGCTTGTTTTCTAAACTTACAAACAAGTTCGGCTCTAAGGCGTCTGTAAATATTCCTATATTTATAATACGCCCTGAAGCTATTTCCGCTTCAATGCGCACAAGACCCCAGAGAAAACGCTTTTCTTTTTCAAAATTAAAATTGATAGGCCGCCCGTACACCCAATTCCAATCGGAAAATTCTTTTGCGCGCAAAAGCAGGCTTTCTTTATCGATACTGTGTTCGGAAAATTCCTCCGCTTTGCCTTTATATACTTTTTCAAACGATTTAATCAATGCGCTTTGCAGTTTATCTATGTTAATTGAAGGCATTACAGATTTTACATTTATTACCCTTGATCGAACGGATTCAATGCCTTTTGAAATGTATTTTTCTTTATTTACATTTAAATATTTTAGCATTGTATCTAAATCAACATCAAGCATTATTGTGCCGTGGTGATAAGCTCTGCTTCCGTTTGTGTAAAAAGCGTTTCCGGACATTTTTCTGCCTCTATAGCTAATGTCGTTCCTGCCTGTAAGCAAAACATTCATACCCAAAGACTCCAAGGCGTCTACTATTACGTTCATCTGCCGCTTAATGTTTTCTTTAGCCTTAGGGTAAAGAAAAGTAAAGTTTAGGTTGCCTAAATCGTGGTATACCGCGCCTCCGCCTGAAAGGCGGCGGGCAAGCGTGCCATTGTCTTTTTGCAATGCTTCTACATTGCATTCGCGCCAGGCGCATTGGTTTCTGCCTATTACGACAGTGCGCTCATTTTGCCAAAGATACAGCATTATGCTGTTTTCAGGCGCGTTTAGCAGCAAATATTCTTCAAGCGCTATGTTTTTATATGGATTATACTCGTTTGTTAAAAAATAGTAAAGATTATTCGCCATCAAATTTGTAGCGCAGCACAGGATGCCTTGCGGCATTGGTCTCATCCGGCCTTGAAATAATGGTATTAGAGGGCGAATTATGCAGCTGCTCCGGGTCTTCCTTCATAAGCCTATAAACTTCGCGGAAAGCTTCAGCCGCTTCTTCCAAAGTCCTTTTGCTCTCTGTTTCCGTAGGTTCTATCATGAGAGCTTCGTCGACTATAAGCGGGAAATACATTGTAGGCGGATGCATGCCTCTGTCAAGCAGAGCTTTTGCGGCATCAAGCGCTGTTACGCCGTACTGCTTTTTTTCTTTAGACAACGTAACTACAAATTCATGCATGCACGGGTGGTCGTAAGCCGGGGTATATTCATCCTTTATTAAGTGCATAAGGTAGTTTGCGTTAAGCACAGCCATCTCGGACACCTCGGACAAGCCTTCTTTGCCGAGCGTTAAAATATAAGCTAACGCCCTTACAACCACAAGAAAGTTTCCAAAATAAGACCTCACCTGGCCTATGCTTTTAGCAGAAACGGAGTTTTTAAGCGCGCACCCTGGCAGATAGTCTTTCAAGAATGCTTTGCAGCCTACGGGGCCGCTTCCGGGGCCTCCGCCGCCATGCGGAGTTGAAAAGGTTTTATGAAGGTTAAGGTGCACTACATCAAAGCCCATGTCGCCAGGGCGCGCATGCCCCAAAACGGCATTTAGATTGGCGCCGTCGTAATAGCACAGCCCGCCATGCTCATGCACGAGCGATGTGATTTTAAGTATATTGGGGTCAAGCAGGCCAACTGTGTTTGGGTTTGTAAGCATAAGGCCAGCAATATCGTCAGACAGCAGCTCTTTTAATGTGTCCACATCTATGCAGCCGTTTTCGTCAGACGGTATATGTACGGTTTCAAATCCCGCCATAGCAGCAGATGCAGGGTTAGTGCCATGGGCCGAGTCCGGTACGAGCATCTTTTTGCGATGCTTTTGGCCTATTTGCTCCAGGTGCTTTTTTATGATTAGAAGTCCTGTAAATTCGCCGTGGGCACCCGCAGCAGGCTGAAAAGTAAAAGCATCCATGCCTGTAATTTCGCAAAGCAAATCGCCCGTTGTTGTTAACAATTCCGCACATCCTTTAACGGTATCATTAGGCTGCAGAGGATGCATTGCTGTAAAGCCGCTTAAGCCCGCTATGCGTTCATTTAACCTTGGATTGTATTTCATTGTGCAGCTGCCAAGCGGGTAAAACCCGTCGCTCACGCCAAACACTTCGTTGGAAAGCGCTTTGTAATGCCTGCACAGATCGGGTTCTGAAATTTCAGGTAATTTTGGATTGCTGCCCCGCAAGTGCTCTTTAGGCAGCTTTGCCTTAGGAACATCTATATCAGGCAAGTATTTAGTGCCGTGTTCAGGCGTACTGCGTTCAAATATTAATTTCATCTGCTGTATGCCCCCCGAATTATCTGAATGGTTTTGTCCATCTGCTCCTTGCTCGCTTTTTCAGTTACACACCAGAGTATTCCGCTATCGTACGGAAGACCGCAAAGTATATTGTGTTTTTTAAGAACATTCTCTATTTTTTCTGCCGGCAACGGCGTTTCAGTTATAAATTCATTAAAAAATTCTCCCGTATAGCGCATAGCAAAGCCGGGAAGTTTGCTTAATTCCTGCGCGAAGTAATGCGCCTTATGATAGCACAGCTCCGCCGCCCGTCTTAGTCCGCTTGCTCCCATTGCAGCCATATAAACAGACGCTCTCATAGCGCAAAGAGCCTGGTTGGAACATATATTGCTGCCCGCTTTTTCGCGCTTTATATGCTGCTCTCTTGCTTGCAGCGTCAGCACAAAGCAGCGCCTTCCATTTGAATCCACAGTTTGGCCTACAATGCGCCCCGGGAGTTTTCTTGTAAGCTTCTCAGTTGCAGCCATAAAGCCAAGGTACGGGCCGCCATATGAAAGCGGCATGCCAAGGGGTTGGCCTTCGCCTACAGCTATATCTGCGCCGTATTCCCGCGGAGTTTTAAGCATGCCAAGAGATATGGGGTTTACGCCCATTA
>JBMNUE010000022.1:0-18452 GCA_050946095.1 Christensenellales bacterium
ACCCTGCAATATGATAGTGCAGACTATTATAAGCGTGCTTGAAAAAGCGCCGCCGGAGCTTTCGGCGGATGTTTTAAGGAAAGGCATATTCCTTATGGGCGGCGCTTCCCAGCTGTACGGCATGGAAAGCTTTATAGCCCAGCAGCTTGATTTGCCCGTTACTATTGATAAAAATCCTTCTGAATGCACGGTTATCGGTTTAGGGGAACTCGCTGATAACCCCGAACTGCTGGCGCATATAGGCTCTTCCAATATGCTGCAAAACGAGGAAGCGTAACATATGCCAAAAAACAACAACCGCCGCAAGAAAGGCAAAAAGGAACGCAAGCGCCTTGAGCGCAGCCAAAGAATACGCAAAATCATAGGCTTAGCTGTGATAGCCATACTTGCCTTAACTATAGTGGCTATGATTGCTTCGCAGTTTTTTCCGGATATTAAAATGTTCGACGCACCAAGGCGCATGGTTTCCAAAATAATAACGCCTGTGCAAAAATCTTTTTCCGGCGTAACGGACGCTGTTGCGGAATACCTGCGCAAGCTTAAGTACCGCAGCACCCTGGAAGAAGAATATACTAAACTCTTAGAGCAGGTAGATGAATTAACGGATAGAGCTATGCGCGTTGAAGCTTTGGAGTATCAGCTTTCCCAGTTTGCGGACTTAAACGATGAAATAGTGCGCAACCCTAAGCTTGACGGCATAAAAGCAAAAGTTATTTCACGCAATTCAGATAACTACACATATAACTTAGGCTTAGATGTAGGCACAAAAGACGGCGTTGAAAACTATATGGCGGTGGCAGTCCCGGGAGCTTTAATAGGCTATACTTACGACACAAAGCCGGACAGCTGTTCAGTAAAATGCATTGTAGATGCCGACTGCAGCATTTCCGCACTGATAGAATCAAGCAGAGACCAGGGCGCTTTGCAGGGTACGCTTTCCATTAACGGCAAATATGAGTGCCGTATGTACTATCTATCCTATACAACGCTTCCGCGTCCTGGCGACAGGGTGGTTACATCAGGCGTCGGTATGGAGTTTCCTAAAGGAATACCTATAGGCCATGTGAGAGAAAGCACAAGAGGATTGGAAGCAAACAAGCAATATGTCGTAGTAGACCCTATTGCGGATTTTGACCATATTGAATATGCAATAGTTTATAGGCATAAACCTACCATGGCAGAAGCGGCAGACAACCGCGACATGGGTTTAGAATCCACATTCGTGCCTTTGCCAACAAAGTTTCCATTGCCTACGTTTATAGGCCAGCAGACGGCTCTTACGCCTACGCCGTCGCCGGAAGTTTCGGAAACGCCTGAGCCTAAGGAAGAGCATACTCCTGAGCCGTTAGCGGAACCTAAGAACACAGAAGAAGTAATCTATAACGACTATATTCCCGAAAGCGCAACCGAAACGCCGGAGCCCAGCGAAACGCCGGAGCCCACTCCAACCCCTACGGCCACATTCTCCGTTGAGCAGATGACGGTGGAGGAAGATTGATGAGGCAAGCGTCAGCTAAAAGAAGCAGGCAGGTAAACAAAAATCTGCTTCGCCCGTTAAAAGCGGCCTTTCTAATACTCTTGTTCTATCTTTTGCAAGTATGCGTAATGCCTTACTTTAGAATTGGCGGGGTTGTAGGCAACTTAAACCTGGTTCTTATTGCAATACTTACTGTTTCGCTGGGAAAAAAATATGCGTTTGTAAGTTCAGCCACGATAGGCATAATAATGGAATCCATGGAAAGGAACATACCTTCTTTCTATATTTTGATTTACCCTACGCTTGCCCTGATATTTGCGCAGCTGTTTGCTGATATGAGCGAAATAAAGCGCGAAATGCGCCGCATTCAGCTTAAAAGCGATGAACAGAACAAGAAAATCAATTTAACGCGCAGACAAAAGTTTTTGCGTTTGTTCAGGCGTTCCAGCGCTGACGACCTTAACCCGCATTTTAGAATCTTATTAAATGCTATGGCGCTTCAGGCGGCATACGAATTGATTATGATTATTGTTGTTGCATTAAACGGCGTATCCATAACGTGGAACCATATTTCAAACTTTGCCTTGGCAACCCTTTATACGGGAGCGCTGTCTATAACCATGTTTCCCGTAAGGCGGTTTATAGGCATGTATCCTAAAAAAGAAATTAAAGACATTGGGGACGATTACGAACAATACGAAGAAGGCTTGAGCGCGGAAGAGCTGCAGCAAATAGCCGTAATACCTGAAATGCCGGAAGCGGACGCTTTGACCGGCTTTGAAATGCGGCGTGATTCAGGCGTTGAAAAAATAGACCTATCTAAAAATTCGGAAAGCAACGCGGAAGAAGCAGCCGATGAATCAGAAGAAATTGAGCAAGGCATAAAGCGCTTAGAAAACGAAGATTCGGAACTTTTAAGCGATAAGGAAAGCGGACCGACTTACACAGCGGAGGATAAAAAGGAGGACGCAAATAATGCAGATTGATAAAAAAACTAATATTAGATTTATTGCGTTTGCTTTGTTTGCAATAATGTGCTTTTCTGTGCTTATCGGCGGTTTATATAGCCTGCAGATAAAAAACACAGATAAATATCAGCAAGACGCAGGGGATAAAAGAACAAAAACACTTAGATTGACCGGAAAACGCGGTATGATAACGGATATAGATTCTGTTGTTCTTGCTATGAGCGAGGATGTATTTAATGTGACGTTTCAGCGCGATATGCGGCAGAACAGCAAAGAAGAATATAAAGCCTTTACCACATCTATTTTAGAAACAATAAAGATTGTAGAAGAATATGGCGGAACTATAAAAAATAAATTTGTTATTGAAAGAGACCCTAAGACACATGAATGGGTGTTTAACTTTGGACAGGGCATTTCAGAGCGGGCCTGGGAAATACGTTCGCAGCAATGGCGCAGCAACCATTATTTGCCGGAGACAAGCGAAAAGTTTGATACGGCTGAAAAGTGCTACAATCATCTTGTGGAAATGTATGATCTTAATACAAGAAACTTAGACGAAGAAACCATACTTAAAGTGCTGTCAATATATTCTGAAATGCAGATGAACCTTTTTAACTCCGTGCCTATTGTAATAGCGGAAGACATACCCTTTGCTGCCGTAAGCGAAATAACCGGGCGCAAGATGATGCTTCCCGGAATAGACATAGCCGTAGGCGAAAAAAGAGTATACCCGAGAAACACAATGGCATCGCAGGTTGTCGGTTATGTGGGCAGAATAAGCGATGCGGATAATTACTATGAACAGCTTAAACCCTTGGGCTATGCCTTAAACGACGTAATAGGCAAAGAGGGCATAGAAAAAAGCATGGAGAACTGGCTTACTCCAAACATTACAAGCAGGCAAGGCAGCCGCGTAATGGAAGTTGATAACCAAGGGAAAATAATACGGCAAATTAATTATACGCCTCCAAGCAACGGCAACAATGTAAAGCTTACTTTAAATGCAGCCTACCAGCAGATTGCAGAGCAGGCAATAGCTAGCAATGTTGCGCATACGAGGAGTGTGCAGGAAAAAAAGCTCGTCAATATGGACTGGCTTGAAAAGTACAGAGATCGTTTGGAAACGAGAGACTTTGATAAATATCCCATGCGCTTGGCCGAAAAAGGCGCGATGATGGTAGTAGATGTAAACACGGGAAGGGTTCTTGCTATGGCGCAATACCCCAATTATGATTCCAATGCGCTCACCGCAGGGGGCAAGGCGGCAATTCCCTACCTTACAGATGACAGGCATATGATGCGCAACCTCTGCATACAGGAGAGAGCGGAACCTGGATCCATATTTAAAATGGTAACTGCTCTTGCCGCCCTTACATCGGGAGAGCTTACAGTTGATGAAAAAATAAGCGACTTAGGCCCGTACAAGCGTTTTACTACTGAAGAAAAGGACGCGCCTGTATGCTGGATAAATAAAAATGCACGCGGCAAGCACGCAAACCAAACAATTATCCAGGGAATAAAAAACTCATGCAATTATTTTTTCTATGAGATCACCGGCAGGCTGTATGGCGATACGGGTACAAACCGCCTGTATAAGTACGCTGCTAAAATGGGGCTTACAACTAAAACAGGCTTGCAGCTTCCAAATGAAATGAGAAGCATTGTAGGAAATCAAACTTCTTTATACGACCAGAATGTCTCTCTGCAGGAGCAGGAAACCTCAGTCCCTATTTTGGTCGCCGCTTCTCTTAAAAAACACTTAAAAAATGTAGGCGCGAGCTATGGCATATCATACCAGGAAGAAAGGCTGGATTCCTGCATAAAAAAACTTATGGATATGGCCATCAACACGCATTCGGACGGGTGGGTGGCTGCGGCAAGGCCTATATTGATGTCCGAATTAAACATGACGCGCGAAATGGTGTATCAGCGCGTGATAATGCAGGACATTTGGATATTCCTTAATGATATTAAATGGGGCGGTTCTATGGAAGTGCAGATGGGCATAGGGCAGTCCATTACAATGCTTACTCCTGCGGCCGTTTCAAGGTACGCCCTTTCAATAGCAAACGGCGGGAAGGTGTACAATTTATCTATAATAGATTCCGTAGTATCTCCTGAAGGAGAAATATTAAACAAGTACGAGCCCACTCTTTTTGGAGAGCTTGAAGATGTGGATAAATTTTTGCCCTACATAAGAGAAGGCATGAAAGGCGTTGTTGACGCCGACCAAGGCGGTACGGCGGGACGCCATTTTGGACGCTGGAAGTATGTTGACAATCTATGGGCCAAGACAGGGACTTCTCAGATAACAATAGGCGGCATTCAGCTTGATGTTGAAAATAACGGCTGGTTTATAGCTATTACTCCTTTTGAAACGCCGGCGGAAATTGTGGTCATCACACTTATTCCAAACGGGTTTTCAGGAGGCGAATCCGTTCTTGCGGCAAAAGACTTTATTACCTGGTGGATGGATAATCGCAACAAACAGGTAAGCGATATACAGGTTGTACCTGGCAACGAACTGATGCCATAAAGGAGAATAAATGGGAAAAATTTGGCTTATAGCTTCTGGCAAAGGCGGCGTTGGAAAATCTTTAGTTGCGGCAGGCCTTGCGGTTTATTTTGCCAATAAAGCCTTAAAAACATTGATAGTAGATGCAGATGCGGGTCTTCGCAACCAGGATCTTATTTTAGGCTTAGAAAATAAAGTGCTTTATGAACTCAACGATTTTATTTTAAAGCGCTGCACATTGGAAGATGCAATGGTCTCTCATGATATGTATCCTAATTTGCATTTGCTTGCGTGCGGACAAAACGCCGAACCTTCAGACTTTAATAATAACGAATTGAACGATATATTTTCCTCAATAAAAAAGCAATTTGATATTATTATAATAGATGCTCCGACGGGAATAGGAAGAGGCTTAAAGAACTTTATCAGCCTATCGGATGAATGCATGCTTATCGCAACTTCGGATGCTGTTTGTCTGAGAGATACAGAAAAAACGGCAAATATTTTATTCTCCATTAAACATCAGCAGCCTTATCTTGTTATAAACAGGCTGGAACCGGACGCCGATCAAAAACCGTCGCAAATTGCAATGGCTTTGGATATGAAGCTTTTGGGCGCAATACCTTTTAGCAAAAGGTTTCACAGCGCTATGTCTGAAGGCGAATCTGTTTTAAATTGCAAAGACAAAAACGTTTTGTTTGCATTTTACAATATAGCATCAAGAATGCAGGGAATTGATATTCCTTTAAACTTTGAAGACAATATTGGCAGCCTAACAGGCTTTTTTGAAAGACTAAAGAGGGGTGGAAACATTGGAGCATAGTCAAGGCAGTACCAGCAGAAGCAAACCTTTTTTTGATTGGTTCCTTCTTTTGCTCATGTATATAATGATGATTTTAGGGGTGCTGTTTGTTTCCGTCGCTACATACAACCCTGAAATAAGCGCAGACTTACCGTTGATAAATAAAATAATAAGCTCGCAATCGGGCCGCTGGCAAGCGATTTTTACAATAGCTTCGCCCATAGCGGTGTGGTTTATAGTATCCATACCTTATGAAAGGTTCAGCTCTTATGTAAAACTATTTTATTATGCAATTATTTTCCTGCTTGTTTTAGTTCTCAGTACTTCAGCCATAAGAAACGTTAGCGGCTGGTTTAGGCTTGCGCTTGGAAGGATGCTGCAGCCGAGCGAATTTGCAAAAATTGCAATTATTCTTATGCTTGCAAAAAGGTTTTCAATGTCCGATAAACCCATGAGCACATTTTCGGACTCTATTAGGACCATAGGCATATTTTTGCTTCCCGCTATGATGACGCTGCTTCAGGGCGAAGCAGGTTCCGTTATGGTAATGGCCGTCATTTTCTATGTTATGATGTATTTTAGCGGTGTAAATTGGAAATGGCTGGCTGGTATAGCGGTTCTTGGCGTAATAGGTATTGGGATTTTATTCGGCTATGGCATGATAAGCGGTTCGACAGATTATAGACTGCTTAGAATACTGTCCTTCTTGGATCCGCAAAAATATTACAACGACGCAGGCTATCAGATACTTAGCTCGCAGGAAGCGATAGGATCGGGCGGCATGAACGGCATAGGCTTTTTCATAGCCGGTTCCCACAGCCATCTTGATTTTGTGCCTGAAGACTGGACAGACTTTGTTTTTTCAACAATAGGCGAAGCGGTTGGATTTACCGGCTGCTGCGCGATAATATTCATGTACCTTCTTATCATAATAAGGATGCTGTACTTAGCCAGGTACACTGTAGACAAATTCGGCCGTCTTATAATAATAGGAGTTATGGCAATGATATTTTTCCATGTATTCCAAAACATAGCTATGACTATAGGCATTATGCCTATTACCGGCATACCTTTGCCATTTTTAAGCTACGGAGGCTCTAACCTGTTCACAAATGTTTTGGGTGTTTCGCTCGTACTAAACGTTACCAAAAACAGGAGCGCTGCAGCGCCGAGCATAAGCATAAATGTAGATTTGGCGGATTCCATACCGAGAAAACGCAGAAACAAAAGGAAAAAGATATTCGTAAACACATCGGAGGATTAAATCTGGCTATTGCAGAAATAGGCTTTGCATAGTATAATCCGTGCGCTTGAAGGATAAGCCTTAAAGGGTTTCCTTTAGTGCCTGATCTAAGTAGTCTTTACTATTGAGGGCAATTATTTTAATAAACAACAGGAGGAAATGAAATGGGTTTTGTTAAATGCCCCAGGTGCGAGCTTAATTATATGAAAGATACGGATAAATATTGCGATGTGTGCCAAAGAGAGCTTCGCGGAAGCGCGCATGAAGACGAAGTGGAGCTTTGCTCCATATGCGGGGAATCTCCGGCGCTTCCAGGCAAAGATGTATGCTTGTTCTGCTTAAGGGAGATGAACGGCAGCGCCAAGGTAAACACTTCAAATTCTGAAGACGACAGCATCGAAGAAGACGACGATAACGATGATGAAGACGTTGATGATGAACACCTTAAAGAGATTGAAGATTTGGACGATCTGGAAGATTTAGATGACTTTGAGGGTATGATTTCGTTAGATGAATTGGCTGATGATGAATTAGATGACGATGAAGAGGAATCAGAGGACATATAGTGCCAAAAACGGGTAAAAACAAAATATTTGCTATATCCGATTTACATCTTCCCGGAAGCCGGCAAAAAACAATGGATATGTTTGGCCCTGTATGGGAAGGACATTTCGACAAAATAAAAAGCGACTGGAAAGATAAAGTATCCGAAGAAGATACTGTGCTTTTGCCGGGCGATACAAGCTGGGCCATGACGCTTGAAGAAGCTATGCCTGATATTTTCGCCATAGGGGAGCTGCCTGGCAAAAAAGTAATATTGCGCGGCAACCATGATTTTTGGTGGTCTTCAATATCAAGGCTTAGAAACGCTTTGCCTGAAAACATGTTCGCCATACAAAATGACGCTTTAAAAATAGAGAATACTATAATTTGCGGCACGCGGGGATGGCTTAAGCCTGAAGGGGAAAATGCGGCGGCAGATCAAAAAATATACGATAGGGAAGTAAAACGGCTCACGCTTTCGCTTGAAAAAGCCGATTCACTGCGAAAAAATGAAAAAATAGTGGCTATGATGCATTACCCGCCGCTTGACTGCGACGGCAGCGGCAGCCCCTTTACAATGCTATTTGAAAAATTTAATGTATCCGCCGTGGTCTATGGACATCTTCATGGAGCGGCGATTTACAGCGCGTTTAGCGGCATAAAAAACAATGTGCTGTACCGTCTTGTTTCATGCGATGCGCTTAAATTCAGCCTAACCCAATTAGAAGTTTAATAAAACACTTAAGCTGATTGCCCGATTAACGGGCTATTTTTTTACGAAAAAACAATAATCAAAAAAACTTGGAGTATTGCACAAGCAAATTGTTAAAACATATAAGAAATAGCTAATAATATTTTGTATACAAAAACAGATATTTCCATTAATTTTAACAAAAAGATACTATGTTCCGATAACTAAAGTCCAAAAGACCGAAGTACGATTTTTGCTTTAATTCTTAGAGATAAAAGTGTTTTTAAGCTATTGACGATGGTGGTAATAAGTGTTATTTTGTGTCAAGAAATGGATTATTAATGGCGATAGGTGGTGAACCGGGTGAATGACGATACTTTAGACAACAAAAATACTTTGCCCGGCGAAGAGGGAAAACCTGAAACCGCCAAACAAGACCTGCAGCTCAACGGTGCTTTTTGGCACAGCATAGACGCTAAAGGCCGCGTCATTATCCCGCAGTTTTTTAGAGAGCAGCTCAAAGACGGCATAATCGTTTCGGTAAATACCGCGCAGGACAGCATTGCCATCTATCCCACCGAAATTTGGAAAGAGCGTGTTGATATGCTTAGCAGGCTTGTCAAAAAGAAAAGGACGCTTGAACCTGTATTGTCAAGGTTTTCAATGCTTTCCTACCCTAACTGCAGCTTTGACCAGCAGGGAAGAGTTTTAATACCTGCTTTGCTAAGAGAAATGTATTTAAAAGAAACGCAATCTGTCCGCGTGTCCGGCGCTTTTGACCATATACGCATAGTGTCGCAGGAACAGGCAGAAGAAGAAGATAAGCGTTTTGGAGCTCACAATATAGACATTCTCGAAATGATAAGCGATATACAGCAAGAAGAATAAGGAGGTTTTTATGTCACAGCTTAATATGAACAGCTATCCCAAATATTTAAAAACGGGCGTTGAGCTTATGGCCCAAAATTTTCGTTTTGGCGTA
Organism: Christensenellales bacterium; assembly: GCA_050946095.1. Lineage (GTDB taxonomy): Bacteria > Bacillota > Clostridia > Christensenellales > Aristaeellaceae > DTU024. Next base: position 9,222 of record JBMNUE010000022.1, read on the forward strand.
AAAAACGATGTAAGCCTCCCTGACGGCGATACATGCACAAACGATGGGAGAAAAGTATTTGCCGCCACATCTTGCAAGGATGTTTTAGAAAAAGCGAATTTTTCTTTGAACAAATGGCTTGCTTATGCGCTTGTTATGATATTTATGCTCGTATTGCTCACGCAAATAAGCGGGAGACTGAATAAAATTTCTGCAATAAACGCGGAGATAGAAAGCCAGGTCCAGAGTTTTAAGGAGTTATGTATTGAAACGGGCGCTTTGCAGGAAAACTTTGACAAAGCGCTTGATTCATCGTATATTTGCTATTATGCTGCGCAAAACCTTGGAATGGTTCGCGCTGTTGACGGCACTTCTGTTATACAGATAAGTGCGCCGCAGACAAGACCTTTGCAAAGCCAAGGAGCTATGGCATATGCCGGGATACGCGGCATGTAATTTTTCTGGAGGTAAAGGAACTTAATGTACCTTTCTGAACTGGCGGAATCCGCTAAAAAATATTTAATAGAAGTTATAGGCGACTGCGAGATAGAAGCTTTGTCGCAGGATAGCCGAGAAAAAACGCACAAGGCTTTGTTTTTTTGCATTAAAGGTCAGCGCTTTGACTCGCACGAATTTGCTGAGATGGCGGTACAAAACGGCTGCGCAGCCTTAGTTGTAAACCGGCACTTAAAAAATATAGACGTGCCTCAAATTGTGGTGTCGGACAGCCGAGGAGCCATGGCTTTAATAGCAGCCGCTTTTTACGGCAACCCTGCAGACAAAATGCGCATGGTCGGCATCACAGGGACAAAGGGCAAAACAACCACAAGCTATATTGTAAAATCCATACTTGACGCTGCGGGCATTCCAAACGGCTTAATAGGAACGACCGGCAGCATAGTCGGCAATGTAAAAACGCAGGGCAAACTTACCACGCCAGACCCGCTTGACCTGCATAAGACACTTGCAGATATGCTGTCTAAAGGCGTTAAAGTTGTTTGCATGGAAGTTTCCGCCCACGCTATAGACATGAAGCGTATGGAAGGCATTACCTTTGAAGCCGCCTGCTATACTAACTTTTCCCAGGATCATCTTGATTATTTTGATTCCATGGAAGAATATTTCAATACGAAGAAAAGCTTCATGCTGTCTAAACAGGTAAAAAATGCTGCGATAAATGTAGACGATGAAAGCAGCCATGAAATAATAGAACAAATAAAGGTGCCTTACAGCACCTACGGCATAAGCGGCAATTCAGACATTTTCGCTAGAGATATAGAGATAAGCGAAAACGGAGTGCACTTCAATTTGTCGCTGTGGAATGAGCAGTGGTATCCTATCACCTGCCATATGATGGGAATGTTTAATATATATAATTGTCTGGCGGCAACAGCTATTTGCCTGATACTCGGCATAGACCCTTTAAATATAGTGCAGGGCATAAAAAATATAAGCAATGTGCCGGGCAGAGCTGAAGTGCTTGAAACAAATACGGACTATAAAGTGATCTTAGACTATTCTCATACCAGCGCCGCTTTGGAAAACATATTGAAGACCGTGCGGAGTTTCACGAGAAAAAGATTGATAGTTCTTTTTGGCTGCGGCGGGGACAGGGACCATTTAAAGAGGCCTATTATGGGTAAAGTTGCAGGAGAACTTGCGGATTTTACAATAATAACGAGCGATAACCCGCGCACGGAAGATCCTAATAAGATAATAAGCGAAATTGAAAAGGGCATTAAGCGGACAAAAGGCGAATATATAGTAATTGAAAATAGACATGAAGCCATTGAATATGCTCTTAATATGGCAAAGGAAGGCGACACCGTTATTTTAGCCGGCAAAGGCGATGAAACCTATCAGGAGATACACGGCCATAAATATCCGTTTAACGAAAAAAGCATCGTTGCGGAGCTGCTGTACAGCAAAAGAAAGCAGGCATAAATATGAACACGCCTAATCCGAATATTGCCAAGCAAACTTTAAAAAACAAAAAAATACTTGTAATTGGTGCGGGCAAAAGCGGACAGGCGGCGGCTTCGCTTACGCTTCAGGCCGGCGGAAGCGTAATACTGTCAGACGACAAGGACAAGACGCAACTGTCAGCTATATCGTGGCTTATAGAGAACAGCCGTGTTGAGTTCTGCAATAATTTTCAAATTAAAGATAATTTAAAAAACGTGGATTTTGCCGTTATAAGCCCAGGAATACCGTCAAATACAGACTATGTTCTTTATTTGCAAAGCAAAAATATTCCAATAATAAGCGAGCTTGCTTTTGGGGCTTCTTTTGTGCCGTGCCCATATGCTGCAATTACAGGCACAAACGGAAAAACGACAACGAGCATGCTTTTAGGCTCTATGTTTGTAAGAGCCGGCTTTGTAAGCCATGTATGCGGCAATATAGGTTTTCCCATATCTGCAGCAGCGCTTTGTGCAAAAGCGGAAGACAGGGCGGTAGTGGAAGTATCGTCTTTTCAGCTTGAATTTCCAGGCTTATTGCACCCTAAGGCCGCCGCTATTTTAAACATTACAGAAGATCACCTGGATAGGCATGGCACCATGGAAGAATATATAAGATTAAAAAATCGGATATACATTAACATGGAACCGGACGATTTTCTTGTATTAAACGCAAACGATAAAAACATAAAAAGCAGCGTCAGCACAAAAGCCGATGTATTTTGGTTTTCATCAGATGGAGAAGTTGAGCAAGGCGCATTTTTAAAAGGCGGCAGAATTTATATGCGCGACGGCAACAAGGAGCATCTTTTGTGCAACGCAGACGATATACAGATGCCCGGAAAGCATAACTTGGAAAATGTGCTTGCTGCGTCCGCTCTTGCATATTTAATGGAAATACCTGTGCCCGTAATACGCTATGCCGTTAAAACATTTGTAGGCGCCGAACATAGAATTGAGTTCGTTCGTGAAATAAAAGGCGCAGTTTACTATAACGACAGCAAGGCAACCAACCCGGACTCCACCATAAAAGCGATCGCCGCAATGCAAAGCCCGGTTATTTTAATTGCGGGCGGGTACAACAAGGATACGCCATTTGATTCTCTTGCTGAATGCATAGTAAAATCGAATGTGAAAGCCGTTGTTTTAACAGGTGACACGTCGCAAAAAATAGCCGAAACTCTAAAAAAATATAAATTTAACGATTTTGTTATAGCGGAAGACTTAAATGCCGCCGTACTGCAGTCTAAAAAACTATCAAAAGCGGGCGATGTCGTGCTTTTTTCGCCTGCGTGTTCCTCCTTTGATCATTTTAAAAATTATGAAGAAAGAGGGAACTGCTTTAAAGATATTGTAAACAGCCTATGAGCAACGGAAATTATAACAGGCATAAAATTATTCCGCCGTCAAGCGAGAATATAAAACCTGATAAGCGGCCGGATATAGAAAACCCGCAGGAAACGCAGCACCTTGAGCCTAAAGCCAAAATGTTCATAAGAATTATAGGCTTTTTAGTTATAGCGGTATGCGCTGCATTTATAGTTAGGGATACGCTGTTTTCCATAGACAACTGCCTTGTTGTAGGCAACAAAAATATACCTTCGGAAATCATATTATCGTCAGCGGGAATAAGCGCTTCAAGCAACTACTTTAACATTGATGAAAAACAAATAGAAAAAGGCATAAATTCAAACCGCTATTTGCAGTATGTGGGAATGGAAAAACGCTTTCCAAACGGCCTTACCATACATGTAAAGGAGCGTATACCGGCCGCCTGCATAAACTATATAGGCATAAAATACATAATAGCAGATGACGGTTTGGTGCTTGAAACCACGAAAAACGACAATATAGAAAACAGCCTTGCTGTAATTTCCGGCCTTGAAATACAGGATATTAACGTAGGAGCTATGCCGCAGCTTAGAAAAAGCAGCCAGCTTGCAGCTTGTGTTCAGCTCATACAGGAGCTTATTATGCAGGGCGCTATAAACAACATAAAAAGCATAAGCTTTGCAGACGGAAGCATATATTTAAGCACAAGAGACGGCTACAATGTAAACTTAGGTACTGGAGATTATTTAAGAGCTAAAATAGGAACAGTCCGCGGCGTTTTAGAAGAACTGCAAAAACAAAACATTTTAAGCGGCATCATAGAAGCGACAATTCCGGGAGAAGCCACATACAGGCCTGAAAACTAAAGAAATTATGAAAGTAGACTTGAAAAATATTAATAAAAAGGTTACAATAAAGCAACAGGTAAGCAAGTACACGGCTGGTTACTTTGATTGCGTTATACAACAGAAATGAGGATGAGTAACAGATGAGGAGCACAATCACCGTTGCAGAATTTGGTACAAGCAAGATAGTTGTCCTTATAGCGGAAGTCAGCAACCGTCAAAGGTGCGACATTATAGGCGCTGGCAACGCTTCCTACGATGGCTATTCCGAAGCGCATTGGAATAACCCTGCTAAGGTGAACGCTGCGCTGCAATCTGCTATTCATAAGGCCGAAGAACAGGCTAAAACCAGCGTGCGCGATATATACTGCGGCGTGCCTGGTCAGTTTTCCAAGGTGTATACTGTGGAATCCAAAGTAGAGCTTCAAGGGACGGACCCGCATGTCACGCCCCGTGATGTCGAAGCTCTGTTTGATATTGCCGACCAGCAGGTAAAGGACTTGCCGGGTCTTCCCATACACAGAAGCCCCGCTTGGTTTGTTGTGGACGATGGAAAGCGTACCTTAGAACCGCTTAATCTTCACGGCAACGAGCTGCGCTCTCTTATTTCCTATGTAAAAGCGGACCAGTTTTTCATAGCCGACGTTTCGGAGCGCCTTCGCGCATTAGGCAAGGTGCCGTTTGGCTTTTTCTCAACCCCTATGGGCTCTGCCATACTATATATTTCGGATGAAGAAAGAGACAGAACGGCAGTATTGATAGATTCAGGCTACCTTAATACGGAAGTCATGTTTGTTCAAGGCGATACGATAATATATCACAAGGTAATACCCATAGGCGGCGGGCATATGTCGGCAGATCTTGCCTACGGCTTAGATATATCGCTTGACAGCGCGGAACAGATAAAGCGTTCCTTTGTGTTTGGCGCGCAGAACAATCAAACCGCCTTTGAAATAACCGCGACAAACGGCACTACGCAAACATTTGAAAGAAGCGAAGTCGAATCCAAGCTTATGCCGCGAGCGGATGAACTGTGCGAAGCCATACGCGATACCATTAAAGAAAGCGGCATTCGCCTTGGCAACTGGTCTAGCATATATCTTACAGGCGGCGGACTTGCAATAAACAAAGGCGGAAGAGAATATTTAAGCGAAAAACTCGGGCGCCCGGTAAGAGAGCTGCCAAGAAAAGCTGTAAAGCTTTCAAGCCCTATATATGCAAGTGCGCTTGGACTTTTAGATTTAATTATAGATACGAGAAGCGAAGCCGTTGCTTCCCAGAGCGGTATTCGCGCTTTCTTCAGAAACCTTTTCGGGGGTTGAAATGACAGCTAAAAAAAGAGTTGGGGGACAGGATATGTTGGAACTAAAAGTAGACAGAGAAATGCAGGAGTCTTTTGCTTCAATAAAAGTAGTGGGATGCGGCGGCGGCGGCACGAACGCCGTAAACCGCATGGTTGACGCCGGTATGAAAGGCGTTGAGTTTATTGCTATAAATACAGATAGGCAGGCTCTAAGCATTTCAAAAGCAGGAAACAAAATACAGATAGGCGAAAAGCTCACTAAAGGCTTAGGCGCAGGGGCTATTCCTGAAATCGGCAAGCGTGCGGCTGAAGAAAGCCGCGAAGAAATCGCCCAGGCTTTAAAGGGTGCGGATCTTGTTTTTGTTACGGCAGGCATGGGAGGCGGCACCGGTACAGGCGCGGCGCCCATAGTTGCTGATATAGCAAGGGATTTAGATTGTCTTACCATTGCAGTGGTAACCAAGCCTTTCCAATTCGAAGGAAAACAGCGCATGAGGAATGCCGAAAGCGGCATAAACGAACTCAAGCAATTTGTGGACACCCTTGTTGTTATCCCAAACGACAGGTTATTGCAGGTTGTAAGCAAGGGCACTAGCATGCTTGAAGCTTTCCGCGTTGCAGACGATGTTTTGCGCCAAGGCATACAGGGCATTTCAGACCTTATTGCGCTTCCTGCCACAATCAATCTCGACTTTGCCGACGTTAAAACCATTATGGAATCAGGCGGCATGGCGCATATCGGCATAGGCACCGCAAAGGGCGAAAACAGAATGGTAGAAGCTGCAAAGAACGCCATTTCAAGCCCGCTGCTTGAAACCAAGATAGACGGCGCAAGGGCTGTACTTATAAACGTTACCGGCGGCGAAGAAATGGGCATAGTGGAAATAAACGAAGCCGCTACGCTTATACAGCAGTCTGCTGACGATGAAGCCAACATCATATTCGGTGCCGGCGTTGACGAAAGCCTTAAGGATGAAGTGCGCATTACTGTAATCGCAACGGGGTTTGAAAAATCCTCCTTCCCAATTAAAGATTCTAAAAAGCGCATGCGCGCAAAGAGCATGAACCTGCCTTACGGCGCTGCAAACGCTGCTTACAATCCATACGAAAGCAGAACGCCCGTGGAAGAAAGCCCTGAAAGCTCAGCCCAGGAAGACTTTGAAGCGCCTCCGGTAGCCATGATGTACGACCAGGAACAAAGCCTTTTCCCGTCGTCTTCGCGCCCTGCAGGACAGTCTTTCCCAAACTTCCAACCGGGTAATTTCCAGCAGCCCGTTCCCTATAACAATCAATATAGAAATCCTCAGGCTCCCGGGGCTCCAACGCAAAACCCGCCAAGCCGCAATGTGCAGCAGGCACCTGCGCCTTCAAGGAGCGAAAAGGATGATTTGGGGGTACCAGCATACCTGCGCAGGAATAAGTAATTAAATATTATCCAGTAAAACCGTAAACCATTTTATTTAAAATAAACATAACTAAATGTTTATGCGAGGAGGAAATATGTTAAGACATACTCCGTTGTTTGATCGCCACATAGAGCTTGGCGGTAAAATGGTATCGTTTGGCGGTTTTGAAATGCCGGTGCAATATTCGAGCGGTATATTGGAAGAACACAATGCCGTGAGAAACGCATGCGGCATTTTTGATGTTTCGCACATGGGGGAACTTGTGCTTAAAGGCGAAACCGCGTTTGAAACCATACAAAAACTGCTTACAAACGATATGGGCGGCCTTAAAGCCGGCAGGTGCCGTTACAGCCCTATGTGCAATGAACAGGGCGGCGTGGTTGATGATTTGCTTGTGTATAAGCTTTCGGAAGATTCTTATATGCTCATAGTAAATGCAGGAAATTACGAAAAAGACTTGGCTTGGGTAAGTTCGCATCTTAATAAAGGAACATTTCTGGAAGATATATCTGAGCAAACGGGCCTGCTTGCGCTTCAGGGCCCAAGGTCAAAAGAAATACTGCTTAAACTGCTGCCTGAAGAAAGCATACCTAAAAAATACTATTCATTTTTTAAAGATGTTAATTTATTGGAAAGCAGATGCTTAATTTCAAGAACAGGCTATACAGGCGAATTGGGCTATGAAATTTATTGCAAGGCTGAAGATACCCTTAAAATATTCAACGCCTTGCTTGAAAATGGAAAGGATAGCGGGCTTATACCTTGCGGACTTGGAGCGAGGGACACGCTGCGCCTTGAAGCCGGTATGCCATTATACGGCAACGAAATGACCGAAGAAATCACGCCTTTTGAAGCAGACCTCGGTATGTTTGTAAAGCTAAGCAAAAAAGAAGACTTCATAGGCAAAGCCGCCTTAATTAAAAAACAAAACCCTGATCGTGTGCGCTGCGGTTTAGAGGTTACAGGAAGAGGCATAGCACGAGAACATGCAGAAGTTTATTTTGGCGATACCTTGGCGGGAATAGTTACAAGCGGAACCATGTCGCCATATACCAAAAAAGCCATAGCAATGGCGCTTTTAAATAAACGCTATACGCAAATCGGCACAGAGCTTTTGGTTAGCCAGCGCGGAAGGAAGTTGCCAGTTAAAGTAGTCGAATTGCCATTTTATAAAAGAAACAAATAAAATAGGAGGTAAAACATGAATTATCCTAAAGACAGAAAATATGCTAAATCCCATGAGTGGGTTATGAAGGAAGGCGAGCTTTACGTCTTGGGCATAACGGAGTATGCTCAAAGCGAGCTGGGAGATGTGGTTTTTGTTAATCTTCCTGAAGTAGGCGAAGAAGTATATGCAGACGAAGCCTTTGCGGATGTAGAATCCGTAAAAGCCGTAAGCGATATTATTTCGCCTTTTGACGGCGTTATAGCAGAAACAAACGAAGAGTTGTTAGATGCTCCTGAAAAGCTTAACGAAGCGCCGTATGAAGCTTGGATAGTTAAGATGTCTGATGTTGAGCAGCTGCCGGAGCTTCTTTCAGCCGAAGAGTATGAGAAATTTTTAGAGGAAGAGCAATAATGCCGGGCTACATTCCTACATCGGAGCAGGAAAAGCGCACTATGCTTGAAGCGATAGGCATGGAAGATGTGCGCGACCTTTTTAAAGATGTTCCGGAAGAAGTGTATTTAGACCAAATAGAAAACATTCCAAGCGGGCTATCCCAAATGGAAGCGGAGCAAAAGCTTAACACTCTTGCTAAAAAAAACACGGTTTTTGATACAATCTTGCGTGGAGCCGGAGCCTATGACCATTATATTCCTGCGGTTGTGGATACCATAACCGGAAGAGAAGAATTTTTAACTACATACACACCTTATCAGGCAGAAAAAAACCAAGGAGTGTTGCAGTCCATATTCGAGTTCCAAACGCAAATTTGCGAACTTACAGGCATGGATGTAAGCAATGCGTCTGTGTATGACGGCGCTTCAGCTGCAGCGGAAGCCTGCATGATGTCTTTAAAGCCGCGCAAAAACAAAGTGCTTATCTGCGAAAGCGCTAACCCGGAAACTGTATCGGTAGTAAAGACTTACTGCTGGGCAAAAGATGCGGAGGCTGTTTTAGTGTCTTTAAAAGACGGCAAAACGGACATAGAAGCATTAAAACAACTGCTTGATTCTGAAACGGCGTGCGTATATCTTCAGCAGCCAAACTTTTTTGGCATAATAGAATCCGCAAAGGAAATAGGCAATTTAACACATGAAGCCAAGGCTAACTTCGTAATGGGCGTAAACCCCATATCTCTTGGCATGCTTAAAACTCCGCGGGAATACGGCGCAGATATAGCTGTAGGCGAAGGCCAACCCCTTGGCATGCCGCTTTCATATGGCGGCCCGTACCTTGGCTT
>JBMNUE010000023.1:0-17842 GCA_050946095.1 Christensenellales bacterium
CGTTCAAGAGAGCGCGGCTGGTGGGACAAAAGGTCATAGCCCTCGTCTATTGCAAGGCGCAAGTCGCTTATGGTGTCTAAGGAAAGCCCTGCAAGGCTGCCGCAGGCGCCTATTGTAGTGCGAAGGGCAAGTATCCATTTGCGCTCTGCAGGTACAGTAATAGTTAAATCATTCATTGTTAATAACCACCTTTATATTTTCATCGGGGAGCATATTTGCAAGCGCTTCCTTAGCTTGTTCGCCGCTTGCGCACCAGTATTTGCGCGGAGCCAAAAGCGTAATTCCTTCGTCGGCAAGGTTGAGATATACAGGCACATCGCCTGAAGAATTTTTAAACAGGTCCATTATAGCCTGTATTTTGCTGCGCTGCGTTTTTAAAAACAGCTTTTCTTTTGAAAGCTTTGCAAGCTGCACATCGTTTAAGCCGCTTGGCGCTTCCTGCTCTTTAAAAGCACCGGCTTTTGAACTTGCCTCTTTAGAACCCGCTTTGTCAATAGGTTTTATATTGTCTACGATTATTTTTATGTCCTCGTCTTCGCGCACGGAAAGCTTGCCATAGACCAGCACCGCATCGTCCTTATTTAGCATGCTGTAAAAACGGTCATGCACTCTAGGGAAAAGTATGCACTCCACCTGAGAGTAAAGGTCTTCAAGAGTAAGAAAGCTCATAAGCTGTCCTCTTTTTGTGGCTTGAGTGCGTATGGCAGAAACCAGCCCGCCTATTGTAACATTTTTTCCGTCAAAGTTTAAGGCTTCTTCTCCGCTGTCGCTTATTTCCTCCAGGGTTTGTGTGGAAAAATCAAGCGCTTCAAGAGTGCTCATATAGTTTTCCAAAGGGTGCCCGGATATGTATACGCCTGTCATCTCTTTTTCCATCTGCAAAAGCGCATCATAGTGGCATTCGGGAACATCGGGATATTCTTCTTTAGGCATTATATCGCTGCCCGAAGCCATGTCAAATAAAGACATCTGTCCTTTTATGTTGTTGCGCCGCCTTTGGCTTTGCGATTCCATGGCCTGCTCGTATACTAAAATTTGCTGGTTGCGGTTAGCGCCTAAGTCTTTAAAGCAGCCAGCTTTAACAAGTCCTTCCACTGCGCGCTTTGTTATTTGCTCGCTTTTTTGCCTGCGGCAAAAATCATAAATGCTGCGGTAAGGGCCGCCCGCGTTCCTTTCTTGGATTATGCTTTCCACGGCTTTTTCGCCCAAGCCTTTTATGGCGGAAAGGCCAAAGCGTATGCATTCCTTGCCTTCTTTTTCTTCAACAGTAAATGTGCCTTGAGATTCGTTTACATGCGGCGGCAAAACATCTATGCCGTTTTTTCTGCAATGCTGTATATAGCTTGCTATTTTGCCCGAATTGTTTAAAAAGCTGCTCATAACGGCGGCAAGGTACTGGGCGGGGTAATGGCATTTAAGGTAAGCCGTGCGCACGCTTATTACTCCGTAGGCTGCGGCGTGGCTTTTGTTAAAGGCATAGCTTGCAAAGCCCGCCATCTCATCAAATATATGCTCGGCATCTTCTTTTGAAATGCCGTTTTTTATAGCGCCCGGTATATTTTCTTCTTCTATTCCGTATAAGAAGTTATGGCGCTCCTTGTCCATAACATCGTGCTTTTTTTTGGACATAGCGCGGCGCACAAGGTCGGCCCTGCCTAAGGAATAGCCCGCAAGCTTTCTTACTATCTGCATAACCTGCTCCTGATACACTATGCAGCCGTAGGTTACTTCTAATATAGGCTTGAGCTGTTCGCAGGTATAGTTTATATTGTCTCGGTTTTCTCTGCCCTTAAGGTACCTTGGTATAAAATCCATGGGGCCCGGACGGTATAGAGAAATCGCCGCAATAATGTCTTCAAAGCTTTGCGGCTGCAGGCTCGTAAGAAAGCTTCGCATGCCGCTGCCTTCAAGCTGGAACACGGCGGCGGTGTCGCCCCTGGAAATCATATCGTAGGTGGGTTTATCGTCCAAAGGTATATCTTCAGCCTTAATAAAAACGCCGCGGTTTTTAAGCAGGTCAAGCGTATCCCTTATAACGGTAAGAGTGCGAAGCCCTAAAAAGTCCATTTTTAACAACCCTAAGGCTTCCACATCGCCCATGGGGTACTGCGTTGTAACGGCGCCGTCGTTTAGCTGCAGCGGCACATAGTTTGTGGTGGGCTCTTTTGTTATTAAAACACCTGCTGCGTGCGTTCCTGCGTGGCGCGGCATGCCTTCAAGCAAAAGAGAAGTATCCACAAGCTTTGTAACGCGTTCTTCGTTATCGTACGCAGCCTTAAACTCAGGGTTTATTTTAAGGGCGCTTTCAAGCGTAATGCCTAACATGGTAGGGACCATTTTGGCAATCCTGTCTGTTTCTTTGTAGCTGTATCCTAATACGCGCCCAACATCGCGCAATACGCCGCGAGCCGCCATGGTGCCAAATGTAATAATTTGCGAAACATGGTCCTTGCCGTATTTAAGCGCAACATAGTCTATTACTTCCTGCCGGCGTTCAAAGCAAAAATCCACATCGATATCCGGCATGGTAACGCGGTCCGGGTTTAGGAAGCGTTCAAACAGCAGGTTGTATTTTATAGGGTCAAGCTGCGTAATATCCAGGCAGTACGCAACCATGCTGCCGGCAGCTGAACCGCGTCCCGGGCCTACCATTATGTTTTGGCTTTTTGCGTACGAAATAAAATCCCACACGATTAAAAAATAATCCTGGTAGCCCATCTGCTCTATTACTTTAAGCTCGTACAGTAGCCTGTCTTTGGCTTTTTGCGTAGGCTTAGAATAACGCTTTCTAAATCCTTCCTCGCATAGCCGCCTTAGCATTTCGTCTGCGCTTTCTCCGTTTGCAGTAGGGAAAGAAGGCAGGTGTATATTGGAAAAATCTATTTCAACATTGCAGCGGTCGGCAATTTTTTGCGACATGTCTATGGCGTCCTGCATATCGGGGAATAGATTTAGCATTTCCTCTTCGCTTTTTACATACAGCTCGTCTGTTGTCATGCGCATGCGGTCGTCTTCATCTATTGTTTTGCCGGTCTGTATGCACATAAGCACTTCCTGTGCGTGTGCGTCTTGCTTGTTAAGATAGTGGCAGTCGTTTGTAGCGACAAGCGGTATGCCGGTTTCTATGGAAAGCTGTACAAGCCCTGGCAAAACCTGCTTTTCTTCGTGGATGCCGTGATCCATTATCTCTATAAAATAGTTGCCCTTGCCCATTATGTCCTGCATAAAAAGCACATGCTCCTTGGCTTTGATATGCTGGTTTTGCAAAAGGTAAGCTGAAGGCGCTCCGGACAGGCAGGCGGACAATGCAATAAGCCCTTCATGGTGCTGCTTTAATGCGTCAAAATCTATGCGCGGGCGGTAATAAAAACCCTCTAAATTTGAAATGCTCACAAGCTTCATAAGGTTTTTATAGCCTTCGTTATTTTCGCACAGCAAAATAAGGTGGAAAGGCCCTTCCTGCTGAACGCTCCTGCTGAACCTGTCATGGCACAGATATGTTTCCACGCCTATAACGGGCTTTATACCGTTTGCTTTGCATTCCTTGTAAAAAGGTATTACACCGTACATGGAACCGTGGTCCGTAACGGCGCAGGATTTGAAGTTTTTTTCTTTTAGCAGCTTAACCAGGGGCTTTATTCGGCATGCCCCGTCAAGCAAGCTGTATTCAGTATGTAAATGCAGATGTGCAAAAGCCATGTCGCCCTCCTAAAATATATTATAAAGCCTTGACCGTTTTTTATCAATCCGACTTAAAGTCGCCTTGCAATGAAAAGCGCCAGAAGGTATAATCCAAATTAGCGCAGAAAAGTAAAGCTGCAGCTAATTCAAAGCATAGGGAGGTGGAGAGCTTGTCGCACACTATTGCGGCTCTGGCATCGGCGGCAGGAAGGGCTGGAGTAGCGGTTATCAGGCTTTCAGGCAGCGAATCTATACCTATATTAAAGAGTGTATTTACTCCCATATCTAAAAAGAATGCGTTTATCCCGCGCTATCTTATGCTGGGCAAGTTAAAAGACGAAGATGTTTTAATAGACGAGTGCATGGCTGCTATTTTCAAGGCTCCCCACTCATACACAGGTGAAGACAGCGCGGAACTATACCTCCACGGAGGGCCGTTGATAGTTAAGCAAGCGCTTAATCTTTTATATAAACACGGGGCGGTTCCTGCAGAACCCGGCGAATATACGAGGCGCGCCTTTGAAAACGGAAAGATAGACCTAAGCCAGGCGGAAGCTGTAATGCAGCTTGTGAATGCTCAGGGCGAGCTGTCTAAAAAAGCTGCGCTGCGCCAGCTGCAGGGCGGCACATTTTCTTTCGTTAATGATATACAAAAAGAGCTGACCGATATATTAAGCTCAATAGAAGCTGTGCTGGATTTTCCCGATGAATTGGAAGAAGAGTTTTCGCACGAAGAATACGCTGCAAAATGTTTAAAAATAGCGCAAACATTAAAGGACAAGAGCGACTTGCGCAGCGCGAAAATACTAAACCAAGGGCTTGAAGTAGCCATAATAGGCACGCCGAACTCCGGGAAAAGCTCTTTGTTTAATGCCTTGCTCATGGAAGACAGGGCGATAGTTACGGATATACCTGGCACCACGCGCGATGTTTTGCGCCAATCCGTAGTTATGGGCGGCGCAACGGTTATATTAAACGATACAGCGGGCATAAGGGACAGCGAAGAAGCGGTTGAAAAGCTCGGCGTTGACAGAGCAAAACAGGAAATGGAAAAGGCGGACCTGCTGCTCATAGTGTTGGACGGCGCAGGGCCATTAAGTAGAGAGGCGCATCAGCTTTTAAACGAAAATAAAGATAGAAAACACATTGTGCTTCAAAGCAAGTACGATCTAAATAAAAAACCGCATTTAGAAAATGTTGTAATGTTTTCTTCGCACACTGGGGAAGGCATAGACAATATACGCCAAGGTATACTGCAAAATATAGACGGCGTGCAGGACAGCGAGCTTTCTTTGCAGCGGCATGTAAAACTGGCGCTCAAAGCAAGCGAAAACCTTTTTGAAGCTTCGGAAGCATTTAAAGACAATATAAGCTTAGACCTATGCGCCGTGCATGTGCAGGCGGCTCTTAACAGCCTTGGCGCGATAAGCGGAAGCCATGTAACGGAAGACGTAATAGACTCTATATTCCAAAACTTTTGTGTTGGCAAATAAAACCTGGGAGGCAATATGCCCTTAAAAGAAAAAATACGCGCCCTTGATGAGCGGTACGACGATTTACCTCGTAAAATATTTTTGGTATGCTGTGTATTTTTAGTATCTTTTGCGATATTTGGATTGCTTAAATATCTGTGGCCGTTCCTGCTGGGTTTTTTGTTTGCTCTTATAATGAACCCTATTGTAAAGCTTATTTCGGGAGCTTTTTCAAAGCTGCGCTGCGGCAAAAAAATAGCTTTAGGCCTGTCAATGCTATTGGTTTATGGCATTATAGGCTTTCTTTTCTCTCTGCTTTTTAAGCAGATTTATGCAGAGCTTGAAAAGCTTATCAAAGCTCTGCCGGATATTTTGGACTATATAGAAAACATAATGCATGAATGGGGCCAAAAGGCAAACCCTGCGAATAAAAACGGCATTCAGGAAAAATTAAACCTGCTGATTAACCAAGCCAACGACAGCATTTTAGAATATGTGCGCAACTTTATAGGCAAAGCAACGCCCACCGTTGCAAACAGCACAATAAATGTTGTAAAAGCGCTCCCTAAAGCAATATTGTTTGTAGTTATGACCATAATGTCTTCATACTATTTTGTGAGCGATAAAGAAAAAATAAGAAGATATTTTGAAAAGCTTCTGCCGCACGGCGTTGTGCACAGGGCGAACGCTCTTTCAGACAGCGTTTGGTACGCCGTAGGCCAGCAGATACGCGCGCAGATATTTGTATCTTTCTGCGTTATGATTATGCTTATAATAGGCTTTTATATATTTGGAGTAGACTATGCCCTTGTGGCCGGCATAGCTATAGGCGTTATAGATGTGCTCCCAATTGTAGGCGCTGGCACGGTGCTTATACCTTGGGGTATTTTTAACTTATTTGCGGGAAATATAGCGCTTGGCCTTAAGTTAGAAGGCCTGTACATTGCCGTAGTGGCTTTGCGGCAGGTAATAGAGCCGCGCGTGGTGGGGCACAAGCTCGGCCTTTACCCCCTTATAACCATGCTAAGTATGTACGTAGGAATGAAGCTAATGGGTTTCTTAGGGCTTATAGTAGGCCCGGTGCTTGCTAACATATGCAAGGTGGTGCTTGAATCAGACGCTGAAATACGAAGACAGCAGCGCGCTAAAGCCCAAAAAAAACCTAAAAATGCAGAACACCCCGACAATGCCGATAATAAACCGGAAACCGCTAAAGAAACTGCCAAATAGATTGGGAAAACGATACTGTTAAATCTAATTTGTAAATTTGGTATCTGCTTTCATTTTATGCCGCCTGTTTGTTAGATATTTAAGCAATTTTTTCTCAAGTGCGTTTTGGTTACCAACCAGTCTCCTCAGATTATTCTATCGGGTACGTTGTAACCAGACTCAAATAGTACTCTTGGTTAAGGAAGATTCCGACTGCATATAGAGTATGCTGTCGGATTTCTATGTTTAGCTGGGGCGGTGGCAAAATGTATTGCCACGACATCGGTTTTTATAGAACTATCCTTTTTGTAACTTCGTGCAAGTATTAAAATAAAACAGCCATTCGATTATCGTTTCGCAATGGTCTGATAAAACCGTGGTGAATGTTGATACATTACTTAAGCTTGCAGCATTTGTAATATCGGATAAAAAGATTTCGCTTATTAGTATTTAGCTAAAATGAAAAGAGTATGTCAAATTCGTCGTTTTTAGAAGGCAGCTTTAATTCTTGATAATACATATGCTATCTATTTAAAAAGACGAGATTTTACGGCGAAGATAATGCCAAGGAATTATTTAAATAAAAAGATCCTAACTTTCTACTATAAGCCGAAATGTTTGATTCCAGCACATATAGGGACAGTGCTTTCAAGATTTCGGACTTGATAAAAGAACGACAAAAATTTTCGTTTTAATCTGCGAAAATTTTGTCGTTCTAAATTTTCAAATTCGATATACTTAGAAATCAGATTATTTATCTCTTTCTAATTCAATTTTATCCTTTTTTTGGAAAGGAGCAAGTGTAGATACCATTTTTACTGGCTTATCGTATCTGTTGTGCACATAATGAACTTCATTTGGCTCTATATGTATAAACTGACCTTCTTTTAAATGGTGTACAACTCCATCTACTTCGATGTCTACTTCACCTTCTAATATGAAAAAATTTTCTTCCATTATTTCGTGGTAATGCGGAGCAAAATCTTCCCCGGGATTAAACCTTACCAAAGCAAAATTTGATCTTGGACCTTTCATAAGGTATTTTGGCCCGCTGTCGCCAAACCTATATTCTTTGTCATTTTCGTGTAAAATAAACATAAATTCCTCCTATTTCTTTTCTTTATTTTAAACCAGGTGCTTTCCACATATGATTGGTCAGACCGGAATTACTTAATTCTAACTGGTTTTTATAAACTTCCACCCATTTATCATACATTTTCATATATATTTTATGATTATCCGCGTTTGGATGAAATACAGAATCCCATTTAACAAGCTTTTTGCTGGTTTGCGAAATGTCCGGATATAAGCCAACGCCATATCCGGCAAGTATGCTGCAGCCTAATGCTGTTGCTTCTTTTACCGTTGGCACATGAACTGGAATTCCCAGTGTATCCGATAAAATTTGGCACCAAAGTTCGCTTTTTGAAGCGCCGCCGGCAAACACAACACTTTCTGGCTGTTTTCCAGTTGCTTCCTTAACCAATTTCAAGTGCCCGTAAGTTACTAGCGCTGTGTTTTCCATTATCGCCTTATAAAAAGTGTATTTGTTATATTTTTTAGGGTCAAAATCGAAGTTTAAAAAAGAAGGCGAAGCATGGCGCCAGTTAATAAAATTCATAACATCGCTAAAAGTGCACATCATGCCGTAGCATCCTGCCGGAATATCGGCGGCTTTTTCATTCATTATGTCGTAAGCGTCTTTTCCAGTTTTCTTGGCAAGTTCTTTTTCGTATTGTCCAAAGGCATCCCTGTACCAGCGCATAACCATACCAGGCTTAAACGCCAAAGCTTCATATTGCCACATTTCAGGAACGGCATGACAGTTTACCCTGACTCTGCATTTATCGTCTGTTTTTCCTATGGCTGTATTATATTCATATTGCCAAAAACTGCCTCCAAATATGGCTGCTTGATTGTCTTCTACAACACCTACCCCTATTGAGCCTAACTGGGCATCGCCTCCGCCTACTACTACCGGAGTGCCTTTCAGCAGTCCTGTTTCCTTTTCTGCCTTACTGGTAACATTTGCTATATGTGTTCCGCACTCAACAACTTTAGGATAAATATCAGTTCTTAAACCGCAGCGCTCTGCAATGGAAGGATCCCATTTTCTAGTTTTTAAGTCAAATATGCCTGTGGTGCTTCCATTGCTGGGCTCGGTAGCTAATACGCCGGTTAGTTTATATATAAGCCAGTCATTAAACATCGATACGAATTTTGCTTTTCTATAAATTTCAGGCTGTTTATTTTTTACCCATAATAATCTGGGTAGCGCTCCCAAGGCATAAGTTTGACCGGAGATTTTATATATTTCTTTTTCCATATCGGGATTCTTAGATATAAGTTCGCCGACCTCATCATTGCTTCTGGCATCTACATTTGCGCATGCCCAAATTTCATTGCCGTTTTCATCGTATAAAACTATGCCTTCACGCATACAAGTAGTGCTCACAGCGGCAATTTCTGTTTTTGCAATACCGGCATTTTTTATAACATTGCTAATGCAACCGCTTGCTAACTTCCAATTCAGTACCCAGTCAAAATCCATGCTCCCGGGATATCTTGGATCTTCCGAATGAGTCCATTCTTGCTGGCAACAAGATATTTGATTTCCGTGCAAATCAAAAAGAACGGCTCGTACACTGCCTGTGCCTGCGTCCAGCGCCATTAAATACTTATTCAAATAAAACCCTCCTTGCTTGTTTTATTGTTCAATTCGTCTAGAGTTATAAGATGCTCCGCTGTTTTTTCGTCAGTTATTAATATATCAAAATATCCGCCAACCAAAGCAGAATATATAGCCTGAACTTTTTTCTCTCCACCGGCTACGGCAATAACGTTTTGCATTTGTTTGAGCATGCCTAGTGAAATTGCTATAAGGCTTTCTTCTATAGAGTTTTCAACTATATCTCCATTTTTATCTATAAAATGACAGAGAACATCGCCTACGGCGCCCTTCATTTTAAGAAAGTTTAGATCCTTTAAACTTAATATTCCTGATTTGATTACTGTAGCGGATTCATTCATGGCGCCTATGCCAACAACGCTAACAGAGGATAAGGATATCAT
This sequence comes from Christensenellales bacterium, assembly GCA_050946095.1. Lineage (GTDB taxonomy): Bacteria > Bacillota > Clostridia > Christensenellales > Aristaeellaceae > DTU024. The sequence continues at coordinate 9,435 of JBMNUE010000023.1, forward strand.
TCGTACAATATCGGTAAAAGCGGACTCGTTTTGCATGGCGCTTGCCATCTCTTTTGAAGCGCATAGCAGCGGAAATGGCATGAGATATAGCTTTGCATTGAATATACCGCTTTTTGTGTCCGGTAGGTAGTAGCTTACTCCCCCTGTTAAAGAAACGCAAGAAATTGGCTTTTGAGCCATTGTAGCTAAATGATTAAGAACCTTGCTCGGAGTATCGCCATATCCTATATTTATTATTCCGTCTTGCGGAATAATATCGTTTATATACATTGCCGCAGCCTGTGCGATGCTAGTATTTAAATCTTTTTCTTTGGGTACTTCTGGAATTAACAATACATCTTTTAATTTAAACGTATCAATTAACTGTTTATATAGATTTATCCTTTTGTTACTGCCTTTTTTTAGCTTAAACTGAATTACGCCGGTTTTCTTTGCAATATTAAGCAGCTTGATTACACGCGCTCTTGTTATACCGAGCAAGTCTGCAATTTCGCTTTGTGTAAGGTCTTCAAAATAATAGTACCAAACTATTTTTTCCATTATTATACTGTCAAATTTAGTGGATTCCATAAAACCTCTCAAATTCTCTTACAAAAGTAAACGAGAAAAACATTTGTTTGATATATAAAAGTTTACCATTGATTTTAATGGATGTCAACACATGAAAAAGCGTGCTTAAAGGCTTGTAATTGGCTTTTTTACACATTTTTATGTTGTTTAACAACATGGAGCAAATTTATTTTGCGATAAAAGTTCAAATCACTTGACAAATGTTTAGGTGTGCGGTAGCATATAGTAAACTTATTAGATAGTATTTTTGTTTCGTTTTGGGGGAGAAGAATGGTTGCATCTAAAACAAATCCAATCAAAATACCTACTGTTTCTGTAAAACAATGTTTTAAGTCATTCGGAAGCAATCAGGTGCTAAAAGGTATTGATATTGATTTTTTACCCGGTGAAGTGCTGGCGCTAATAGGAGGAAACGGCGCTGGCAAAAGTACTCTTATGAAAATCATAATGGGTATTTATCAAGCTGATTCCGGTGTATGTTATATAGAAGGCGATGAGATAAAAATAAACAAACCTTCTGTTGCTATTTCAAACGGAATTTATCTTGTGCCGCAAGAACCCATGTTGTTTCCTAACATGACGGTTGAAGAAAATATAATAATCGGCATAGACGGCAATAAATCCGAACTTAAGAAAAAACTTAGGGAAATCTTAAAAAATGTAGGCTGGGACCTCAACTTAAAACGAAAAGCTTTAACTTTATCGATAGCAGAACAGCAGCTTGTTGAAATTTTACGTGGATTGATGCGACAATCTAAGCTACTTATTTTTGATGAACCTACAAGCTCGCTTACATTTAAAGAAGTTAGGGACCTATTTAGAGTAATAAAGCATTTAAAAAGGCAAAACTTAAGCATTGTTTTTATCACTCACCGTTTAAACGAGGTATTTGAGATAGCAGATAGGGTAGTGATAATGTCTGATGGTAAAATTACAGTCGAATCGCCGATACAAAATGTAGACCACGAAACGTTAGTTAGAGGTCTCTTGCCGCCAAACGTTGAATATCAAGCAAACCAGTTTGTTGCATGCGATATAGACAGAGGCTGTCAACCTGTTCTAAAGCTGGATAAATTAACTGGCTACGGTTTTTCCGACATAAGCTTTGAAGTATATCCCGGAGAAATACTGGGCATAGCTGGGATAGTTGGTGCAGGCAGGACTGAACTTGCAACAACCATTTTTGGTAAAGATACTATAATAAGCGGAAATGTTTACCTTGAAGGTAAAAATGTTACAGGCCTTGGAACGCATGAAATGATGTGCCTAGGTCTTAATTATGTGCCTGAAGACAGGTTTTTAAACGGTTTGTTCCGCATAAGCACCGTGGCTGAAAACACAACCGCTTCATGCTTAGACACATTTTGCAAAAGCGTATTAGATAAGAAGAAAGAAAAAGAAATCACCGATTATTTCGTTGAATCTTTTAGAACTAAAATTACAGGCTCAAATCAGATTATGAGTTCGCTTTCAGGCGGCAACCAACAAAAGGTAATAATAGGAAGATCCATAGCCACAAAGCCCAAATTGCTAATTCTTGATGAACCTACAAGGGGAATAGATGCCGCTGCAAGGGCTGATGTTTACAGTATTATCAATCAGCTTCGTTCGCAGGGCCTGGCTATTGTAATTATATCGTCAGATATGGAAGAGGTCGTTGAACTAAGCGACAGGATAATTACCATGTATTCCGGCAGGTTAGTTGCTGAATTTGATCGCAGCGAAGTTACACACGATGCGCTTATGGCTGCAGCATTCGGTATGACAGAAGGGAGCAAATAATCAGCATGGCTTCAAAAAATAGTTCTTGCATAGTAAAAAGATTTTTCAATAAGTTAATACATTTAAGAGAGCTAACCTCAATAGTTTTTTTGGTGCTTATATTTTTAGTGGTTGGCGCAATAAACCCTAATTTCTTAAATCCTGCAAATATTACTCTATCTCTAAACTCAAGTGTTGTTTATACCATGGTTGCGATCGGCATAGCAGTTGTTATATTGACTGGCGAAATAGATGTTTCGGTAGGCGCTACACTTGGCATGTCTGCTGCTATTACAGCAACAATGGTTAGAGATGGCGCCTTTTTACCGGTTGCTTTTCTTGCCTCTATAGCTTTAGGGGCTTTTATAGGCTTAATAAACGGTTTTGGTGTAGCTGTGTTAAAAGTACCTTCAATAATAATGACTTTAGGTGTCAACAGCATAGTAAGAGGTCTAATTTATGTATATAGCGATGGTAAATGGATAGAAAACCTGCCCTATGAATTTAAATATTTATCTCAAGCAAAATTTTTAGGCACTAACATAACTGCTGTATATTTTTCTGTTTTGGCGATAACTGTTATTATGCATCTATTTTTAAATTATACAAAATACGGCAAAAACTTTGCGGCGGTTGGAGATAATGTAGATGGTTCTATATTGCTCGGTTTGCCGGTAACTGCGACAAAATTATGGGCATATGTAATATGCGGAATGTTTAGCGCTATTGGGGGAATAATATACGCAAGCCGCGTGGGTTTTGTAACGCCTATTTCAGGCAATGGCTACGAAATGAAAGTAATTGCCGCATGCGTTTTAGGCGGCATAAGCATGTCGGGCGGGGTAGGTTCTGTAATAGGCGCAGCAATAGGCTCTGTAATTATGGCATCAATAAGCAGAGTGCTGGTTTTTATAGGCTTATCTTCTGATTACGATAACACAATAACCGGTTGCTTGCTTATTATTATCGTGGTTTTTGACGCAGTTATGCAAAAGCGTACCGCAACAAAAGCAAGACATCAACGTTTGCAAACACGAACAGCAGTAAAAATAGGAGAAAACAACTGATGAAAAACCATTTTAAAAAAACTGTATTTCGTTGGGAATTCGCCCTGGCAATAATTCTTATTTTGGAAATAGTTGTTTTCGGTAAAATAAACCCGCGATTTTTAAAGCCGCGTGTGTTGTTTGGCAGCATTAACGACTTCTTTTCTATATGTATAATTTCGCTTTTTGTAACTTTTGTTTTAATTACCGGAGGAATGGATATACAAGCCGGCTCAATAGTGGGATTAACTTCCATTTCTATTGGTGTTATGTGGAATGACTACGGTGTAAACATATGGGTGGCCTGTATAATGGGCATTATTATTGGTGCTGTCGCAGGCGCTTTCAGCGGATTCCTAATAGCGTACACTGATGTGCAACCAATGGTTGTAACCTTGGGCGGTTCATTCCTTTATTCAGGGCTTGCATTGGTAGTTTCCAATCTTTCAACGATTGAGGTTTATAAAGGTATTGCAGGTTTCCCCCAAGCTTTCCTGGCTATTACAAAGGGAAGAATATTTGGTGTTGTGCCATACCAGTTAATAATGTTTATTATACTTACAATAATCGCTTATTTCCTGCTGCATAAGACCAAATACGGCAGAAAAGTTTTTTTGTGCGGGGTTAATAGGAATGCTGCAGAGTATTGCGGTATACATACAAGAAAAATAGTCATGAGCACATATATCCTTTCAGGCGTAAGCGCCGCACTGGCTGGTATCATGCTTACAAGCTATCTTGGAACTGCTAAAACAGATTTGGGAAAAGAACTGACAATGCCTATTATTACGGCAGTCGTTCTTGGAGGAACAAGCAATCTTGGAGGGAAAGGAAACATAATAGGCACTGCGCTTGCCTCTCTTGTAATAGGTATATTAAGATTTGGGCTTTCTATGTCAGGTATGAATACACAGTACTTGGATATTCCGGTAGGAATATTGCTAGTGGTTTCCGTTGCGGTGCGTTCCATAGGTTCAAACGACAGGATTATGTCTTTCTTTAAGCGCAAATCTTTAGTAAAAAACATGAAGTAACAAATACAATAATATTGCTCCATGCGCATTTGTATGATGCGTAAATATATAAAAAATAATAGGAGGAAAGTCATGAAAAAGTATCTATCAACTCTACTTGCGGTGCTAATGATTTTTGCGCTTGCAGTACCTACGCTCGCTCAGGATATCACGGTTGTGTTTATTCCTAAGCTTACTGGCAACGCGTTTTTCGAATCAGCCAATGATGGCGCGCAGAAATTCGCAAAAGAATGGGGATTTACCGTAAAATATGACGGCAGCCCCGAAGCCTCAGTTGCAAACCAGGTGGCGGTTATAAACAATGCAATCAACCAAGGCATGGATGCTATATGTGTATCATCTGTTGATGCAACAGGTCTTGATGATGTAATGAAAGAAGCTAAAAATGCTGGTCTTGCTGTTACCACTTGGGATTCGGATGTTTCTGCAGACGCGCGTACTGTTATGGTTTCACAAGGAACTCCAGAACAGTTAGGGCAAATGCTTGTTGATATGCTCGCAGAATCGCTCACTAATCGCGGCAAAAACGTCAACGAAGATGAGATTAAATACTGCTGGCACTATTCACAGGCAACCGTTACTGACCAGAATTCTTGGCATGTAGCGGGCGAAGCATATATCAGCGAAAAATATCCCAACTGGGTAAATGTGGCGCCTGATAACTACTATTCTGAGCAGGACGCGGAAAAAGCTATTACAGTAGGAGAAGCTGTGCTTTCCGCACATCCGGATCTTGACGGTATAATTTGCAACGACTCAACCGCGCTCCCAGGACAAGCGCAGGCCGCGCAAAACCTGGGATTGGACAAGGATAAGATTTCTATAACTGGTTTTGCATCTCCCAACTCTATGAAAGACTACTGCAGAGCAGGCGTTTTAGAACGCTGGGGACTGTGGGACTGCCAAATTCAGGGTGCAATTGGCTGCTATATGGCATACTACATTGCAAGCGGAAACACTCTAAAGGTTGGAGATAAAGTAGACATACCCGGCATAGGAGAACTCGAGGTGCATCCAAACACAGTGTTAGATCCTGATGCTTACACTGCGGAAGACAGCGGCGTGGTTCTGCTGCCCGAAAGAACAGTCTTTACAATTGAAAACATGGACAACTATAATTTCTAATATTATTAGAAATTAATTTGATGGGTAGAACCCAGGTTCTACCCATTTTTAAGAAAGATGAGGAGGAAATATGGCGGATTTAGACGGACAAAAAATTGCGAAAGATTATAAATTAGACCAGCCTTTTGCCAATCAAAACGGCTTTTATATAAAGGGTGCAAACAGCGTGGATTGGGGTATGAAAAAACACCTGTCCAATATCTTTAGCCCAGTAAGCGGGAACACTGTAATGTTTGCATTTGACCACGGCTATTTTATGGGCTCCACATCCGGTCTTGAGCGTTTGGATTTGGTAATTCCAAAGCTTCTGCCTCATGTGGATGTACTAATGGCGACCCGCGGTGCTTTGCGTAGCTGCGTTCCGCCTGAGAACAGGAAAGGAATTGCCCTGAGAGTCTCGTCTGGTTCATCGATGTTAAATGATGACTTAAGCCATGAAATAGTCGCGGTTGATATAGAAGACGCTATCAGAATGAATGCCGACTGTATGGCCGTGCAGACCTTTATAGGTGCTGATGGACAGCTGTCCAGCATAGATAACCTTTCCAAAGTAATTAACGCAGGCTATAAATACAGCATTCCTACACTTGGTGTTATCGCAGTAGGCAAACAGATGGAGCGAACGGATCGCTTCTTTAAACTCGCAACGCGTATAGTTGCCGAAATGGGCGCACATATTGTTAAAACCTATTATTGTGAGAATTTTGAAGAAGTTGTTGCTGCCTGCCCTGTGCCAATTGTTGTAGCAGGTGGCAAGAAGCTTCCTGAAAAAGACGCCCTAACTCTCGCATACAACTCTATACAGGGTGGTGCTAGAGGCGTTGATATGGGACGCAATATTTTCCAAAGCAATTATGCGGTTGAGATGGCAATGTGCGTAAGCAAAATTGTGCACGAAGGATATACCGACAAAGAAGCGTATGAGATGCTGCAGGATTTAATAAACGAAAAAAAATAGTTTATTAGCATCAAGGTACGGCGTTAGCTTTCCTTGGCAGCTGCATTGCAACTGATATTAAGATATAAGTCGATATTTTATAATATAATTGTAAATATCTATTGATTAAAGATTGAGAGAATCGATGAATTTATATCGGTTCTCTTTTTTCGTATATCGGGTATACTGCCAATTTGCGGTGAGAGACTACAAAGAGTTTAGCTTTGGAATAACCTAATAACTGCTCTCGAGGTTTGCACTATTAAGAGTGGATGAGAGTAAGAGAGACAGTGCGAGCAGGATGGAAGCTTTTGCATGTAATTAATATGTAAAGGTTAAAAGTAAGTGTGAAAATCTATTTTGGAATAATAAAAGCCTGGGAATAATAAAAGCCTGGAATCTTCAATGATTTCCAGGCTTCTCTTTGGCAGGGGCAGAAAGACTCGAACTCTCAACAAAGGTTTTGGAGACCCACGTGTTGCCATTACACCATGCCCCTAAGTACGAAGCGAATTATATCTAATAACCGGCTTTGTGTCAAGCAAGGGTATGAAAAAATAAATTTAATGCGGTCTGCGCATAAAGCTTGAAAACTGCCCGCAGGGACAAAAACTGCCCGCATGGCAAATATGGAGGTTTTATTTCCTTGCCGTACTTGATAAAATGTAAATCAGTTGTTATAATCATTAAGGCTAAAGCCTTAGAAAATTTAGGAGGTAAACTATGATTAAAATCGGTATCAACGGATTTGGACGCATTGGAAGACTTGTCTTACGTGCAACCATTGAAAATTTTGACGATGTTCAGGTCGTTGCTATAAATGACCCTTTCATCAGTGTAGACTATATGGCATATATGCTCCGCTATGACAGCGCACAGGGACAGTTCAAGGCGGACATTTCTGCAAACACTGAAACCAACACCTTAACTATCAACGGCAAAGAAGTTAAAGCCTATGCCATAATGGACGCTTCCGATATACCTTGGAACGAAAGCGGCGCGGAATACATAGTAGAAGCAACCGGCATAAACACGACAACAGAAAAATCTTCTGCCCACTTTAAGCATGGCGCAAAAAAGGTTGTTATATCCGCTCCTGCTAAGGACAAGGAAACACCCATGTTCGTTATGGGCGTAAACCACAAAGAATATAAGAGCGATATGAATGTCGTTTCAAACGCAAGCTGCACCACAAACTGCTTGGCGCCTTTGGCAAAAGTGCTGCATGACAAGTACGGCATTGTAGAAGGGCTTATGACTACAGTTCACGCAACCACGGCCACACAGAAAACGGTTGACGGCCCCTCAAAGAAAGACTGGCGCGGCGGCAGAGCGGCTTCCGCAAACATTATTCCGTCTTCAACAGGCGCTGCAAAAGCTGTTGGCGTTGTTATACCGGAATTAAACGGCAAACTCACAGGCATGTCATTTAGGGTGCCCACTATAAACGTATCCGTGGTAGACCTTACATGCAAGCTTGAAAAACCTGCCACAATGGAAGAAATAAACAAAACCATGAAAGAAGCAAGCGAAGACCCGAATTGGAAGGGCATAATAGGCTACACGGAAGACGCAGTAGTATCTTCCGACTTCCTGCATGATCCGCACACCAGCATTTATGACGCCACAGCGGGCATAGGTCTTAACGATCATTTCGTAAAACTTATCGCTTGGTACGACAATGAATGGGGTTACAGCAACAAGACTGTAGAGCTCATTCGCCATATGTACAGCGTAGACCATAAGTGAATTTAGCACAACAAAGCTCGGCTAAGGCCGGGCTTTTTAATTTCTAAAAAATTACAAACATAATACAAAACGATTTATTTATATTGACGATTTGGCTTTTTAATGGTATATTTTTTTAAAAAGGAGGTGTGCTATGAAGCGTGCGCTTGCAGCATTTCTTATATTTGCCTTATTGCCCATTATGGC